>NZ_CP014870.1:1200000-1500000 GCF_001661075.1 Pseudomonas silesiensis
ATAAAAATAATGAACCAACCCCAGTCTGCTGTAGGCAACTGCCTTGACGTGCAGTCCTTCATCAATGCTCAACCCATTTCGCGCTACCAATGGCGAGTGGTGATCCTTTGTTTCCTGATTGTCTTTCTCGATGGCCTCGATACGGCGGCCATGGGTTTCATCGCGCCGGCCCTGTCCCAGGATTGGGGGATCGACCGTGCCAGCCTGGGCCCAGTGATGAGTGCCGCCTTGATCGGCATGGTGTTCGGTGCACTGGGTTCCGGCCCATTGGCTGACCGCTTCGGGCGAAAAGTCGTACTGGTCGGCGCGGTGCTGTTGTTCGGCGCCTTCAGCCTGGCATCGGCCTACAGCACTAACGTCGATCAATTGCTGGTGCTGCGTTTCCTCACTGGCCTGGGGCTTGGCGCCGGGATGCCGAACGCCACGACCCTGCTGTCGGAATACACGCCGGAGCGCAAGAAGTCCCTGCTGGTGACCAGCATGTTCTGCGGCTTCAACCTCGGTATGGCCGGTGGTGGATTCATCTCGGCGAAACTGATTCCGGCATTCGGCTGGCACAGTTTGCTGCTGATCGGCGGGATCCTGCCGCTAATCCTGGCGGTGGTGTTGCTGTTCTGGTTGCCGGAATCGGCGCGCTACCTGGTCGTGCGCAATCGCGGCACGGACAAAGTGCGCAAGACTCTGGCGCCGATCGACCCGAAGGTCGTCGCCCAGGCTTCAAGCTTCAGCGTGCCGGAACAGAAAACCGTGAAAGCGCGCAACGTGTTCGCGGTGATCTTCTCCGGCACCTACAGCGCCGGCACCTTGTTGCTGTGGTTGACCTATTTCATGGGCCTGGTGATCGTTTACCTGCTGACGAGTTGGCTACCGACGCTGATGCGTGACAGTGGCGCGAGCATGGAGCAGGCGGCCTTTATCGGGGCGCTGTTCCAGTTTGGCGGCGTGCTGAGCGCGGTGGGGGTGGGCTGGGCCATGGACCGGTTCAATCCGCACAAGGTCATCGGCATTTTCTACCTGCTGGCCGGGGTATTTGCCTACGCGGTAGGGCAGAGCCTGGGCAACATCACGTTACTGGCGACCCTGGTGCTGGTGGCCGGGATGTGCGTGAACGGCGCGCAATCGGCGATGCCATCGCTGGCAGCGCGGTTTTATCCCACTCAAGGGCGCGCGACCGGTGTGTCGTGGATGCTCGGGATCGGCCGCTTCGGCGCGATTCTTGGTGCGTGGATGGGCGCAACGTTGCTCGGCCTGGGCTGGAACTTCGAGCAAGTGCTGACGGCACTGGTGATTCCGGCGGCAGTGGCGACGACGGCGGTGGTGATCAAGGGCATGGTCAGTCATGCGGATGCGACTTGAGGGCGTGATCCGGATTTTTTGGCGATGCTGATGGGCTCTTAGCGGGTAAGCCTCGCTCCTACAGGAATGATGATCTCAGCGATTTTGCGAACACCTCCAAACCGTAGGAGCGAGGCTTGCCCGCGAAGCTTTTGAGGTCGGTAGGTAGACAACAATATGTGCGATAAACGAACACTCAGTCGATTATCGGATTGTCTGGCGATTTTTAGGGGCTTACTCTTCAGTCATTCCGGCGCAGCGCCTCGCGCCTTTTTCTACCACTGTCGGTTCATAACAAAACGGGAGCCTGCCCCATGGCTGAAATCCTTTCGCTGCACGACGCGGTGAAGCAATTCGTTAACGACGGCGATACCGTCGCCCTCGAAGGCTTCACCCACCTGATTCCTACCGCGGCGGGTCACGAAATCATTCGTCAGGGCAAGAAAGACCTGACCCTGGTGCGGATGACCCCTGACTTGATCTACGACCAGTTGATCGGTGCCGGTTGTGCTCGCAAGCTGATCTTCTCCTGGGGCGGTAACCCGGGTGTCGGTTCGCTGCACCGTCTGCGCGATGCAGTCGAGAAGCAGTGGCCGCACGCGCTGGAAATCGAAGAACACAGCCACGCCGACCTGGCCAATGCCTACGTCGCTGGCGCTTCGGGACTGCCGTTTGCAGTGCTGCGCGCCTACGCCGGCTCCGACCTGCCGAAGGTCAACCCGCTGATCAAGACCGTCACTTGCCCGTTCACTGGCGAAGTGCTGGCAGCGGTGCCGTCGGTACGTCCGGACATCACCGTGATTCACGCACAAAAAGCCGACCGTAAAGGCAACGTGCTGCTGTGGGGCATCCTCGGCGTGCAAAAAGAAGCCGCGCTGGCGGCCAAGCGTTGCATCGTGACCGTCGAAGAAATCGTCGACGACCTCAATGCACCGATGAATTCCTGCGTACTGCCGACCTGGGCCCTGAGCGCGGTCTGCCACGTGCCTGGTGGCGCACATCCGTCCTATGCCCATGGTTACAACGAGCGCGACAACCGTTTCTACCAGGCTTGGGACCCGATTGCCCGCGACCGTGAAACCTTCACCGCGTGGATCAACGAGTACATCCATGGCTGCGCTGACTTCAGCGAGTTCCAGGCCAAGCTGGCCGCTGCTTCGGAGGCGAAGTAATGACTTACACCACCAATGAAATGATGACCGTCGCCGCCGCCCGCCGTTTGAAGAACGGTTCGGTGTGTTTCGTCGGCATCGGCCTGCCGTCGAAAGCCGCCAACCTCGCGCGCCTGACGTCCTCGCCAGATGTAGTCCTTATCTACGAATCGGGTCCGATCGGTGCCAAGCCGAGCGTACTGCCACTGTCGATCGGTGACGGTGAGCTGGCGGAAACCGCCGACACCGTAGTCCCGACCGGCGAGATTTTTCGCTACTGGCTGCAGGGCGGGCGCATTGACGTCGGCTTCCTCGGCGCTGCGCAAGTCGACCGTTTCGGCAACATCAATACCACCGTGGTCGGCGACTACCACGCGCCGAAAGTCCGTCTGCCGGGTGCCGGTGGCGCGCCGGAGATCGCCGGTTCCGCCAAGAGCGTGTTGATCATCCTCAAGCAGTCGGCGCGTTCCTTCGTCGACAAGCTCGACTTCATCACCTCGGTCGGTCATGGCGAGGGCGGTGATTCACGCAAGCGTCTCGGCCTGCCGGGTGCCGGTCCGGTCGGCATCATTACCGACCTGTGCATCATGGAACCGGAAGCCGGCACCCATGAATTCGTGGTCACCGCACTGCACCCGGGCGTGACCCGCGAGCAAGTGACCGCTGCCACGGGTTGGCCGATTCGTTTTGCCGAACACGTTGAAAACACCGCCGAGCCGACCGATATCGAGCTCAAGGCCCTGCGCGACCTGGAAGCCCGCACTGCCGCGGCCCACGGCCAAGCACCTGGAGAAGCGTGATGCGTGACGTTTATATCTGCGACGCGATTCGTACCCCCATCGGCCGTTTCGGCGGTGGTCTGTCGGCGGTTCGCGCCGACGACCTGGCCGCCGTGCCGATCAAGGCGCTGATGGAGCGCAACCCGTCGGTAGACTGGAACGCCGTGGACGAGGTATTCCTCGGTTGCGCCAACCAGGCCGGTGAAGACAACCGCAACGTGGCACGCATGGCGTTGCTGCTGGCGGGCCTGCCGGAAAGCATCCCGGGCGTGACCCTCAACCGCCTCTGCGCCTCGGGCATGGATGCCATCGGCACGGCATTCCGCGCCATTGCCAGTGGCGAGATGGAGCTGGCGATTGCCGGTGGCGTCGAGTCGATGTCCCGCGCACCGTTCGTGATGGGCAAGGCCGATGCGGCGTTCTCGCGCAACATGAAGCTGGAAGACACCACCATCGGCTGGCGTTTCATCAACCCGTTGATGAAGGCCCAATACGGCGTCGATGCGATGCCGCAGACCGCGGACAACGTCGCCGACGACTACGAAATTTCCCGCGAGGATCAGGACGCGTTCGCACTGCGCAGCCAGCAAAAGACCGCCGCCGCGCAAGCTGCAGGGTTTTTCGCCGAAGAAATCGTCGAAGTGCGCATTGCCCACAAGAAGGGTGAAACGGTCGTCAGCCAGGACGAGCATCCGCGCGCCGACACCACCCTGGAAACCCTGGCCAGACTGAAACCGGTCAACGGTTCCGACAAAACCGTTACCGCAGGCAACGCCTCGGGTGTGAACGACGGTGCCGCCGCGTTGATCCTGGCATCCGGCGACGCGGTGAAGAAACACGGCCTGACGGCGCGTGCCAAAGTATTGGGCATGTCCAGCGCCGGTGTCGCCCCTCGGGTCATGGGCATCGGCCCGGTCCCGGCGGTGCGCAAACTGACCGAACGCCTGGGCCTGGCTGTCAGCGATTTCGACGTGATCGAACTCAACGAAGCTTTCGCCAGCCAGGGTCTGGCGGTACTGCGCGAACTGGGACTGGCGGACGACGCGGCTCAGGTCAACCCGAACGGTGGCGCCATTGCCCTGGGCCATCCGTTGGGCATGAGCGGTGCGCGCCTGGTGCTGACGGCGCTGCATCAGCTGGAAAAGACCGGTGGCAAGAAAGGCCTGGCGACCATGTGCGTCGGCGTCGGTCAGGGTCTGGCGTTGGCCATCGAGCGCGTCTGACTCGTCGCCCCGATAACAAGAACTGAGGAATGCTCCATGACTGACAAGCCTGGTTACCGCCGCCCGCAGGCGGGCACTCAGCCGGACTACCTGCACCCGGCCTATCAATCCACCAACCGTCGCTCGCCGTCCAAGCCGCTGGTGTTCTTGCCTCACTCGCTGTCGGAAATTACCGGTCCGACGGTCGGCGCCGAGCGCATCAACGAGAAGGACAACGACCTGACCGCTCAACACCAGGGTGAACCCCAGGGCGAGCGGATCATCATCCACGGCCGCGTGCTGGATGAAGATGGCTTGCCGGTGCCGGGGATCCTGGTGGAGATCTGGCAGGCCAACGCCGCCGGTCGCTACAACCATGATCGCGACCTGCACGATGCGCCGCTGGACCCGAACTTCACCGGTACCGGCCGCACCGTGACCGACGCCGATGGCTGGTACCAGTTCCAGACCATCAAGCCCGGCGCCTATCCGTGGGGCAACCACCACAATGCCTGGCGTCCGGCGCACATTCACTTTTCGCTGTTCGGGCCGAGCATCCTGACGCGGCTGGTCACCCAGATGTATTTCCCCGGGGACCCGTTGCTGGCCTACGACCCGATCTACAACTGCGTGCCGGATACTTGCGCCAAAGAGCGCTTGATCGCCAGTTTCGACCTGGAAAAAACCATCCCTTCCTACGCCCTCGGTTATCGCTGGGACATCGTCCTGCGCGGCCGCGAAGCCACGCCGATGGAGAAATAAGATGACGCTGAATGCGACCACGTCCCACACCGTCGGACCGTATTACCACATCGGCCTGACCTGGCTGAACCGCGAAGATCTGACCGTCGAACACACCCTCGGCGAGCGCGTGGCGATCACCGGGCAGGTCATCGATGGCAACGGCGATGTCGTCAACGACGCGATGCTGGAAGTCTGGCAGGCCAACGCCGCCGGCAAGTACGACCACCCCGAAGACGATCAGGACAAACCCCTGGACCCGAACTTCGAAGGGTTTGGCCGGGTGCCGGTGGATGCCGAAGGGCGGTTCCGCTTCACCACGATCAAGCCGGGCACGGTGCAAGGCCTCAAAGGCACGACCCAGGCACCGCACCTGGTGGTCCTGGTGTTCGCCCGTGGTCTGGTCAAGCACTTGCTGACGCGAATCTACTTCGATGGCGAGCCGGCCAATGTGGCTGATTCGTTGCTTGAATGCGTACCTGCCGAGCGCCGCGATACCTTGCTGGCGAAGAAGGATGCATCGGGTGTTTATCAGTGGAATGTGATTTTGCAAGGGACTGAGGCGGAGACGGTGTTCTTCGATTATTGAGAGAACACCATCAATCCCTGTGGGAGCGGGCTTGCTCCCACAGGGGTTGTGTATTGCCAATGCTTCTGTGGAACGGGACTGTTGCAAATTGTGTCTAGACTCTGACAGTCCCCAAAGAGTGAATACCCATGACTACCCCCACCGCTATTCCAGCGCACTACACCGGTGAAGAGCGCAGCAAACGGATCTTTGCAATTGTCGGTGCCTCGTCGGGCAACCTCGTCGAATGGTTCGACTTTTACGTCTATGCCTTTTGTGCAATCTATTTTGCGCCCGCGTTCTTTCCTTCCGACAACCCCACGGTACAGCTGGTCAACACCGCTGGCGTATTCGCCGCCGGGTTTCTGATGCGGCCTATCGGCGGCTGGATCTTCGGCCGGGTCGCGGACAAGCACGGTCGCAAGAACTCGATGTTGATCTCGATTCTGATGATGTGCTTCGGATCGTTGCTCATCGCTTGCCTGCCGACCTACAAGGACATCGGTGTCTGGGCGCCGATCATGCTGCTGTTCGCCCGCTTGCTGCAGGGCTTGTCGGTAGGCGGTGAGTACGGCACCACGGCGACCTACATGAGCGAAGTCGCCCTCAGGGGCCAGCGCGGTTTCTTCGCCTCGTTCCAGTATGTGACGCTGATCGGCGGGCAGTTGCTGGCGGTGTCGCTGGTGGTGGTCCTGCAACAGTTCCTTACCGAAGACGATCTGCGCGCCTACGGCTGGCGGATACCGTTTGTGGTCGGTGCGGCGGCGGCATTGGTTTCGCTGTTCCTGCGTCGTTCGCTCAAGGAAACCACCAGCAAGGAAATGCGCGACAACAAGGACGCCGGCAGCATCCGAGCCCTGTTTCGCGACCACAAGGCTGCGTTCATTACTGTGCTGGGTTACACCGCCGGTGGCTCGCTGATT
Organism: Pseudomonas silesiensis; assembly: GCF_001661075.1. NCBI lineage: Bacteria > Pseudomonadati > Pseudomonadota > Gammaproteobacteria > Pseudomonadales > Pseudomonadaceae > Pseudomonas > Pseudomonas silesiensis. The sequence goes on from NZ_CP014870.1 coordinate 1,206,700, forward strand.
TTCTACACCTTCACCACGTATATGCAGAAGTACCTGGTGAACACCGCCGGCATGCACGCCAAGACGGCCAGCTACATCATGACCGGCGCGCTGTTCCTTTATATGTGCATGCAGCCGTTTTTCGGCATGCTCGCGGACAAGATCGGCCGTCGTAAGTCGATGCTCTGGTTCGGCGCCCTCGGTACCTTGTGCACCGTGCCGATCCTGTTGAGCCTGAAAAGCAACACCAATCCGTTCCTGGCCTTTGTGCTGATTACCCTGGCGCTGGCGATCGTCAGTTTCTACACCTCCATCAGCGGCCTGGTGAAAGCCGAAATGTTCCCGCCGGAAGTGCGGGCACTGGGTGTCGGCCTGGCGTATGCGGTGGCGAATGCGATCTTTGGTGGTACGGCGGAGTATGTGGCCTTGAGCCTCAAAGCCGTGGGCATGGAAAACTCCTTCTACTGGTACGTGACGGTGATGATGGCGGTGGCGTTCCTGTTCAGCCTGCGCCTGCCGAAGCAGCCGAAATATTTGGAACACGATCTTTGATTTTTTACCCGTGGGCCTGACCGGCCCACGCCTTCAGGGACTGTTTATGAACCAGCGACCGGGCAACCAGTTGTTCGATGCTTATTTCACTGCCCGCGATATGCGTGACGTGTTCTGCGATCAGGGCCGGGTCCAGGCCATGCTCGATTTCGAAGCGGCACTGGCCCGGGCCGAAGCGCAGGTCGGGTTGATTCCGCCGACTGCGGTCGCACCGATCGAAGCGGCTTGTCGGGCGGAGCATTACGACTTCGTCGCCCTCGGAGAGGCGATTGCCACGGCGGGCAATTCGGCGATTCCGCTGGTCAAGGCGCTGGGCAAGCAGATCGCGAAGCACGATGCCGAAGCCGAGCGCTTTGTGCATCTGGGCGCGACCAGTCAGGACGTGATGGACACCGGCCTGGTGCTGCAACTGCGCCACGCGCTGACCTTGATCGAAAGCGACCTGGCGCAACTGGGTGAAACCCTGGCGACCCAAGCCTTGCGTTATGTTGCGACGCCACTGGCCGGACGCACCTGGTTGCAACATGCGACCCCGGTCACCCTTGGCATGAAGATCGCCGGCTGGCTCGGCGCCGTGACTCGCAGCCGTCAGCGTCTGCAAGAACTCAAGCCACGACTGCTGGTGCTGCAATTCGGTGGTGCCTCCGGGACACTGGCGGCCCTCGGCGAACAAGCCATGCCGATTGCCGAAGCGCTGGCGGCGGAACTGCAACTGAGCTTGCCCGAACAACCCTGGCACACCCAGCGCGATCGCCTGGTGGAATTCGCTGCGGTGCTGGGTCTGATCGCCGGCAGCCTTGGCAAATTCGGTCGCGACATCAGCCTGTTGATGCAGACCGAAGCCGCCGAAGTCTTCGAACCGTCGGCGCCGGGCAAGGGCGGTTCCTCGACCATGCCGCACAAACGCAACCCGGTGGGCGCCGCGGTGCTGATCGGTGCCGCGACCCGGGTGCCGGGTCTGTTGTCGACCCTGTTCAGCGCCATGCCTCAGGAACACGAGCGCAGCCTGGGCCTGTGGCATGCCGAGTGGGAAACCCTGCCGGAGATTTGCTGCCTGGTGTCCGGCGCGCTGCAGCAGGCGCTGTCGCTGGCCGACGGGCTGGAAGTGGATGCCGTTCGCATGGCCCGCAACCTCGACCTGACCCAAGGCCTGGTGCTGGCCGAAGCGGTGAGCATCGTCCTCGCCCAACGGGTCGGCCGCGACACCGCCCATCATCTGCTCGAGCAATGCTGCAAGCGTGCCGTGGCGGAACACCGTCATCTGCGCGCAGTACTGGGCGACGAACCGCAAGTGACCGCCGAGCTGTCGGCTGCTGAACTCGATCGTCTGCTGGACCCCGCCCATTACCTCGGTCAGGCCCATACCTGGGTCGAGCGAGCGGTGGCTGAACATTCTGCATTGACTGCCTGAAGGAGACTGCCGTGGCATTCGTACAACTCGCCGAGGGCGAACTGAATTACCAACTCGATGGCCCGGCCGGAGCGCCGGTGCTGGTGCTGTCCAACTCGTTGGGCACCGACCTGCATATGTGGGACGCGCAGATTGCGGCGTTCACCGAACAGTTCCAGGTGCTGCGTTTCGATACCCGTGGCCATGGAAAATCCCTGGTCACGCCGGGGCCTTACAGCATCGAGCAACTGGGCCATGACGTGCTGGCCCTGCTGGATGCCTTGCACATCGAGCGCGCGCATTTTTGCGGTCTGTCCATGGGCGGCTTGATCGGCCAGTGGTTGGGGATCAACGCCGGCCAGCGTCTGAACAAACTGGTGGTGTGCAATACCGCGGCGAAAATCGGTGATCCATCGGTGTGGAACCCGCGGATCGAAACCGTGCTGCGTGACGGTGTGGCGGCGATGGTCGCGCTGCGCGATGCATCGATTGCACGCTGGTTCACCGCGGATTTCTCCGAAGCCAACCCGGAAGCGGCGAAGAAGATCACGGACATGCTCGCGGCCACCTCGCCTGAAGGTTATGCGGCCAATTGCGCCGCCGTGCGCGATGCGGATTTCCGTGAGCAGCTGTCTTCGATCAAGGTGCCGTTGCTGGTCATTGCCGGCACCGAAGATGCGGTCACGCCGCCGTCGGGCGGGCATTTCATTCAGGAGCATGTGCATGGCGCCGAATACGCCGAGTTCTATGCGGCGCATTTGTCCAACGTCCAGGCTGGCGCTGCGTTCAGCGACCGGGTACTGGCGTTCCTGTCAGCCGATTAAGGGGATGGTCGTGGACGAAAAACAACGTTATGACGAGGGCATGAACGTCCGGCGCGCGGTACTCGGTGACGCTCACGTCGACCGCAGCCTGACTACCCTGACCGAGTTCAACTCGGAGTTCCAGGAGATGATCACCCGCCATGCCTGGGGCGACATCTGGACCCGCCCGGGCCTGCCGCGCCACACCCGCAGCCTGATCACCATCGCCATGCTGATCGGCATGAACCGCGAAGGTGAACTCAAACTGCACTTGCGCGCCGCCGCGAACAACGGCGTGACCCGTGGCGAGATCAAGGAAGTGATCATGCAGAGCGCGATCTACTGTGGGATTCCGGCGGCCAATGCGACCTTCCACCTCGCGGAATCGGTGTGGGATGAGTTGGGAATCGAGTCGCGGGAGTGATTCCGTAAAACTCTGCTGCTGACGCCTTCGCGGCGGTGCGGCGATCCGACAAGCCCGCTCCTACAGTGTTCGGTGTGAACGCTAATTATGTGTTCACCGAAGATCCCCTGTGGGAGCTGGCTTGCCAGCGAAAGCGTTCTATCAGTCAACATCTCTGTTGAATGTGCCGCCGCCTTCGCGGGCAAGCCCGCTCCCACAGTGGGCCGGTGTGAACGCCAATTTTGTGTTCACTGATGGTCCTCTGCGGGCTTGCCCGCGATGGCGGTAGTGAAGTCTAGAGCAGGTTGATCGGATAGCTGACGATCAACCGGTTCTCGTCGAACTCGTTATTGCTGAAATCCCGGCGAATGGTCGAGTTGCGCCATTTGACGTTCAAGTCCTTGAACGTTCCGCTTTGCAGGGTGTACGCCAGTTCTGATTCGCGCCCCCATTCCTTGCCATCGGTAACGGTACCGGTGTGCACATTGTCACCACTGATGTAGCGGTTCATCAGGGTCAGGCCCGGCACGCCGAGCGCGACGAAGTTGTAGTCGTGGCGCAGTTGCCAGGACTTCTCCTTGGCGTTGTCATAGCTCGCGTTATAACTGTCGTTGGCCAGGGTGCCGCCGCTGGTACCGTTGACCCGCATCCAGGCATTGTCGCCGGTGAGCTTTTGCAGGCCGACGTAGAAGGTGTGGCCGCCGTACTTGGCGGAGAACAGCCCAGACCAGGTCTTGTTGTCCAGTTCGCCGGCCCGGGCACTGCCGTCATCCTTGCCGTAGAAGAAGCCGAGGTTGGCGCCCAGGGTCCAGTCGCCGATGGGCTGGCTGTGGGTCACATTCAGGTATTGCTGGCTGTAGATGTCCTTGAGTTCGGCGTTCCACAGGCCGACCTGGGTGCGCTTGTCGTTGAACAGGTATTCGCCGCCCTGGAAATTGAAACGGTCGGAGGTGAACGCAGCCTGGCCGGTCATCGACATGTCGCTCATGCTGCTGTCGTCCCGGGGGCTGTTGGCGCGGAACTGGCCGCCGTAGAGCGTCAGGCCGTTGATTTCCTTCGAAGTGATCTGCCCGCCACGGAAGGTTTGCGGCAGGGAACGCCCGTCGTCGGAACGCAGGATCGGCAGCACCGGCATCCATTCGCCGACCTTCACTTCGGTCTGGGACAGCTTGGCCTTGAACGCCACGTTGGTGCGCCCGAAGTTGTCCGCCGGGCGACCGTCGCTGTCCAGCGGCAGTAATTGTGTGCCACCGGTACCTTTACCGCCGTCGAGTTTCACCGAGTACAGCCCCAGCACATCCATGCCGAACCCGACGATGCCCTGGGTGAACCCGGACCTGGCATCGAGGATGAAGCTTTGCGTCCACTCTTCAGCCTTGCCCTGCGCCCGGGTCGGGTTGGTGAAGTTGCGGTTGATGTAGAAGTTGCGCAGGTTCAGGTTGACCTTGGCCCCTTCGACAAAACCCGATTCCTCGGCTGCGGCGGGCAGCGCCGCACCGGTCAGCGCGATGGCGATCAGGCTGGGGAAAAAATACTGCGCAGTGGAAGGCGTCATGGGCTCGGGTCTCTCTGGTTTTTAGGGGTGTAACGGGTTGCGACTGCAATGCGTGATTGCAGACAAAGGCGGGTATCAGGGACTAAAAATGAACAGGATCAGCCGGACAGGGCAGGGCGCGGGGGCATGGTGTAGAACCTGATGTTATTGGTCTTGTGTTGAGGATGGTGCGGGGAATGTACTGGATGGTTCAATCTGGAAAATCGGAATCGGGGCGATTATCGAACGATAGTTTTGGTAGATTTAATACATTGCCAATGTTCACAAAAGGCCCAGGCCACTTTTGTGTGGGGAGAATGTTAACTTTTCAAAATCTATCAGTTTTGTAAGGTTGTCAATCTGTCATATCTGACAGTTGTTGGCGTAGGTATGAGGGTGTAGTCTTTTTTTCGTTGTCTTTTGATTTCTTTATTTCATACGACTTTCAGTTGGAGATGGTTATGAGCTCTAAGAAAAAACAGCAGAATGCAGCAGATCTCAACGTTCTCTATAAAAATGGGCAAGCCTATTTTATATTTAATGAGGAAGAAATTTTACTCGAACCCGTACAGGGGAGAATCAGTGGAACTCTCCATGACTATCGTGCAACGGAAGAATCAAAAACCGATGTCAGCTTGACGAAATTGCTTTTTTCTCAGTGGACCCATAATCAACAGCGAAATTTTATGCTAATCGCTGCGGAGAGAGCTGAAGTAACCGGAATAGCATTGCGTATGGTGGGCGGAGATCTCGTGACAGGAACGCCCTACAGAATTTCAGATGAAATTACGGATGTGGGAGCACTGATTGAAGTTAAAGGAAAAGTCATTCCTGGTAATTGCATTTTAGAAGGGGTCCTTACTGTCTTGTCCGCTAATGAGTACTCAATTGATGGTTATTTCGATTTTTCCTACACTAATCTGCAAGGTGAGCGAGAGATCTATTTTAAGTGCAATGCTTTTTCTATAAATCTACAAGCCAGCGAGAGCTAATTAACGTTCTGGCTTTGGTTTTTTTTGTGTGAGGCGATTTCAAAGTATTATATGTGTAGCGGTGTACTATTTTAGATGGTTGCTTTGTAAAAAAGCCGCCTCATGGAACCACTATGTCCCATGAGGCTTTTTTTTGCTGAAGAATTAAAACAACTTCATCTTCGGCGCTTCTTCTTTCTGCGGCTCGACCCTGGCGGTCTGCTCATTCCAGCCACCGCCCAGTGCCTTGTACAAATTAACCGCACTGGTCAGCTGCGCCAGACGGTCGGTGATCAGCGCCTGTTGGGCACTGAACAGCTGGCGCTGGGCATCGAGGAAGGTCAGGTTGCTGTCGACACCAATGCGATAACGACGCTCGGCCAGACGGTAGTAGTCCTGGTTGGCGCTGACGAAATCACGCTGGGCCTGCAATTGATCGGTGTAGGTCTGTCGCGCGGCCAGGCCATCGGCGACTTCCTGGAAGGCCGTTTGAATGGACTTCTCGTAGTTCGCCACGCCGATGTCTTTCTGGATTTTCGAGTAATCCAGGCTGGCGCGCAGGCTGCCGGCGTTGAAGATCGGCAGGTTGATCTGGGGCTGGAACAGCCAGGTGCCCGAACCGCCCTTGAACAGGCCGGACAGGTCCGGGCTCAGGGAACCGGCATTGGCTGTCAGGCTGATGCTCGGGAAGAATGCCGCCCGGGCCGCGCCGATGTTGGCATTGGCCGCCTTGAGGTTGTATTCGGCCTGGAGGATGTCCGGACGCCGTTGTAGCAAGTCCGACGGCAGGCCGGGCGGAACGTCGCTCAGCAGTTCGTCGGACAGCGGCTTGGCGGTTGGCAGATTGGCCGGGATAGCGGTGCCGAGCAGCAACACCAGGCTGTTTTCATCCTGCGCGACCTGGCGGGTGTAGCGAGCCAGTTGCGCCCGGGCGTTTTCCACCGAGGTCCGCGACTGGGCCAGGTCCAGGGCCGAGGCTACACCGACTTCGTTGCTGCGGGCGGTGAGCTTCAGGCTCTCCTCGAACGCACCGAGGGTGTCCTGGGTCAGCTTGCGCAGCTCTTTGTCCGCCTGCCAGGTCAGGTAGGCATTGGCCACGCTGGCCACCAGACTGATCTGCGTGCTGCGGCGGCCTTCTTCGGTAGCGAAGTACTGCTGCAGGGCTTCTTCGCTCAGGCTGCGAACCCGACCGAACAGGTCCAGTTCATAAGCGCTGATGCCGACCGTGGCCGAGTAGGAACTGGTGATGCCCGCTTCGCCGGTCTGCGAGGCCCGTGCCGGGACCCGCTGCCGGCTGCCGGTGCCATTGGCCGACACCGCCGGGAACAGATCAGCACGCTGGATGCGGTACTGCGCCGCGAAGGCATCGATATTCAACGCCGCGACCCGCAGGTCGCGGTTGTTTTCCAGGGCGACCTGGATCAGTTGCTGCAGGGCCGGGTCATGGAAAAACTGCTTCCAGCCCTGTTCGGCGGCGGCCTGGGCCGGCGCCTGGGCCGGCGAGTACGCCGGGCCCTGTGGATACTGGCCGGCCACCGGCGCTTCCGGCCGCTGATAATCCGGTATCAGTGAGCAACCGCTCAGCACGAGGGCGGCGATTGCGATGGAGAGTAGCGACTTGCTCATTAGCCAGCCTCTTTAGAAGGTTCAAGTGCGTCATCCTGGTCAGCGGTTTTGCGCTGCCCCATGGCCGACACGGTGACGAAAAACAGTGGGACCCAGAAGATCGCCAGGATCGTGGCGGTGAGCATACCGCCAATCACCCCGGTACCGATCGCATGTTGGCTACCAGAGCCTGCGCCCGTGGAAATGGCCAGTGGTACCACACCAAGGACGAAGGCGAGCGAGGTCATGACGATCGGTCGCAAACGCATCCGGCAGGCTTCGATCGCGGCATCGCGCAGGCTGCGCCCCTGTTCATGCAGTTCCTTGGCGAATTCGACGATCAGGATGGCGTTTTTCGCCGCCAGCCCGATGGTCGTCAACAGGCCCACCTGGAAGTACACGTCGTTGGACAGGCCGCGCAGGCTGGTCGCCATCAGCGCCCCGATGATGCCCAACGGCACCACCAGCATCACCGCGATCGGGATCGACCAGCTTTCGTACAGCGCGGCCAGGCACAGGAACACCATCAGCAGCGACAACGCATACAGCGCGGGCGCTTGCGAGCCGGACAGACGTTCCTCATACGACAGACCGGTCCAGGAAATACCGACACCGGCCGGCAGTTTCCTGGCCAGGGCTTCGACTTCGGCCATGGCTTCACCGGTGGAATACCCGGGCGCCGGAGCACCGAGAATTTCCATCGCTTCCACGCCGTTGTAACGCGACAGCTTCGGCGCGCCGTAAATCCACTCACCTTTGGCGAAGGCCGAGAACGGCACCATGGTCCCGGCGCTGTTGCGCACATACCACTTCTTCACGTCCTCGGGACTCATGCGCGCATTTGGCTCGCCTTGCAAATAGACCTTCTTCACCCGACCGCGGTCGATGAAGTCGTTCACATAGCTACTGCCCAGGGCAATCGACAGGGTGTTGTTGATGTCGGTGAGGGTCACGCCCAGGGCGCTGGCCTTCTCGTCATCGATTTCCAGCTGGTATTGCGGCTCGTCGTTCAGACCGTTGGGACGCACTTGCGAGAGGACCTTGCTTTGCGCCGCCATGCCGAGGAACTGGTTGCGCGCTTCCATCAGCTTGTCGTGACCGATACCGGCGCGGTCCTGCAGGAACACGTCGAAACCGGTGGCGTTACCCAGTTCCAGAACCGCCGGTGGGGCGAAAGCAAACACCATGGCATCACGGAAGGTGAAGAAGTGCTGCTGGGCCCGTGCCGCGAGTTTGAATACGCTGTTGTCGGCGTTACGCTCGTCCCAGGGTTTGAGCATGATGAACGCCATGCCCGAGCTCTGGCCACGGCCGGCAAAGTTGAAACCGGTCACGGTAAACACCGAGGCCACCGCGTCACCTTCACCGCCGTCCTTGGAGGGACGCAGCAGGAACTCACGCATTTCGTCCACCACCACCTGCGTGCGCTGTGCAGTGGAGCCGGCCGGGGTTTGCACCTGGGCGAACAATACGCCTTGGTCTTCTTCCGGCAGGAACGCCGTTGGAATACGGGTGAACAGCCAGATCATGCCGACCAGGATGATGAGGTAGGCCAGCAGGTAGGGCGCCTTGTTCGAGAGCATATTGCCCACGCCACGCTCATAGCTTCTGACACTACGGTCGAAATTGCGGTTGAACCAGCCGAAGAAGCCGCGTTTCGGCGTGCCGTGTTCGCCTTTCGGAATCGGCTTGAGCATGGTGGCGCACAAGGCCGGGGTGAAGATCAGCGCAACCAGTACCGACAGCGCCATGGCGGAAACGATGGTGATCGAGAACTGCTTGTAGATCACACCGGTAGAGCCACTGAAGAACGCCATCGGCAGTAATACCGCCGACAGCACCAGGGCAATACCGACCAGTGCACCCTGGATCTGCCCCATGGATTTCTTGGTGGCCTCCTTGGGTGACAGGCCTTCTTCGCTCATGACCCGTTCGACGTTTTCCACCACGACGATGGCGTCGTCCACCAGCAAGCCGATGGCCAACACCATGCCGAACATGGTCAGGGTGTTGATGCTGAAGCCAAATGCCGCAAGGATGCCGAAGGTACCCAGCAACACCACCGGGACCGTCATCGTGGTGATGACGGTGGCGCGGAAGTTCTGCAGGAACAGGAACATCACCAGGAACACCAGCACGACCGCTTCGACCAGGGTTTCAACCACGCCCTTGATCGACTCGGTCACCACCGGCGTGGTGTCGTACGGGAACACCACTTCCATGCCTTGCGGGAAGAACGGCTTGAGTGTCTCGATGGTCTTGCGCAGGGCTTTGGCCGTGTCGAGGGCGTTGGCACCGTTGGCCAGTTTCACCGCCAGACCGGAGGCCGGGCTGCCGTTGAACTGGGCACTGATCGCATAGTTCTCGCCGCCCAGGCCGACATCCGCGACGTCGCCGACGCGCACTTGCGAGCCGTCCTTGTTGACCTTGAGCAGGATCGCCTTGAACTGCTCGGCAGTCTGCAGGCGGGTCTTGCCGATGATCGTCGCGTTCAGCTGTTGGCCGGCGACCGCTGGCAAACCGCCGAGTTGACCGGACGACACCTGGACGTTCTGCGCCGCGATGGCGGTCTTCACGTCCACCGGCGTCAGGTTGAAGTTGTTGAGCTTGGCCGGGTCGAGCCAGATCCGCATCGCGTACTGGGCACCGAAGACCTGGAAGTCACCGACACCGGCGGTCCGCGAGATCGGATCCTGCATGTTCGACACGATGTAGTTGGACAGGTCGTCCTTGGTCATGCTGCCGTCACGGGACACCACGCCGATCACCATCAGGAAGTTTTTCACTGCCTTGGTCACGCGGATCCCCTGTTGCTGCACTTCTTGCGGCAGCAGCGGGGTGGCCAGGTTCAGTTTGTTCTGGACCTGAACCTGCGCGGTATCGGAGTTGGTGCCCTGCTCGAAGGTCGCGGTAATGGTCATGCTGCCGTCGGAGTTACTTTCCGAGGAGACATAACGCAGGTTATCGATACCGTTGAGCTGTTGTTCGATCACCTGCACCACGGTGTCCTGCACGGTTTGTGCGGACGCGCCCGGGTAGGTCACCTGGATCGCAATGGCCGGAGGCGCAATGCTCGGGTATTGGTTGATCGGAAGTTTGAGGATCGAGAGTGCCCCGACCAGCATGATCACCAGGGCAATTACCCAGGCGAAAATCGGACGGTCGATAAAAAATTTCGACATGGTCTACTCCCCTTTGCCGCCGGCAGCCTTGTCAGCTACCTGTGCGGGGGCCGGGTTCTTTGCGCCAACGTTAGTCGCTTCACTGGCTTTGACTTCAATGCCAGGTTTGACGTATTGCAGCCCTTCGGTGATCAGTCGATCGCCGGCCTTCAAGCCATCTTCGATCAGCCATTGGCTGCCCACGGTGCGGCTGGCCTTGAGCTGACGCAATTCAACCTTGTTGTCCGGGCCGACGACCAATGCGGTCGGGCTGCCTTTGAGGTCGCGGGTCACACCTTGTTGCGGTGCGAGGATCGCCGCGCTGTTCACGCCCGATTGCAGCTGGGCGTGAACAAACATGCCTGGCAGCAAGGTGTGATCAGGGTTAGGGAACACCGCACGCAAGGTCACGGAACCGGTGGTCTGGTCCACCGAGACTTCGGAGAACTCGAGCTTGCCCGATTGTTTGTATTCGCTGCCATCTTCCAGGGTCAGCTTGACCATGGCGGCAGTGTCGCCAGCTTTTTGCAGGCGACCGCTTTCCAGTTCGCGGCGCAGTTGAAGCAGCTCCACGGAGGACTGGGTCACGTCGACGTAGATCGGGTCGAGCTGGTGAATCACGGCCATGGCTTCGGCCTGGCCGCTGGTCACCAGCGCGCCTTCGGTCACCGTAGAACGGCCGATACGGCCGGAGATCGGCGCGTACACCTTGGTGTAGCGCACATTGATCTGCGCGCTTTGCATGGTCGCTTCCGCTTGCAGCCGGTTAGCCAGGGCCGTGTCGTATTCCTGGCGGCTGACAGCCTGCTCCTTGACCAGTTGCTGGTAGCGATCGGAGATCGACTTGGTCTGTTGCAGATTGGCCTGGGCGCTTTTCAGGGTGGCTTCATAAACGGCCGGATCGATCTGATACAGCTGCTGACCGGCCTTGACGTCGCCGCCTTCCTTGAACAGGCGCTTGAGAATGATGCCGTTGACCTGAGGGCGAACCTCGGCGATGCGGAACGCGCTGGTGCGGCCCGGGAGCTCGGAGGTCAGGGTGAAGGCTTGTGGTTGCAAGGTGACGACGCCGACCTGAGGGGGCGGTGCTGCAGGCGCGGCCTCTTCCTTTTTGCATCCGCCAAGCAGTGTGGCCAAGGCGACGGCGGTGACCAGAGCGGTAACAGCTGGCTTGAATTGCATGAAAATCCTCGGGTCAGGCACGCACAGTGCGCACTCGAAAGGTGGAAAGGTAAAAATTTTGCGCTGAGTGGATAAGTAGCTTGCTAAGTAATATACTTACGTTCATGGTTGTTTGTAAATAGCTGAACCGTGTCACCTTGACGTTACAAAATTTGTTCAAGAGTTCGAACTGTAGGGTGGGGACGCCGCCTGAGAGCGTTCGCCCCACTTTTATTCAGCTGATATCCAGTCATCGCTGAAGCATCCTGATTGAGGTTGTACTGCCATGGTCCGTCGTACCAAAGAGGAAGCTCAAGAAACCCGTAGCCAGATACTCGAAGCGGCCGAAAAAGCCTTTTTCGAGCGGGGCGTGGCGCGCACGACACTGGCGGACATCGCGACCCTGGCCGGCGTCACGCGCGGGGCCATCTATTGGCATTTCAGCAACAAGGCGGACCTGGTGCAGGCCATGCTCGACACCCTGCATGAGCCGCTGGATGAAATGGCCACGGCCAGCGAAAGCGCAGATGAACCTGACCCGCTGGGTTGCATGCGCAAGCTGCTGATTCATTTGTTTCATCAAGTTGCCCTGGACCCGAAAACCCGGCGCATCAATGAGATTCTGTTTCATAAGTGCGAATTCACCGATGAAATGTGCGATCTGCGCCAGCAGCGTCGCTCGGCCAGTCTCGATTGCAACGGGCGAATCGCCCTGGCCCTGAGTAATGCAGTGAATCGCGGACAGTTGCCGGAAAACCTCGACACCGCCCGCGCCGCCATCAGCCTGCATGCGTACATCGATGGCATCCTGTACCAGTGGCTGTTGGCCCCCGACAGTTTTGAACTGCACGCCGAAGCCGAGCGTTGGGCCGATACAGGGTTGGATATGCTGCGCCTGAGCCCGAGTCTGTGCAAATAAAACAAAATGAACAAATGAGTCCGGTTCTGCCATTGGTCGACAGGGGTGAAGCTCGGTTCTTTGCTCCCGTTGTCGCAACGGGGGGCTTTTATATACGTAGACTCTTGCAGATGACAGCGAGCGAACCCGGTATTTTGTAGGGAATTTGTGTCGAGTTTGATTGAGTGTGGCGTCGGCGGGAGCGGTATCGCGCCGATTGGCCTCAATGATCTTGCTATTGCCTGGCTCCAGCGCCAGTGCTGAAAGGGTCAGAACATCAGCCCCATCCGCCGCTCGTAACCTATCCGGCCCTTATAGGCCTCACCGCTGTCGACCCAGCCGAATTTTGCGTAAAGCGCGATGGCCGACACGTTGTCGGCATCCACTGACAATTCCAGCCCCTTGATCTCTGGCCAGGCCTGGCGCGCCACCTCGGGCAACGCCTGCAGGCAGGCCTTGCCATAGCCTTTGCCCTGAGCGCGTTGATCCACTTGCAATGCATGCAGGGTCGCACTGTGTTCGTCGGCCCAGGCGGGCAGCACCGGCGGGCGTTTGAGCAGCAGAAAGGCCACGGGAATGTCCTCGGCCAGCAGGGCAAATCCCTTGACCCCGGGGCCGGGCTTTGACAACAAGCTGTGCAACGCACCGTGGATGTCACCAGAGAACCTGATTTGTTCTTTATGCACTTCAATGGCCTCGACCTGCCGACGCTGGAGCGCGTTCAGGCTTTCGTAAGGCACGAGTCTGGCTGTCACTGGAGTATCCTTTTTCCATTACCAAGATGTTTCAGATTCTAACGAGTTTGTGCCGACGGATTATTTTTATTTCGGTTGTCGATTTGGCGTTTAGCCAGACGACAAAGGGTGTCTTCCAACAAAAACCACGGAGAACCACCATGAACGCTACCCACGAGATCCAGACCCTGATCGACACCTATCGCCAGGCGGTCATCGCCAAGGATGTGGAGAAAATCATGGCCTTGTATGCCGACGACATCGTCTCCTACGACGCCGTCAAGGCCCTGCAATTCCGGGGCAAGGCCGCCTACCGCGCGCATTGGCTGGAATGCATGGAAATGTGCCAGGGCCCGCACACCTTTGACTTCGACCAGATGAACATCGTGGCGGACGAGCACATCGCCTTTGCCCACTGGCTGGCCCATTGCGGGGGCACCAATGAAAAGGGTGAAACCCAGGCCTGCTGGATGCGCGTGACCGCCTGTTATCGGCGCGAGGCCGGACAATGGCGCATCGTCCACGAACACTGGTCGGCCCCGTTCGACATGATGAGCGGCACGGCGCTGTTCAATCTGGAACCTTGATCGCCTGGCGGTTGATCGACAAACAGCGCCATAACGCCAATCTGCAGCCATAGTTGATCAGTTCGACCAGTTCGACCAGTTCGATCAGCGCAGAGCCTCAAGAAACGGAGAGCGTCATGAAATACCTATGCCTGGTCTACAGCAACGAGCTCGAGTTGCATTCGCTGCCCGACAGCCCGAAAGACGCCGAATGCATGGCCTACGCCGAGTCGATCCAGGGCAGTGGCCGGATGCTCGCGGCCGAAGCACTGGAGTCGGTGCAGACCGCGACCACGGTGCGCATGCGCAACGGGAAAATGTCGATCACCGACGGCCCGTTTGCCGAAACCAAGGAACAGTTGGCCGGCTTCTACCTGATCGATGCCAAGGACCTCAATGAAGCGCTCCAGGTCGCCGGCCACATCCCGGCGGCCCGGGTGGGCTGTGTCGAGGTGCGCCCCGTTCGCCAGTTGAACCCCTGAACCTTCAGCAAAAACAGGAGATCTGCATGAGCCCGCAACCCTGTAACAAGCAACCTGCCGAAGTCGAATCGGCGATGACCGAAGGCCTGCCGGTCTGATGCCTGATGTCGCGGTGACGGCTCGGGTCGAACAGGTCTACCGTGAGGAGTCGCGGCGGATCCTGGCGACCCTGATCCGGCTGCTCGGCGATTTCGATTTGGCCGAAGAGGCCTTGCACGAGGCGTTTTTCGTCGCGGTCGAGCGCTGGCAGCGTGACGGTGTGCCGGACAATCCGCGGGCCTGGCTGGTGTCTACCGGGCGCTTCAAGGCCATTGATGTGTTGCGTCGGCGCGCGCGCTTCAACGCGTCCCGGCCATTGTTGATCGCGCAACTGGAGGCGCTGGAGCAGGCCGACTGGAGTGACGAAGACGTGGAAGACGACCGCCTGCGCCTGATCTTTACCTGCTGTCACCCGGCACTGGCGGCGGACGCGCAGGTGCCGTTGACCCTGCGGGAAGTCTGCGACCTGACCACCGAAGAAATCGCCCGGGCCTTCCTCTCGACACCGCCCACCATTGCCCAGCGCATCGTGCGCGCCAAAGCGAAAATCCGTGACGCGAACATTCCCTATCAAGTGCCGACCCTGGCGGAATTGCCCGAACGCCTCGACAGCGTGCTGCGGGTGATTTACCTGGTGTTCAACGAAGGCTACTCGGCGTCCGTCGGCGCCGAATTGACCCGTGAGGAGTTGACCCGCGAAGCGATCCGGCTCGGCCGGTTGCTGGTCGAATTGCTGCCGGAACCGGAGGTGATGGGCCTGCTGGCGTTGATGCTGTTGCACGAGGCGCGGCGCCTGGCCCGGACATCGGCCAGTGGCGAGCTGATTGTGCTGGATGAGCAGGATCGTTCGTTGTGGGATGCCGGGATGATCGCCGAAGGTTGCGCGCTGGTGGCGCGGGCACTGAAGACCCGGCGTTTCGGACCTTATTGCCTGCAGGCGGCGATTGCGGCGGTGCATGCCGAGGCAGCGAAGGCGGGGGAGACGGACTGGCCGCAGATTGTCGGTCTGTATGACGTACTGGTGCAGGCCATGCCTTCACCGGTGATCGAACTGAACCGGGCTGCGGCACTGGCCAAGCGGGATGGACCGTTGGCGGGGTTGATCTTGATCGAAGGGATTCTGCAGCGCGGTGAGTTGCTGGATTACCACTTGGCGCATTCGGCGCGGGCGGAGTTTTGTCGGCAGTTGGGGCGGGTGGATGAAGCGCGGGCGGCGTATGAGCGGGCGCTTGAGTTGACGCAACAGGTGCCGGAGCGGCGGTTTATCGAGGGGCGGCTCAAGGGGTTGGAGTGAGGTGATCCCTCGGGCCTCTTCGCGGGCAAGCCTCGCTCCTACGGGGCCAGGTCAATCACAAGATGGGCTCGATCCTGTAGGAGCGAGGCTTGCCCGCGAATGGCCGCGCCGCTATTCCAGCATCTTGCCGATCAACCAACTCCCCGCCGGCCCCGGCGGATTCAACCGTGACCACAGCGCATCCACCGACACCGTCTTCGGCCAGCCGCGCACCTGAAGCTCCTGCAACGCCCCCGCACCAAAGCGTTCCACCAACCACCGTGGCAACGGCGCCCAGCCGAATCCGCCCTGGGCCATTTCCAGCAGCATCAGGTAGCTCGGCGCCGACCAGACGCGCCCCTTCGCCCGGCTTTCATAGGGATTGACGATGGTCGCCAGCCGCAATTCGCGGTGCTGTTGCAGCATCTCCTGATCGACCTTTGCCAACGCCGCCAACGGATGCCCGTGGGCGACGAACAGGGCGATTTCCGTGCGTTCGTCCACTGTCGAACTGGCCAGGTCCGGCGGGTAGCTGTCTTGCCGCTCGGCGAAGGCGACATGGGCGCGACCGCTTTGCACCAGCGCCACCAGGTCATCGCATTCGGCAATCAGGCATTCGAGCTCGAGGTCCGGATAACGCTGTTCGAAAGTACCGAGTGCCTCTTCGAACCGGTCGGACTGGTAGGTGTCGGACAACGCCACCGTCAGCTTCGCCTCGACCCCCTGGGACAGTTGGCTGGCGGTCATTTCCAGGCGGCTGGTGGCCGCCAGAATCGCCTCGGCCCGCTGCAAGACCACATGCCCGGCCGGGGTCAGGCCGGGCTTGCGGCTGCTGCGATCGAACAAGGTCAGGTTCAGGTCGATCTCCAGGCTGGCCACTGCCGCGCTGATGGTCGACTGACTGCGGCCCAGCTTGCGCGCCGCCGCGGAGAACGAGCCTTGCGTCGCCGCCTGGACGAACGCCAGCAACACTTCGTGAGAGGCCATAAACTATCGCCTTGATCGATGGTTATTGGTTATGAAGTATCGGTGTGATGGCGGACCATGGCAACCACAGTCACCCAGGGAGTCTGGCCATGAACGCCAACAAATCCATCACTGAACGTATTTTCCAGGCCATTGGTTTCGAACTGCTGGCGGTGTTGATCTGCACCCCGTTGCTCGCCTGGGTCATGGACAAGCCGATGCTGGAAATGGGCGTGGCGACCCTGGCCATCGCTGCATTGGCCCTGGCCTGGAACGTGGTCTTCAACGGCGTGTTCGATCGCGTGCTCAACCGTCTCGCCCTTGTGCGCAACGCCTGGGTTCGGGTGGTGCATGCGTTGCTGTTCGAGGGCGGCCTGGTCGCCGTCGGCGTGCCGCTGATTGCCTGGTGGCTGAATGTCAGCCTGTGGCAGGCGTTCCTGCTGGACATCGGTGTGTTGCTGTTCTTCCTGCCGTATACCTATGTTTATCACTGGGCGTATGACGTGGTGCGTGAGCGGATGGTCATGCGCAGTGCTTGTGAAAATCTGTAGGAACTGGCTTGTCGGATCGCCGCACCGCAGCGAAGGTCGTTAACGATAACGCGCCCAACCTGATTGAACCCGGAGCCTCTACGTTCTTCGCGAGCAAGCTCGCTCCTACAATCACCGCTGATCTGTAGAGGGATTGTTATCGACGGAGCGGCAGGCTGAAGGTGAAGATCGTGCCCTGCTCGGCGTTGGAGACCACCTCCAGTGTTCCCCCATGGGATTTGGCGATTTCGCTGGCGATGTACAAGCCCAACCCGAGGCCGGCCTGGGGTGTATCGTGCGATGGTCGCGAGTAAGGGCGGAACAGATGCGGCAACACCTGCTCGGCAATTTGTCCCTGATTTTTCACGCTCAGCACAAAGGTGCCTTGATCGATCCGCGCGCTGACCACCACTGAACCCGCCGCATCGCCATGGGCGACAGCGTTGGCCACCAGATTGGAGGCCAATTGCGCGACGCGCTCGCGATCGCACTGCGCACCGCGCAAGTCGCCAATGGACGCCACGATACTGCGGTCGGGGTGCACGCTCTGGATTTCAGCGATCACATGGCGCAATGCCCCTTCCAGATCCGGACACGGCTCGATAATCACCGGAATGCCCTTGCCCATGGTACCGCGGGTGAAGTCCAGTACATCGTTGACCAGTTTGGTCGCGCGCCGGGCGCTGGTGAGAATGTGGCGCACCAGCTTGTCGGTGGCCGGGTCTGGAAACTTGCGCAGGAGCATTTCCGCGCCGGCGCTGATGGCAAACAAGGGGTTGCGCAAGTCATGCCCGAGCACGGCGATAAACTGTTCGCGCAGTTCGCCGGCTTCCTGCTCCTGAATCAGGGCCGCTTCGGTCTTCTGCTGGTTTTCTTCGGATTCGATCTGCAGCGCCAGCATCCGCGCGAACGACTCCATGGTGCTCTGGATCGTGCTGGAGGTGAGCGGCGCCGGGTTGGGGTCAAGGGCGCAGATGGTGCCGAAGAAACGCCCGTCCGTGCGAAAAATCGGTACCGAGATGTAGCTTTCGAATTGATACAGGCGCGGCGTGTGGTGATCGCGGTAAAGCGGATCGTCACTGGCCTTGTCGATCACCACGGCGCGGTGGGCCTGACGGATTTCGTGACACAGGGTGGTCGTCACCTCCAGTTCACCACCGACCTGCAGGCCAAAACCCAGTTGATCGAGCACCGCACAGGCGGTCCAGGCATCTTCTGTCACGCGGGCCACTGCAGCAAAACGCAGGCCGGTCATTTCGCGGATCACCTGAAGTATGGCGGGCACCGCGCTGATGCGACCGATGGTGGCGATATCTGCTGCCGCTGTCTGACCCATGTACGTTGTTCTCGCTGCAAGATGCCGTGCGTGTGGAGGAATTCTAGCGGGCTGGGGCGAGGTTGGCGTCACTTGATTGAGGGCGTCGGGAATCAGCTGATGCAGAATGCAAAAAAGCCGCACGACCCGAAAGGCGTGCGGCTTTTTGATGTGTGTATCAGTCGTCTTGCTTGTTTTTCAGGACTTCGCCGGTGGCTGCGTTCAAATCCACGTCCCATTCAACGTTTTTGGCATCGCGCAGTTCGACTTCGTATTCATAGTTGTTGAAGTGGTTGTCCAGGTCGCTGTCGGTAATCGTGGCACCCGGGTGCAACTTCAGAACGATCTTGTTCAGTTCTTCCAGCGGCATGATCTTTTTATCTTTGACCAACTGTGGGATCTGATCGACAGGAACATCGGCCTGGGCCAGGCCAGCGGTAAGGGTCAGGGCGGCAGCGGTGAACAAGGCAGTCAGGGTTTTCATGGGGTTCTTTCCTTGGATGATCTGTTTAAGTGGGATCAGATTAACTGTGGCAACTTAATTCACCCTTAATTCCGAAAACCTCCCGTAGGAGCGAGGCTTGCCCGCGAAGCAGGCGCCTCGGTCTCGAATCAATACCCATTGTTCTGCAACAACTGCGCAACACTCGCCGCCGCCGGCCGTTTATAAAACTTGAGCAATTCGCTGGCGCGATTGGTAAAGATGCCATCGACGCCGGCATCCATGACCTTCTGATAATCCACTGCATCGTCAACGGTGTAGGCGTGCACCAGCAAGCCCTGGTCATGGGTGTACTGGTTCATCCACGGTTGCACCAGGTCCGAGTAGCTCTGGTCACCCCTCTGGGTCAGCCTGACAGACGGGCCGGTGCCGATCGCGCCCTGGGCCTTGGCGTACTCGACCCAGCGCTGGAATTCGGCTTTGTCCTTCGGTTGCTGCCTGGCGTAGAACGTCGCTTTGTCCTTGTCGCCGGATTCGGCAAACGTCACCTTGGACTTGGGCTCGATGCTGCCTGCGCCGACCCACAGCAGCAGGATCTTCGGCACTTGTGGCATTTCCTTTTCCAGCAGTTCGAGGCTGCCCTTCTCGAACGTCTGCAACACCACCTTGCCTTTGCCCTGGCCGACCGCCAGTTCGCTTTTCGCCAGTTTCGAACCGATCGGGCTCAACCAGCCGCGATCCTGGAGTTTCTCCTTGAGGTCGCGTTCGAGACCGGGAAACTGTTTCGGTTCCTTGGTTTCGATGTACAGGCCCGGCTTGTGCAGCGGGTTGCCCTGGGCGATGTCGATGATCTCGTCCAGGGTCAGGATCTTCAGCCCCGCATAGGACGGACGGGCGCGATCCGGGTAAGCGCTATTGAACCAGCTGCCGGCATCGAGGGTTTTCAGTTCGGCAAGGGTGAAGGCGTTGGCCGGGCTGTCCTTGCGCTCCGGAAATTTGCTGGCGACGTCGGTGGTGCGTTGCAGGTTGTCGTCGTGCAGGGCGAACAGCACGCCGTCCTTGCTGCGCTGCAAGTCCAGCTCCAGGTAATCGGCCCCCAGATCCCGCGCCAGCTTGTAAGCCGGGGCGGTGGATTCCGGCGCATCGAATGACGCGCCCCGGTGGGCGATCACCGCCGGATGCGGGATACCCAGGCGGGTCGCCAGTGCAGTGGGGCTGGGTTCGCTGGCGGCCTGCGCCTGGCCGAGGCCAAGCAGCACACTCAGCAACAGGGCGCTTCGGGTGAAGGTGACGGGCATGGGTCGAGGTCCTTTCGCAGTTTTTCAAAGAGCTCCCTTTTAACAACTGAGGGCTGCCAGCGCTATCGCGAGACCGACATAAACCTGTTTAAAGCAGATTTTTCCCGCGCTTTCGTGCGGTTCTTTGCAGTACTCTTGGCCCCGGCAGCGTCCCCGGCAGAGGGAACGCCATTCACTTGCCTTGCGTGTAAACCATCGATCACCGGTCCTTCGCGACCCATTGTGAGGTTTACCATGCGCATCACTTCCCAGCTCATCTGCCAGGCGGCCGACCAACTCCAGGGCTTCGTCGGCCTCAACCGCAAAACCGGCCAGTACATCGTCCGCTTCAGTGAAGACGCGTTCGGCATGGACGTGGCGGACGACGGCATTATTCCCGTGAGCGAGTTCGTCTGGGCAACCGGTCCGGAACAGGCTATGACCCTCAAGCGCGAGTCGATCCAGTTGCTGCTGGATCAGAATATCGACGACCGGATCAACATTACCGAGCCGTTGCGGGTGTATATGAATCGGCGGGAAGTGCCGCAGATTACGGCGGTGCGCAGTTTGGTGCAGCGGTTCGCTGATCAGCTGCCTGGCTGATCCTTGCCCACAAAGTGCTGATGCATCTCCGACGTCAGGCTTTCGATGCGTTCGGTCAGGGTCTTGGTCATTTCGGTCAGCCGGGTGTTTTGCTCCAGCAATTCCAACAATTGCGCGGAGTTCTGCGCTGCCTGGGCTTGACGTTCCGCGTTGGCCACGGCCAGGGCTTCGCGGTGCTGCGCATCGGCGTCGGACTGGGCTTTGTCGCGGGCGGCCTGGCGGGTCTGGGCCAGCAGAATCAGCGGTGCGGCGTAAGCCGATTGCAGGCTGAACGCCAGGTTGAGCAGGATGAACGGGTACAGGTCAAAGTGAGCCACGCCAAACAGGTTGAGGCAAATCCACACCACCACGATCAGCGTTTGCGCACCGAGAAAGGTCGGTGTGCCGAAGAAACGCGCAAAGGCCTCGGCGCGCAAGGCGAACTTGTCGTTGCCGAAAGTAGGCGCCAGGTGCGCGTGAGGCCGGTGGAAACGCAGGTGATCGACGGGAGCGGTGTGTTTGGTTTCGGTGGTCATGGGGCTCTCTGCCTGGCGCTGGGACTGGGACTCACTATAGCGCCCGGGCGCAGCCAGAGCTTGATCTAGACCTGATGACAGGCCAGAAACATGTCCAGCGCCGACTCCACAACGGTGCTCTGCCGCTCGGCTGACAGGGTTGGCAGGCCCATGGAAATCTGCGGCCAGAAGGCAAAGGATTTGAGCATCCCCTGAATCTGCTGCGCGGCAAATTCCGGTTCGACCGGTTTTAACCGGCCATCGGCCTGGGCGGCACGGATCCACAGGGTCAGGCTTTCTTCGCGTTCACCCATTCGCGCGACCATGTTCTGCGCACGCTCCGGGGAGTGAATGGTGGCGGCAATGGCGACCCGGGCCAGGTCGAGAAAATTGTCGTCGCTCATCATCTGCAATTTTGCCATCAGCATCCGGCGCATCTGCTCGCGCAGGGGCAGGTCAGGGCGGTAGGACGTTTCCGGTTCTGCGGTCAGCCGAGCCCACAACTGATTGAGGATTTCGGCGAACAACTCTTCCTTGCTGGGGAAGTGGTTGTACACCGTGCGTTTTGATACCCCGGCGGTGGCGGCGATCTTGTCCATGCTGGTGATGTCGAAACCGTTGGCACGGAATTCGGCAATCGCCGCCTGAATGATGGCTGCACGTTTTCGATCGGTAAGGCGCTGTGGGGCGGTCATGGCAACGCTTCGTCAGGAAAAAGTAAAGATTACACTGATCAGTTTACTTGTGATCGGCAATGATGCAACCTAGAAACTACACTGTGCAGTGTAATGCTCTGTTAATCCTGTGCAGTGACCATAGAGTTTTCGGCTAGTGCGTGCGTGCTCGGCCATTTAACGTTTCAAAGCAGAGGGCCGCCAATCAGCGGTTTTCCTGGAGTCTTCAGCCATGGCCACCTCAATTTCCCCGGCGGACAACGCCTCCACACCTGAAGCGTCGCGACAGACTCAAGGGCAATATCGCAACCATGCCCCGGTGCAGCGCGAAGGTTTTCGCAAAACCTTGCGCATTATGTGGAACGTGATCTTCCACAAACCAAACAACACCCGCCCGACGGCAGCCGTTCCGGTACAAAGCCTGACGCGAGCGGCATTGATCGCTGCGCCCAATCACAGCGTCTACCGCCTCGGTCATTCCACCGTCCTGCTGAAACTGCGCGACAAATTCTGGATCACCGACCCGGTCTTCGCCGAACGCGCCTCACCGGTGCAATGGGCCGGCCCCAAGCGTTTCCATCAGCCGCCGATCAGTCTGGAAGAACTGCCGCCGATTGAAGCGGTGATCCTGTCCCACGATCACTACGACCACCTCGATTATCAGGCGATCCGCCAACTGGCGGACAAGGCCAACTACTTCCTGACGCCCCTGGGCGTGGGCGACACCCTGATCAAGTGGGGCGTCGACGCCAGCAAGGTGCGTCAGCTGGACTGGTGGCAAGGTACCGAGGTCGATGGCCTGGAGTTCATCGCCACCCCTTCGCAGCACTTTTCCGGCCGTAGCCTGTTCGATGGCAACAGCACGCTGTGGGCTTCATGGGTGATGATCGACGGCGACACGCGGATCTTCTTCAGCGGTGACAGTGGCTATTTCGACGGCTTCAAACGCATCGGCGAACAGTACGGGCCGTTCGACCTGACACTGATGGAAACCGGCGCCTACAACGTCGAGTGGCCCCATGTGCACATGCAGCCGGAGCAGACCTTGCAGGCGCATATCGATCTGAAAGGGCGGTGGTTGCTGCCGATCCACAACGGTACTTTCGATCTGTCGATGCATGCCTGGTACGAACCCTTTGACCGGATCCTGGCGTTGGCCTGGGAGCGCAATGTGTCGATCACCACGCCGCAGATGGGGCAAGCCTTCAATGTGCTGCATCCGCAGCGAGGCAGTACCTGGTGGGATGAGGTCGAGCAGCAGGTGTACCAGCAGAGTGTCGGCTAAAGCGGCTACAGGGCGGGGCGCGTATTCGTACAGGATCCAGCGATAAGTGATGACGGACATTTCCAGCGGCGTCGATAGGCTGGATAGCGGGTGAACTCATTCACCCGCTATCCATCATCACAAGGATTTTTATCACATGGATGTGACATCAAAAGCCTGCATGACGCGACTGGCCTCGCTGGTGCTTCTGACGGTTGCAAGCGCAGCCCTTGCGCAAACGTCGTCAGCCGAATCGGGGCTGGAATATTTAAGTGTCGATGAACTCGGCAAAAGAATGGAGCGCAATCAGCTGAGTGCGGTAACGCTGGTGCAGCACTTGCAACAGCGGATCGAACAGCTGGATAAACAGGGACCGGCGATCAACGCGATCATTGAACTCAATCCGGAGGCATTGGCCATTGCCGAGTCGCTGGATCAGGAGCGACGGGCAGGGCATAGTCGAGGCCCACTGCATGGCATTCCGGTATTGCTCAAAGACAATATCGATACCTCCGACCAGATGCAGACCAGCGCCGGGTCGTTGGCCATGATCGGGCAACCCGCCGCGCAGGACGCCTTTATCGTGCAACGACTCAGGGCGGCCGGGGCGGTTATCCTGGGGAAAACCAACCTCAGCGAGTGGGCCAACGTCCGCGACCTTTCCATCCCGGCTGGGTGGAGTGGCCGCGGTGGACAAACCAAAAATCCCCACGTGTTGAGTGAAACGCCCTGCGGTTCCAGCTCGGGCTCCGGCGCCGCTGTCGCCGCTGGTTTCGCCCCCCTGGCCGTCGGCACGGAAACCTCCGGCTCGATCATCTGCCCGGCTGCCCTCAACGGGGTAGTGGGCCTCAGGCCTACCGCGGGCCTGCTCAGTCGTAGCGGCATCATTCCCGTAACCTATAAAACCGATACGCCCGGGCCGATGACGCGCACCGTCCGCGAGGCTGCACTGCTGTTGAACGCCATGACCGGTAATGACGATGACGAGCCGGTCAAGAAACCGCAGTCCGTGCGCGACGTGGACTATACGCAATGGCTGCAACCCAACGCTCTGGAAGGGCGGCGCATCGGTTATCCGGTGAAATTCGACACCGGCATAGAGGCGAAACAGCTCGACCCCCAGTTCTCCCTGGCGCTGGAAATCATGCAGGCCGCAGGCGCCACCTTGATCCCGGTGGAGTTCATTGAACCGGAATCGGAACAGATAGAGGAGGCCTTCTCGATGGGTATCAAGCGCAACCTGCCAGGCTATCTGGCAACTCGCAAAGGACTTGTGGCACCGAGTCTTGAGGCGATTGTGCAATTCAACGAAAAGTCCCCCGGGGCTGAAGGTTATGGGCAGACGATGTTGAGCGCGGCCAGCAAGATCGATTTTGACGAGAGTACGTACAACCAGTTGTGGCAAAAAATCCAAAGCGAAAATGCGGCCGCCATCGACAACGTGCTGGTCACCCATCAACTGGACGCCCTGGTGCTGGACGTCGGCTCACCCGGCTTGAACGCCGCCCCGCTGGCGGGTTATCCCGGCATCATGGTGCCATCCGGGATCGACGATGGCGGGGTGCCGACCTCGGTGTACTTCTTCGGCGCACGCTGGAGCGAGGCCCGGCTGCTGGCATTAGCGTACGGTTATGAACAAGTGTCTCGTGCGTGGCGGGCACCGGCGTTTAAGCCGTAGGCACTGGCGGGTGCTGGCTAGGCTAGTCATAGCTCGACGCTCATTGAGCGTCAGAGCTGCTCCTGCCAGATCACTCAACCATCGCATAATCCGCCCGTCCCACCGGATTCGGCGTCGATCCCTTCACATTCATCCCTCTCCCCGGCGCAAACCCCGGGAAGAACACCAACCCCTCCGCTTCAAACCGGTAAGCCAGCGCCAGCCGGGTCACATCCAGCACATCACGCTCGGCTTCGAACCGTCGAATGGCGTCAACCGAAACACCGGCTTCTTCAGACAACTCTTCAATACTCCAACCCAGCATCGCCCGGGCCTGGGCGCAGTGGGTTGGCGTGAATTGGAAAAGGGCGATACGTTCCAGGGTGATCTTCATCGCATAAGAGGCCATGGTGTTCTCCGGGCTCGAGAGTGTCGGTTCAAAATATACTGTGTTTTTGTACAGTTGTTTTGCCCCCGGATCAAACTCATTTTTTGATGCATCCTATTTCACCCCCTCCAGCCAGACCGACGGTGGGCTCTTCCGGCACCCGGCGAAACAGGCGGATACCGGATAGAGTGCACGCGCGGGTATGTATCGGCCTGTTGACGCTGGTAACGACGAGCATGACCGCGTCACATACGTGATTATGAGAGCAGCCACCTGTCAGAACTGACAGTAGACGGGGTTTTTTGTTTGAGGGACGCTGAACACCCAGCCCCCCAAGGACGGAAAACAATGCGCAAAGCAGCCTGGTTGATCCTGGTTACTCTCTTGAGCAGTGATGGCATTGGGGCGCAATCGTGGCCGGAATCTGCTCCTGACTATGCCAAGCTCCATTTCATCGACAAGCTGATGCGACAGATGACGGTCGAAGAAAAGATCGGCCAGCTCAGATTGAATTGCATTGGCGCGCAATCACCCCGCGAGCAATTGCTTGAGGAGGCTGGCGCATCAACACTCGGTGGCATTTTCTACGCCGTGGGTCGTAGTGAGCTACGGGAGTTCCAGGACGCAGCTCTGCGCAGTCGTTTGAAAATCCCTCTGTTCTTCGCCTACGACGTAATTCACGGTCATCGCACGCTGTTCCCCATCGGTCTTGGCTTGGCTTCCACCTGGGATACCGATGCGATTGCGCTTTCCGGTCGCATCGCCGCGAAAGAGGCCAGTGCAGACGGGCTGGATATGGTGTTTTCACCGATGGTCGATATTGCTCGGGATCCGCGCTGGGGCAGGGCTTCGGAAGGCTGGGGCGAGGATACCCATCTGTCCGCCCGCTACACCGAATCGATGGTCAACGCACTGCAAGGCGCCACACTGGACGCTGCCGGTAACGTCATGGCGAGCGCCAAGCATTTTGCCTTGTACGGCGCCGCGGAAGGTGGGCGCGACTACAACTCGGTGGACATGAGCCTGCCGCGAATGTATCAGGACTATCTGCCACCCTATCGCGCTGCGGTAAAGGCTGGTGTCGGCGCGATGATGCTGACGTACGTCGCCATCAACGGCATACCGGCCACGTCCAACATCTGGTTGATCCGCGACCTGCTGCGCCAGCAATGGCGTTTCAAGGGGCTGGTCATCACGGACTTCAATGCTGTGGCTGAACTGGTCAGTCATGGGGTGGCCCGTGATGGCCGTGAGGCAGCCATGTTGGCGATCAAGGCCGGGGTCAGCATGAGCATGTCCGACACTTACTTTCGTGACGAATTGCCCGGTCTGTTGCAATCGGGAGCGGTGTCGCAGAAAGACATTGATGACGCCGTGCGGGAAGTCCTGGGAGCCAAATACGATTTGGGATTGTTTGCCGACCCCTACTTGCGCATCGGTACCGCCAAGGATGATCCAGCGGATATCAATGCCGAGCACCGCCTGCATCGCGCACAGGTCCGAGACGTCGCCCGCAAAAGTCTGGTGTTGCTGAAAAATGATCGGGCGGTATTGCCGCTCGACAAGACCGCCGTGGTCGCCGTCGTCGGACCTCTGGCCAAAAGTCGCGTCGACATACTGGGCAATTGGAGCTCCATCGGCTCCTCCGCGCAAGCGATCTCGGTGTATGACGGCATCGCCCATGCGCTCGATGCGCCGAACCGGCTGCTATACGCCCGTGGGGCAGACGTCACGGGCGATCCTCTGGTCCTCGACTACCTTAATGCCCCCGGTGCCAACCCTGCCGATGTGGAAGTCGACCCACGCTCGCCGACGCGCATGTTGCAAGAGGCGATGGATGTTGCCCGACAGGCCGATGTGGTGGTTGTGGTGGTCGGCGAATCCCGGGGCATGTCCTATGAAGGGGCCAGTCGTGCCAGCCTGGCCTTGCCGGGGTATCAGACGCAGCTCATCAGCGCACTCAAAAGCACCGGCAAACCCTTGGTGCTGGTGTTGATGAATGGCCGACCACTGTCCATTGGCGTGGAACATCAACTGGCCGATGCGGTCCTGGAAACCTGGTACAGCGGCACAGAAGGCGGCAACGCCATCGCCGATGTGCTGTTCGGGGACTACAACCCTTCAGGAAAACTGCCGATCAGTTTCCCACGCTCCGTGGGCCAGGTGCCTACATACTACAGCCACCTGAACACCAGCCGGCCCTATCAAGCCGATGCCCCACGAGCGGTGACTTCTCGTTACTTCGATGAAGCCTATGGGCCGCTTTATCCGTTCGGTTTCGGCTTGAGTTACACCAATTTCAGCGTCTCGGACATCACCCTTACTCGCCAAAGCCTCAAGCGCGGTGAAGCCCTGGGCGCGAGTGTGGTGGTGAAAAACATTGGTCAGCGCGCCGGGGGAACCGTCGTGCAACTATACATCCACGATATCAGCGCCTCGATCAGCCGCCCCGTCAAGGAATTGAAGGGCTTTCAAAAAATCATGCTGCAGGCAGGGGAAGAACAAGTCGTGCACTTCAACTTGAGCGAAGAAGATCTCAAGTTCTACAACGCACAACTGGAGTACGCGGCCGAGCCGGGGGAGTTCAGCGTAATGATCGGCCTGGATTCGCGGGAGGTGAAGCAGCGGCGATTTGAGCTGTTATGAATACGCTGCCAAGCTTTGACGCAAAGATGAACAGCTTCATCAAGGGCAACAAAAGCGCCAAAGGTTATTCAGGGCCGGATGAGCAAATGATGGCCCACTGGATGCGTCAGTACGGTGGTCTCGACGAGTCCGTTATCCAGGACGCACGCAACCGACGTGATGAAGTAAAACGAGAGATACGGGAGCTGGAAGCGGCCCACGAGCAGCAGGATCAGCCGTTGCAATAACGCTATGCAGCGAGTTACTTGTCCGCCAACCCCGGCGCCTCACGAATAATGAAGTGATCCAGGTTCTCGATATCGGCACTGAACACCCCGAACGTCTGCTCGGGGTTCTTCTTGCTCGGCACCTGCTGCAACTCCGGCGTCACCCCATAAAAGAAGCAAAACAACTCGGCATCACTGTCGATGGCATGCTTGATCTCCTCCAGAAACGCCTTGCGCTTGCGGTAGTTCTCGATCAGCTTCTTGCTCAGGTAAACGTTGACCGAATAAGGCTTCTTCTTCGCCTCATCCCCTTGCTTGAACCAGACCTTCTGCTCGAAATCGATGCGAAAGCTCTGGGTGTAATCCTTGATCTCCTTGATCTTGCCCCAGTAGATCAGTCCCTTGTTGTCCTGCAGATACTCGATCTTCTTGAAGAATGATGCATAAGGCGCCGTGTGCTCGCCGATCTTCAGCGGCATGCGCTTGAGCAGCGCCTTGTCCTCGAAGTTCGACACGAAACACTCTACCGGGTGGGCGAAGACGCTGGTCTTGTCCGGCGCCGAGTCGCGTGTCGAATGCTCGACGTCACTGGCCGTTGAAGGTGGTTTCGGATCATCCCGCACGACATCCACCACCACCGCCGGGCTGGACGGCTTGCGCACATACTCACGCCGGGTCAGCAACAACTCCGACGGAAAATGCTCCTCGCGGCTGTCATCCGTTTCCGCGCCGTCCACCTCCACGCCCGACGCTGGCGTCCTCAGGCTGACATAAGGACAACCCTCGACATGCCGGGTGCTGGGAATGTTCTTGAAATGCGGGGTGCGCACGTAATTCACATTCTTGGCGTTGAACGTCCCCAACACATTCACCGCATCGAACGCCAAGCGGCAGGCATCGTTGGGGCACTGGAAGTGCTCCTTGGCGGAATCGAACGCCATCGTCTCGTCAAAATTCAAATCGCGCACGTCATAGATCGACAGCTTGGCGTCGAGGCTGAGGCAGTAGGCGAGGTCGAATTTCATGGAAGGGCTCGGATCCTTGAGGGGAAGGGTCTAGGTAAGCGTTTCGCCTAAGTAGAGACGATGAGTATTCTCGATCGCGTCGATCAACCGCGGAGCTACGCCCACCGATTCCGCGATTTCACGCCAGCGCTTAACTGCAGCACACACTTCTTTGATGATGGTTGAAGCATCCATGCCACGGACTTGTTTGGCGACAGCCTCCAAGTCAGCGATTTCAAATTTGTCGCGCTTCCCGTTGACCGTCATTTGGTGGGTCTCAACCCAAAAACTGCCCGGCTGGTATGACCATGAAACATCGTAGGCTGGAGAGAGGGTCCACGTCCCCTGCGAATCCATCAAAAAGCTGGTGTTCTTCGTATGATCGTCCTGGTTGCGCCCCACCACGTTGAAAACCATGCGGCGGTAATACTCTACGGCGTCCTGGCGCGACAGCCCGAGGACTCGCATCACACTGAAGGCTTCCTCATACGAATAGCCGCCCGGCTGCTTGTAGTCAGCATGGTCCAGTGCGCACAGGGTTGCCATGTGGATTTTGTCGCCGTCGTCGGTCCGATCAAAACGCTTTGTTAAAAAGTGAGCGCGGCCGCCTTCTTGCAGCAATTCACACGGGTTCATGGTGATGCCGGCCTCTTTCGCCATGAGTGAGTAGGCATATTCCACGCGCCCAAAGCCTTGAGAGTCGGCCAGCACATCTGTGTTTTTGGCAACGTCGAATTTCAACAGCCAGTAAGTAAACCCTTTTGGGGCTTTGACTTGGCCTGAGCGGATCTCACCGGCCGCGTTCATCGCGATGACAGCTTTTGCCCGGGCGCCGCCAGCGCTGGTACCCACCTGAATCAAGCGTTGAAGAGCCGCATCATCGACATTTGGGTCGTGTTTTGCGAGACGATCGGCCAGGCTTTCCCGCTGAGAAAGCACTTCACTTGCGAGCTCGACCAGCGCCTCAATCTGGATGCTCTCACTGGCCTTGGCAGAGCCATCGAGGGCAGGTCGATACTCTAATCCCCCCATTCCTCTGCTTCCCTGATACAAAATTCGTTCGACTGGTGTGAAAGTCGATTTGTCTCGGCCCTCTTTTGCCAACCAGGCATCGATCAGGGCGTTACCGAAATCGTCCGGTAAGGAGTCAGCCAGAGTCGCTGGGAGCCCTTTGTACGTCTCTCGATTCAGGCTTGGAAAGGCGTAGGTTTGATTCGCTGCCAGTGGCATGTGGATCGGTGAGATCTCGATGCCCGTTTTAACGAATTCGGGATCGTATTCGAACAGACCCAGCTGGCTGTCCTCATCCCAAAGGAGCCCGCCTACAAACAGATCGAACAGATACACTTTTGCAGTAATCACCACTGATCTTCCTTCTTAACCTTGTCCTTGGGCGCTGAGACTACACTGCTCGCTGCTGGCGCCTTGCTCACCATGCGGGCCGCCCGCACACCAGTTGCTCGCACGCGGGGACTGCCGGCCATCTTGATCACCTGCAGTGGGCTCGGCCGGACAGCCTGGATAAGCGAGGTCAACCTTTCCAACTCACCCATGGCACGCAGGACCGCCACCAGGTTCACCATCGTGCCTTTCCCATGCAGGATATTGATCAAGGTTTGGCGGCTAATGCCGGCTTGCTCAGCCACTTGCTCTTGACTCAAATTTTTTTTCAGGCGCACCTCTTGGAGTCGTGCTCCGATTGAGGTGGCAATGGCATCGTCAGTCATGGCTTGGAGGCGCATAGTGTCTAAATCCCTAGGCCAAATGCGAAAAATATTGAGTTTATGTATTCAAATCTAGACATTGGCAATGATCAGGGTAGAGCCGCTTAGGTGCAAGGCCTTTGTATAGAAATTTAGGCATTAGATGCCGAGATTTACCTTTGCATCCTGATTTGTAGATATTAGAGCCTTATCCTGATATTCAGGATAGTCGTAACACTGATAATGTCCATGAACCTAGACGAAATATCAGATTTTGCGGGCTACTGTGCAAGTTTCTAGGCGCTGAAAGCTCGGCAGTAAGGGCTACTCTTATTCACGGACGCTGGCGAGCCATTCGGCGAACAGGGACATCGACTACTCCCGGGTAGCCCCCACATGAAGACATTGAAATTGATCTCGCTCAGTCTGGCGTTGACTGTCGTAAGCCTTTGCGCCGAGGCATACGTATCTGATCTCCACTTCGGACTAACGTGGTGGCTGGCAAGCCAGGCAGGTTAGTCACTGCGGACGAGATTATTCAGGGGTATGGGGGAGGGTGGTTTCGGCACGGTTGTGAGAGGCGCGGGAAACTAATGTTTTCAAACCCGCCGCAGACCCCTGTAGGAGCGAGCCTGCTCGTGAAGGCGTCAGTAAACACACCACTTAAAAAATCCGCTGCCTGAGATACACGCAGCGGATTTTTTACGCAGCAATTGGCGATCAAAAACCTCGCAGTACCCGTGATGCCTTACGCCACCAGGATCCTCGCTGATTGAACGGATCGTCCGCTAACACACAAGGCATATCCCGCAACCGAATCCACGGTTCATCCTGCCAATGCAGCATACAGAGCGACATCTGCGGCCAATCCAGAACACTCATCGTCGGACGCTCCACCGCTCGCGATGGTCGAGCATCGCGAAGCGCTGGTACGACCTGATGCGTCAGCCATTCGCGTAGCAGTCGGTATTCCGGGCAGTAGTGATAAATCAACAAGGCATAAACACCCGACTCGCTAACCATCAAGGATTCATCGACGCCTCCATAGACCTGGACGAACATCTTCTGCCTCTGGTCAGCATCGAGCTTGCGCACAGCTAAGCTCTCGTCCTGCACAGTTTTTTACACAACCGACCTACTTATCTGTGTGGCTTTACCCGTGATAGCAATGTGGTTACCTTTGTAGGATTAATTTCCTGCGGCTGTGCGCTGTTTCCTACGTTGAGTTTCTGTTCCTACGAGCCGTAACGATTCTGGTCGAGGCGCAACCCCGCGATGCCCATTTCGCTCACGTAGCAAGGATAGCGACTCGATGACTTCACCTGCACTTAACCAAATCTTGTTTGGCCCACCGGGAACCGGTAAGACTTACGCGACTATCGAAGCAGCTCTGGAAATTCTTGTTCCCGAGTTTCTCCAGGCCAACAAAGACGATCGGATTGCTCTGAAAAGGCGCTTTGATGAGCTTGCTGCAGATAGGCATATTGAGTTCGTTACGTTTCATCAAAGCTTTAGCTACGAAGATTTTGTCGAAGGTTTGCGTGCGGAAAGCGGGGAAGATGGGCAACTACGCTACGACGTAGTCGATGGCGTGTTTAAAAATTTGTGTACCACTGCTATTGCCAAGGTAACTCAGCAAGCCGCTGCGCCGATTGATATAGAGCGGCGTCGTGTCTGGAAAATGTCGTTGGGTAACACTCATGGCAGCGATGCGTATATTTTTGATGAGTGTAAAGAGAACAACTACGCCTTGCTGGGTTATGGCGGGTGCATTGATTTCAGTGGTTGCAAGAGCCGAGAAGATATCGTCCAACGCTTTGCTGAGGGAGGGGAGGTTCTGCCTGCAAATGCTTATGGGATTACCGCAGTTCACAGTTTTTTACTGAAAATGAAAATTGGTGATTTGCTTGTCGTAACCGAAGGCAATACCAAATTTCGTGCGATTGGTGAGGTGACCGGAGAGTACCGTTGCCTAAATCGCGAGGATCAAGATTTCGAATACGGGCAATGTCGTTCGGTGAAATGGTTACGAATTTATGAGCCGTCATTGCCTCATGAGCAACTTATGAATGGTAAATTTACCCAGCGCACGCTTTATGAGTTGGGGGCTGGATCGCTGGATCGCAGTAAGCTGGCTCAGTTACTCGGAGCGCCGCTCCAAAATTCTGCTGGTAAATTTAGTCCATGTGTTCGCTTTGCGAAAGGGGAGTCATTTGGCACGGGATACGTAGTTGCTAGTGCATCCATTGAGTTGCTCAATTTAGTAAAACCCAATGGAAAGGAACTACCGATTGGGATGAGCATGCTCAATACGCTTGCTGAATATGTGCGTTCCGGCCGGTTAACCGTCTCAGATATTCGCAATAAGCTAGTTTTTGACAAGATATCAGAAACTAAGCTGGAGCCATTTCTGATCAATGGCTACAACAATATTTTTCCGGTTTTGGTCGAGCGCATTTTGGATACTCCATCTGATCGCGCAGAGGTTGAGGTAACAGTCCGATCCAGCAACGCACGCGTACTTATCATCGACGAAATAAATCGAGGCAATATTTCTCGGATATTCGGTGAGCTAATTACGTTAATCGAACCTTCCAAACGCGCCGGAGCTGCTGAGGCATTGACGTTGACGCTGCCGTATTCGAAGGATCATTTCAGCGTACCGAGTAATGTCTACATCATTGGTACGATGAATACCGCCGACCGTTCATTGGCTGGCCTAGATATCGCATTACGTCGTCGTTTCACGTTCCGCGAAATGCCGCCTAAACCAGAGCTGCTGAAAGACGTTGCCGTGGGGGAACTAAATGTTGCCCAACTCCTAATAGTGATGAATCAGCGAATCGAGATGCTGCTAGATCGAGATCATTGTTTAGGGCACGCGTATTTTATGCCGTTAGTGGAAGATTGTACGCTGGAGCGACTGGGACAAATTTTTCGCGAGCAAGTGCTTCCATTGCTGCAAGAGTATTTTTTCGAGGATTGGCTACGGATTCAGTGGATCCTTAACGATCATCGCAAGGCCTCTGAAAATTGCTTTGTCGAACAGGCGCTATTCAACTCAGAATCTTTGTTTGGCGATAAAGTGGTACTGAGTAGCCAAAATAATCAATGGTTTATAAACGAGGATGCCTTTGCTCGGATTGAATCTTTCTGGGGTATTATTGATCACCAATTAGTACCTCCAAAGGTCCAGGAATCTATCGGGGCGGAAAAAGACGGCATTCAGGTTCGTCAGCTTGAAAGCGGAACAATCGAGGTCTTGAAGTCTGGGAAGATCGTCAGTCCTTCTAAACCCATTTTGCGAAAGCTTGCCGCAGAGCATGGCCTGACAACGCACCATGCAAGTGGTCGCGAGTTTAATACTCGACATCTTGGTGCGGCTGTTATTAGCGCATTGAAAGGTGTGACGGCGTGAAACCCGTCATCACGGTTCGCGAATACGCGAGATTGACGACAGATATCGTCACTGTGCCTACGTTGGATCTTGCTCAAGTATCAACTTCCGCCTTTGACTGGCTGTGCAAATTGAATGCTACTTTCAGCAATGCAGGAGCTACACTGGTTCAGCTTGAGAGTCGGTGTTTGCTCAAACTAGACAACTACGTTGGTGTGTTGGAAACACCCTGTGGTACGCGTCTTGAAATTCTCCCCAAGCATTTTGAGCGAGAGGACTGCGTTAATCAGAGCAGAGCCTTATTGCGACGCATGATTCAAGCTTCTCTAAATTTACCTACCCGAGAAGTTGGCGCAGCGGATCTACAAAACTTCGATGCGCCGTTGAGCGAATGGGTCATGGGCCGATTCTTGCTGGCTCTGGATCATTTGATTAAGCGAGGTCTACGCTTTGACTACCAACGCGTAGAGGAGGAGCAGCGATTCCTGCGTGGTCAATTGGATGTGGTTAAGCAGATGCGCCAACCCCCTGGTCGTCAGCACAATTTTCAGATTCGACATGACATCTATCTGCCCGACCGACCAGAAAATCGGTTGCTCAAATTAGCGTTAGATCAGGTCTGCAAAAAGACTAATGATGCCGCTAATTGGCGACTGGCTCATGAGCTAAGAAGTGTCTTGTTAGAGGTGCCAACAAGCCGTGACGTGCAACAGGATTTTAAACAATGGAGCAACGAGCGACTGATGGCGCACTACGTTCCGGTAAAACCCTGGTGCGAGCTGATCATCAAGCAACAGATGCCTTTGGCGGTTGCTGGAGATTGGCATGGCATGAGCTTGTTGTTTCCGATGGAACGGCTGTTTGAGCGCTATGTAGCTGCGAGTCTTGGCAGGGATTTGCAGGGCGATGCACAACTTCAAACTCAATCCCGCAGTGAGTATTTGTGTCAGCACAAAGGCAAAAATTTCTTCCAGCTACGGCCGGACCTGATGGTTCACCATCAACAAAAGAGTTGGGTGCTGGACACAAAATGGAAGCGGTTGAATTCATCCGCTGAGGATATAAGTTACGGTCTGAAGCAGTCCGACTTTTATCAGTTGTTTGCTTATGGCCACAAATACCTCGCGGGCGAGGGGGAGTTGGTGCTGATTTACCCCAGACGATCCGCATTTGACGCGCCGCTGCAGGTATTCGAGTTCGCTCCGCGGCTCGCACTTTGGGTACTGCCGTTTGATATGGAACGTGGCGTATTGTTAGGAGCTCCTGAAGGGTTCCCGCTTCACTCTCAACAACAGCAATCGGCGTGACACTCAACGTTCCCAATCAAACGGGT
The DNA here is from genome assembly GCF_001661075.1 of Pseudomonas silesiensis. NCBI lineage: Bacteria > Pseudomonadati > Pseudomonadota > Gammaproteobacteria > Pseudomonadales > Pseudomonadaceae > Pseudomonas > Pseudomonas silesiensis. The sequence goes on from NZ_CP014870.1 coordinate 1,242,150, forward strand.
GCAGAAAGCTGCACCCATCTTTAACGGCTTTCTAAAATAGAAATAGCCGTGAAGCTTTCCTCCACCAGGATGTTTGATGTTGGGTCGGCAGGATGCAAGGCATGTCCCGCATCCGAATCCATGGTTCATTCCGCCAATGCAGCAAACTCAGTTGCATCTGTGGCCAATCCAAAACGCTCAAGGTCGGCCGCTCAACTGCCCGCGATGGTCTTGCGTCACGCAGTGCAGCTACGACCTGATGCGTCAGCCATTCGCGTAGTGAGCGATATTCCGGGCAATAGTGATAAATCAGTAATGCATACACGCCCGATTCGCTGAGCATCAGTCGCTCCTCTGCTACTCCGTGAGCATGCACCAACAACATCCGTCGCTGATCTATATCGAGTTTTCGGGACATTCGCTCATCCAAATACTTGCCCATCAGCCGCCCTATATCACGCGCGCAAAACCAGGCTTGGTTTTCGAATAGTAGGGCGTGGAGATGAATGTCGTGGCGAGTGAATGGGGTGGATGCGAGAGGCTCCCACTCGTCGTTCATTGGTGTGGGTAAACTTTTAGATGTGAGTTGAGTAGACATAATCCGTGACCTCTACGTATTAAGGGGGCAGGGCTCTAGACCCAACGTAGAGTGGAATTAAGAAATCCCAACGAGCAAAGCCGTCACCTTCGAACGACAAACCACCATAGGGTGACGTGCGCATCTGTGTGATCGACCAAGCTTTCTACGTTGGGCGTTTCTTAGGCGCCTGCAATGAAGCTTAGAGGTGCTTTGATGGGGCATCAACGCGGAAGCAGCTGTAATTTTTGTAGGAATTTTGACGTCGTAGCGTAGGGATGAAAAAAGCATTTTTCATCCTCCATAAAAAAGCCCCGATCAGATCGGGGCTTTTGCTTGTTAGGTTTGTCGATTCCGATTGAAATCGTCAAATCACGGCGAGCTCGGAATCAATCCCAACTCAACGCCCCACCAGTCTGATACTCAATAACCCGAGTCTCAAAGAAATTCTTCTCTTTCTTCAAGTCCATGATCTCGCTCATCCAAGGGAACGGGTTAGTCGTCCCTGGGTACTCTTCCTTCAACCCAATCTGCGACAGACGACGGTTGGCAATAAACTTGAGGTAATCCTCCATCATCGCCGCATTCATCCCCAGCACGCCGCGAGGCATGGTGTCCCGCGCGTATTCGATCTCCAACTGAGTGCCCTGCAGAATCATCTGCGAAGCTTCTTCCTTCATCTCGGCATCCCACAAGTGCGGGTTTTCGATTTTGATCTGGTTGATCACGTCGATGCCGAAGTTCAGGTGCATGGATTCGTCGCGCAGGATGTACTGGAACTGCTCGGCGACGCCGGTCATTTTGTTGCGGCGGCCCATGGAGAGGATCTGGGTGAAGCCGCAGTAGAAGAAGATGCCTTCCAGGACGCAGTAGTAGGCGATCAGGTTGCGCAGCAGTTCTTTGTCGGTTTCGACGGTGCCGGTTTCGAACTTCGGATCGGAGATCGAGCGGGTGTATTTGAGGCCCCAGGTGGCTTTTTTCGCGACCGACGGGATCTCGTGGTACATGTTGAAGATCTCGCCTTCATCCATGGCCAGGGATTCGATGCAGTACTGGTAGGCGTGGGTGTGGATCGCCTCTTCGAAGGCCTGGCGCAGGATGTACTGGCGGCACTCCGGGTTGGTGATCAGGCGGTACACGGCCAGGACCAGGTTGTTGGCGACCAGGGAGTCGGCGGTGGAGAAGAAGCCGAGGTTGCGCATGACGATGCGGCGTTCGTCGTCGGTCAGGCCTTCCGGGTCTTTCCAGAGGGCGATGTCGGCGGTCATGTTGACTTCTTGCGGCATCCAGTGGTTTGCGCAGCCGTCCAGGTATTTCTGCCAGGCCCAGTCGTACTTGAAGGGTACGAGTTGGTTGAGGTCGGCGCGGCAGTTGATCATGCGCTTTTCGTCGACCGCTACGCGGGCGGAGGCGCCTTCGAGTTCGGCAAGGCCTTCGGCAACGTCGAGGTTGTCCAGGGCGGCTTTGGCGCGGGCGATTGCGGCGGAGTCGGACGCAGTCACAGCGCGAGCTTCTTGGGCGGCAACGCCACCGGCAGCATCGAGGCGGTCCATGTTGGCTTCGGTCGCGTGGCCGGCGTTGGCGCCTTTGACCACGGTTTCGCCGCTGTCTTCTTTGTCGAATTCGTCCCAGCTCAGCATGACGTGTCGTCTCCTGCGTGAGGGCCAGTTGCCCGTGTGAAAACTGATAGGTTGGTTTTCACACGACCGACTGGCCGCGTTGGATCTAAAGGAAATCGTTTTTTGCAGCAGTACAACGCAGGCAATAAACAGAATTTTGTACGGGTGTTCCGAAGCCGCTGACGGGCGCAGAAAACATGAACGGCATCTGCGTGGGCTTCAGACTGGCTATTGACCCCTGTAAGGGAATATTGCAGGCCCGTTTAAGCCCGCATTATAAGGAAAAATTCAGCGCCGTGGTGCGGCGAATCGGCGCTAGGAACGGTCGGCAGGGCGCGTTTTCCGGTCGGAGCGAGGGTTTACAGGGCTTTGGCGGATGAAGTTTTTTTTTCGCCTGAAATGGCTTGTTTTTGACGCTGTGATCGGGTTGGCGGCGGGGTAGAGATCGGCTGAAACGCTGCGAGCCATGCGGTGCGGGGCTTACAGAGGAGAGTGGGTGATTTTTGATCGAAAATGGCTGCGGTTTTTCTCGGGAAATGACCTTGGAGCGGTCTGATCAAAAAATAGGCAGAAATCGAGGTTTTTCACTACATGTTGTGTTTTTAGTCGGTTTTCCATGGTTCCAGACACAACTAAGCCCGACCGAAGCCGGGCTGTCAGTCACGCTCGAGGATCAGCCCAGGCGAGCAGCACCCACGTGATCGGAACCGTCGGCGGCGACCTTGGCGGCACCGGTGTGATCGAAGCCGTCAGCGGCGACTTTGGCGGCGCCAGTGTGATCAAAACCGTCAGAAGCGAGTTTGCCCGCACCGACGTGATCCGCACCGTCGGCAGCGAAGGATGCCGAGCCGGTATGGTCGTAACCGTCAGAAGCGACAGCTGCCGAGGTGGTGTAGGCGGCCGAGCCAGTGTGGTCGTAGCCGTCGGCGGCGAAGGTGTTGGCAGCCAGCACGGAGAGGGTCAGGGCGAGGATCAGTTTGGTTTTCATGAGTGTGGCTCCAGGTTCGTTGGCGTGGTGTGCCTTGGGTGTGGAATTCATATTACGCCGACTATTTTGATTAAAAAGCGCAAATAAACGCTTAAAACAATCTAGTAAATCGATATGTAAGGTTCGGCGCATCATCTGTCTGAAACGGCGGGCAGGTGGGTCGAACCTAGGGAAGAAGAGGGCGGGGATCAGCCGTTGGAGCAGCCGTTACCCATGACGCTGTAACGCAGAATGTGGCGCTGACCTTTGGAGTCGTCGTATTCCATTTTTGCTGGAACAACTTCGCAGACGTTGGGGATTTCGCTCATCGAGATAACTTTGGCGACGTCCAGGTGGGTGGAGTAAGTGTATTCCTCAATAGCGGGCTGCTGTTGTGCGACATCAGTCGGTACCTCGTCTGCCATGGCGGTTGCGCACAGGCTGCTGAGGACCAGAACTAATAAAGCTTTCATTTCAGGTTTACCTTTTAAAGGTCGAGTGGGGTCACGCAACCTTTTGGGGTTGCGTGTGGAGCTGGGTTGCCGGGATCTGGATTAACTGCCTTCGTGGGGGCTGCAACTGGGTTAATCGCGTTGCCTTGTTGGCGAGGTGGATTTTAGGCGGGGGGTGGGGATTCATATAGGTGGGGTTTTGATAAACACTTTTGGCGAATTTTGTAACAATCGGGGAATATCGATGTAGAGGAGAGCTTGCTCGCGATGGTCTTCAATGATGGCGCGTTCAGTCTGGCATCCCGTGGTGTTCTCGGGTTTTTCGCGAGCGAGCTCGCTCCTACAGGGGGTTGCGTACGGCTTTTGGGCTTATCACGGTAATTTGTAGGGGCTTGTTACTACCATCGTCGAATGGTTCTATAGGCCCGGCCGGGCTACAACTGGGCCATACAAAAACAACTATTCCACCGAGGTAAGAAAGATGAGTGCGGCTTCCCTGTATCCCGTTCGTCCCGAGGTTGCGGCCAACACGCTGACTGATGAGGCGACCTACAAGGCAATGTACCAGCAGTCCGTCGTCAACCCGGATGGTTTCTGGCGCGAGCAAGCCAAGCGCCTCGACTGGATCAAGCCTTTCACCACGGTGAAGCAGACCTCTTTCGACGATCACCATGTCGACATCAAGTGGTTCGCCGACGGCACCCTTAACGTTTCCTATAACTGCCTCGACCGTCATCTGGCCGAGCGCGGTGATCAGGTTGCGATCATTTGGGAAGGGGATGACCCTGCCGAAAGCCGCAACATCACCTATCGCGAGCTGCACGAACAAGTCTGCAAGTTCGCCAACGCCTTGCGCGGCCAGGATGTGCATCGCGGCGACGTGGTGACTATCTATATGCCGATGATCCCCGAAGCTGTGGTCGCCATGCTGGCGTGTACCCGGATCGGCGCGATTCACTCGGTGGTGTTCGGTGGTTTCTCGCCGGAAGCCCTGGCGGGCCGGATCATCGACTGCAAATCCAAAGTGGTGATCACCGCTGATGAAGGCGTTCGTGCCGGCAAGAAGATCCCGCTCAAGACCAACGTCGACGATGCGCTGACCAACCCGGAAACCAGCAGCATTCAGAAAGTCATCGTGTGCAAGCGCACCGGTGGCAACATCAAGTGGAACCAGCATCGCGACATCTGGTACGAAGACCTGATGAAAGTGGCGGGCAGTGTCTGCGCGCCGAAAGAGATGGGCGCTGAAGAAGCGCTGTTCATCCTTTATACCTCCGGTTCGACCGGTAAGCCGAAGGGTGTCCAGCACACCACCGCCGGTTATCTGTTGTACGCGGCGATGACTCACGAGCGCGTGTTCGACTACCGTCCGGGCGAAGTCTACTGGTGCACCGCCGACGTCGGTTGGGTCACCGGCCACAGTTACATCGTCTACGGCCCGCTGGCCAACGGCGCGACCACGCTGCTGTTCGAAGGTGTGCCGAACTATCCGGACATCACCCGGGTGGCGAAGATCGTCGACAAGCACAAGGTCAACATCCTCTACACCGCCCCGACCGCCATCCGCGCGATGATGGCGTCGGGCAAGGCCGCCGTTGAAGGCGCTGATGGCAGCAGCCTGCGTCTGTTGGGTTCGGTCGGTGAGCCGATCAACCCGGAAGCGTGGGATTGGTACTACAAGAACGTCGGCCAATCCCGCTGCCCGATCGTCGACACCTGGTGGCAGACCGAAACGGGCGGCAACATGATGAGCCCGCTGCCGGGTGCGCATGCGCTCAAGCCGGGTTCTGCTGCACGTCCGTTCTTCGGCGTGGTGCCGGCATTGGTGGATAACCTGGGCAACATCATCGAAGGCGTTGCCGAGGGCAACCTGGTGATTCTCGATTCGTGGCCAGGCCAGGCACGCACGCTGTATGGCGACCATGACCGCTTCGTCGATACCTACTTCAAGACGTTCCGCGGCATGTATTTCACCGGTGACGGTGCCCGTCGTGACGAAGACGGTTACTACTGGATCACCGGTCGTGTGGATGACGTGCTCAACGTGTCCGGGCACCGCATGGGCACGGCCGAGATCGAAAGCGCGATGGTCGCCCACCCGAAAGTCGCCGAGGCGGCGGTGGTCGGTGTGCCGCATGACATCAAGGGGCAGGGCATTTATGTCTATGTCACGCTGATCGCTGGTGAAGAGCCGACCGAGCAGTTGCGCCTGGAACTGAAAAACTGGGTGCGCAAAGAGATTGGCCCGATTGCTTCGCCGGATGTCATCCAGTGGGCGCCGGGGTTGCCGAAGACCCGTTCGGGCAAGATCATGCGCCGGATTCTGCGCAAGATTGCGACCGCCGAGTACGATGGGTTGGGGGATATCTCCACCCTGGCGGATCCGGGTGTAGTGCAGCATTTGATTGATGAGCACAGGACGATGAACGTCGCTTAACGGCGGTTCTTGAGTTAATGAAGCCCCGTCAGGTGTTGAGCCTGGTGGGGCTTTTTATTGTCTGAGGTTTTTGTGTTGTTCGTGCAGGCCTCTCGCGGGCAAGCCTCGCTCCTACAGTTCTGAGTCGTTCGCAAATGCCGTGATCAACCGGAACCCTGTAGGAGCGAGGCTTGCCCGCGAAGGCGGTCTGTCAGACGCCAAATCATCATCAACCAATAATTATCGGCTTCAGCTGTAGGTGCTTTCCCACTGTTACCCGCTACCCTTCAAGTAACTGAATGTGTAACCGCTGGAGCCGTTACGGGGCATTGAGAAACGCAAAATCCCCTTCTCAGGGCGTTTTAGTGCCCTAAAAAAATAAGACCCAACGCTACACTTGCCGGATTAGAAGGCTTTGCCAATAATAGGCCCGCAATTTGCAACTCTGATCGGTTTACCGTCTTTTTCTCTTGCATGAAATTGCAAGGCTGTCAACGCGCCCAAACGGCTTTCTCGGTGCTTCTGTAATTTGTTGTCGCATTGAAGAAATATCGGCTTCGGGCCTATCGTTAGAATGCCGATCACTCGCTCGTCGTTGCTCGCGTTGAAAATCAACGCGGGTTTCCCAGGACGCAGCACTGTTTGCGGTTCCACTCATTCGCATATTGGGCTCTCGCTCACTCTGCCGTTTTAGCCCTTTACCGATGGAGTCCCAAGATGAAGAAACTCGTGCTGCTTGGCGCCCTGGCACTGTCCGTGCTGTCCCTGCCGACGTTCGCTGATGAAAAGCCGCTGAAAATCGGTATCGAAGCGGCTTACCCTCCGTTCGCTTCCAAAGCGCCGGATGGCAGCATCGTGGGTTTCGACTACGACATCGGCAACGCCCTGTGTGAAGAGATGAAGGTTAAATGCACCTGGGTCGAACAAGAGTTCGACGGCCTGATCCCGGCCCTCAAGGTGCGCAAGATCGACGCGATCCTGTCGTCCATGTCGATCACCGAAGACCGCAAGAAGTCCGTGGACTTCACCAACAAGTACTACAACACCCCGGCGCGCCTGGTGATGAAGGCCGGCACTCAGGTCAGCGAAAACCTGGCTGAGTTGAAGGGCAAGAACATCGGTGTGCAGCGTGGTTCGATCCACGAGCGTTTCGCCCGCGAAGTCCTGGCCCCGCTGGGTGCCGAGATCAAGCCTTACGGCTCGCAGAACGAAATCTACCTCGACGTGGCAGCCGGTCGTCTCGACGGCACCGTGGCAGACGCGACCCTGCTGGATGATGGTTTCCTGAAAACCGACGCCGGCAAAGGTTACGCCTTCGTCGGCCCGGCCTTCACCGACGAGAAGTATTTCGGCGACGGCATTGGCATCGCAGTGCGCAAAGGCGACGCCTTGAAAGACAAGATCAACGCCGCTATCACTGCCATTCGTGCAAGCGGCAAGTACCAGCAAATCCAGGACAAGTACTTCGCCTTCGATATCTACGGCAAGTAATCCGCCCCGGCGACAAGTCCGAAATGGCGCAAGCAACAGGATCTCTGAGGTTTGCGCCATTTTTTCATCCCCCTTTTCGAGGACCTGAATCATGTTGAAAGGCTACGGGGCTGTCATCCTCGATGGCGCTTGGCTGACGCTTCAGCTCGCCTTGTCGTCCATGGTCCTGGCGATTGTTCTGGGTCTGATCGGCGTTGCGCTGCGTCTGTCCCCGATTCGCTGGCTGGCCTGGCTGGGCGACCTGTATTCCACGGTGATCCGCGGTATTCCCGACCTGGTGCTGATCCTGCTGATTTTCTACGGGGGTCAGGACCTGCTCAACCGCGTCGCACCGCTGCTCGGCTTTGACGAGTACATTGACCTCAACCCGTTGGCCGCCGGTATCGGCACCCTGGGCTTCATCTTTGGTGCGTACTTGTCGGAAACTTTCCGTGGTGCGTTCATGGCGATTCCCAAGGGGCAGGCCGAAGCCGGCATGGCGTACGGCATGAGCAGTTTCCAGGTGTTCTTCCGGGTATTGGTGCCGCAGATGATTCGCCTGGCGATTCCGGGTTTCACCAACAACTGGCTGGTCCTGACCAAGGCCACCGCGCTGATTTCGGTGGTGGGTCTGCAAGACATGATGTTCAAGGCCAAGCAGGCGGCAGATGCCACTCGCGAGCCTTTCACCTTCTTCCTCGCAGTGGCGGCGATGTACCTGGTGATCACCAGTGTCTCGTTGCTGGCATTGCGTCAACTTGAGAAGCGCTACTCGGTAGGCGTAAGGGCGGCTGATCTATGATCTTCGACTACAACGTCATTTGGGAGGCCTTGCCGCTGTACTTCGGCGGTTTGGTGACCACCCTCAAATTGCTCGCACTCTCACTGTTCTTCGGTCTGCTGTGCGCGTTGCCGCTGGGCTTGATGCGCGTCTCGAAGAACTCGGTCGTCAACTTGAGCGCCTGGGCCTTCACCTATGTGATCCGCGGCACGCCGATGCTGGTGCAGCTGTTTTTGATCTACTACGGGCTGGCGCAATTCGAAGCGGTGCGGGAAAGCTTCCTGTGGCCGTGGCTGTCCAGCGCCACGTTCTGTGCATGCCTGGCCTTCGCCATCAATACCAGCGCCTACACCGCTGAAATCATCGCCGGCAGCCTGCGCGCCACGCCCAATGGCGAGATCGAAGCGGCCAAGGCCATGGGCATGTCGCGCTACAAGATGTACAAGCGCATCCTGCTGCCATCGGCCCTGCGCCGGGCGCTGCCGCAGTACAGCAACGAAGTGATCATGATGCTGCAGACCACCAGTCTGGCGTCCATCGTGACCCTGATCGACATCACCGGTGCCGCGCGCACGGTCAATGCCCAGTTCTACTTGCCGTTCGAGGCCTACATCACGGCGGGTGTGTTCTACCTGTGCCTGACCTTCATTCTGGTGAAGCTGTTCAAACTGGCCGAGCGCCGCTGGCTGGGCTATCTGGCCCCGCGGAAGCACTGATATGGAACGCATCGACCATGCATTGCCGTGGAGCAACCTGGGCAGCGAACGCCAGATTTCGGTGTTCCGCTTCGGTGGTGGCGAGCGCAAGGCCTACATTCAGGCCAGCCTGCACGCCGATGAGTTGCCGGGGATGCGCACGGCCTGGGAGCTGAAAAAGCGCCTGGCCGAACTCGAAGCCCAGGGCTTGCTCAACGGTGTGATCGAACTGGTGCCGGTGGCCAATCCCATAGGCCTCGGCCAGCTGCTTCAGGGCAATCATCAGGGTCGTTTCGAGGCAGGCAGCGGCAAGAATTTCAACCGGGATTTCGTCGAGCTGAGCGCGTCGGTGGCTGCCGAGCTGGATGGGCATCTGGGTGATGATCCCCACGCCAATATCCGCTTGATCCGTCAGACCATGAGCGACCTGCTCGACGCTTTGCCGCCGGCCGCGAGTCAGTTGCAGGGCATGCAGCGCGTGTTGCTCAGCCATGCCTGCACCGCCGACGTGGTGCTGGACCTGCATTGCGATACCGACGCGGCGCTGCACATGTACGCCTTGCCGCAGCACTGGCCGCAGTGGCGTTCCCTCGCCGCGCACCTGGATGTGAAGGTGGGGTTGCTGGCGGAAGATTCCGGCGGCAGTTCCTTCGACGAAGCCTGTTCGCTGCCGTGGCTGCGCCTGTCGCGTCTGTTCCCGGAGGCGCAGATTCCGCTGGCCTGCCTGGCGACTACCCTTGAACTGGGTGGCCAGGCCGACACCGGTCGGGTTGAAGCGCAAGTTTACGCCGAAGGTATTCTGGCGTTCCTCGCCGAGCAAGGCTTGATCAGCGGCGACTGGCCAAAACCTGCGCACCAGGCGTGCGAAGGATTGCCGTTCGAAGGCACCGAATTGTTGTTCGCGCCGCACCCGGGGGTGATCAGCTTTTTGCGCAAACCCGGCGAGCAGGTCGAAGCCGGTGACGAGATTTTCGAAGTGATCGATCCGTTATCGGATCGGGTCAGCACGGTGTGTGCTGGTACGTCCGGGGTGCTGTTTGCCATTGAACGGCTGCGTTATGCCCAACCCGGTTTCTGGCTGGCCAAGGTGGCGGGGCGCGAAGCGCTGCGTCACGGGCGCTTGCTCAACGACTGACTGACTGTTTTTGTGAGAACCGACCGCATGTACAAACTTGAAGTCCAAGACCTGCATAAACGCTATGGCAGTCACGAAGTGCTCAAGGGTGTGTCCCTGAAGGCGGCGGCTGGCGATGTGATCAGCATCATCGGCTCCAGTGGCTCCGGCAAAAGTACCTTCCTGCGCTGCATCAACCTGCTCGAGCAGCCCCATGCGGGCAAGATTCTGCTCAACAACGAAGAGCTGAAACTGGTGCCGAACAAGGACGGCGCGCTGAAGGCGGCCGACCCGAAACAGCTGCAACGCATGCGTTCGCGCCTGTCGATGGTGTTCCAGCATTTCAATCTGTGGTCGCACATGACCGCGCTGGAAAACATCATGGAAGCGCCGGTGCACGTACTCGGCATGTCCAAGGCCGAAGCCCGCGAGAAGGCCGAGCTCTACCTGAACAAGGTCGGCGTGGCGCATCGCAAGGACGCTTACCCGGGCCACATGTCCGGCGGCGAACAGCAGCGCGTGGCGATTGCCCGGGCGCTGGCGATGGAGCCCGAGGTGATGCTGTTCGACGAGCCGACCTCGGCGCTCGACCCGGAACTGGTGGGCGATGTGCTGAAAGTCATGCAGTCCCTGGCCCTCGAAGGCCGGACCATGGTGGTGGTGACGCACGAAATGGGTTTTGCCCGGGAAGTGTCGAACCAACTGGTGTTCCTGCATAAAGGTGTTGTCGAAGAAAGCGGCAACCCGCGTGAGGTGCTGGTCAATCCACAGTCCGAACGCCTGCAACAATTCCTCTCGGGCAGCCTGAAGTAATCGCTGCCGTTACGCACCGGGATCGTGCATGCTCCTTGATTTAAAGGCTGCCCCCGATCCCCTGTAGGAGCCCGGCTTGCAGGCGAAGGCGATCTCAAGGACGCCTTCGCCGGCAAGCCGGGCTCCTACAGGGGGAGGCGGGGTTGGTTTTGAGATGTGCGTTCATTTACGGGCTAGCATTGACCCCGTGCCTTCATCATTGTTTTCGTTTTCGGATTGCCCACCATGACTGCCCATCGAATTGGTTTCCTGATTTGGCCCAGCACTAAAGCATTGACGCTTGCGCTGGCTGAGGAGGCCTTGCGTGTTGCCCAGCGTGTGCATCCGGACGTGGTCTACGAGCTGTCGTTTCTGCAGGCCGAGCCGCCGGCCGAAGGTGCCTGGCGATTGCCGGGTGAGCCCTGGGCCGGCAAGCTCGAAAACTTCCAGAAACTGTTCCTGCTCGCCGACGAGCCGCCGACCGCACTGGCGCCGGCGCTCAGCAGTTCGCTGAAACAACTGGTGCGTGCCGGTTGTGTGATCGGTGGGCTGTCGGCAGGCGTTTACCCGTTGGCGCAACTCGGTTTACTCGACGGTTATCGTGCCGCCGTGCACTGGCGCTGGCAGGACGATTTCGCCGAGCGCTTCCCGAAAGTCATTGCCACCAGCCATCTGTTCGACTGGGATCGCGATCGCCTGACCGCGTGCGGCGGCTTGTCGGTGCTGGATCTGTTGCTGGCGGTGCTGGCCCGCGACCACGGTGCCGAACTGGCGGGCGCCGTCTCGGAAGAATTGGTGGTGGAGCGCATCCGCGAAGGCGGCGAACGCCAGCGCATTCCCCTGCAGAACCGCCTCGGTTCCAGCCATCCGAAGCTCACCCAGGCGGTGTTGCTGATGGAAGCCAACATCGAAGAACCGCTGACCACCGACGAAATCGCCCAGCATGTGTGCGTGTCCCGTCGGCAACTGGAGCGCATCTTCAAGCAATACCTCAACCGGGTGCCCAGTCAGTACTACCTGGAACTGCGCCTGAACAAGGCCCGGCAGATGTTGATGCAAACCAGCAAGTCGATCATCCAGATCGGCCTGTCGTGCGGCTTTTCCTCGGGGCCGCATTTCTCCAGTGCCTACCGCAACTTCTTCGGCGCCACGCCGCGGGAAGATCGCAACCAGCGGCGCAGCAGCAGTCCGTTCGAATTGTCTTCGGTGCCGTCGGAGCGCGGCTGATTCCTGACTGAACAGGCCGTGGACATGATTGCCGTGGCCCCTGCGTGACTGGAACGATCCCTCTACATCATGTTGCTGATCGCTGATCATGGTCACGGTTTCGGTTTTGCCTGCGTGCCCATTCGACGCGTCTCTCTGTCCCTATAAAGGATGTGCATATCAGAGACTGACGAACAGGCCTGTGAGCGGTGGTGCGAGGGTTCGACTTGCCCTCGATGTACGTTAACGATAAGGCGTGCTAACTGGGTGAGCGCGTCGTCCTCAGGTTTTTCGCGAGCAAGCTCGCTCCTACAGGGGTGTGTGGTGGCCGCGCGGACTTTGTCGGCAATAAAAATGCTTCCTGGCAACGCTGCCGCTAATCCCGTCGGCCAGTTAAACTGCGCCTTTGCGACGCTATATGTCGCATTGCCGTAAACCCGGCTGAAACCGGGGTTTGCGCTATAAGAAGTTGTCGCTTGGCGGCAAGGCCGGGCTGAAAACTGTCCTTACAATCCCCCCCATCGCTCGCCAGTTTCAGGCGAGCGTTCCTCTTCAGGAGACTCCGATGTCCGTTGAGCACGCTGCGGTACAACGCGCCGATTTCGACCAGGTAATGGTTCCCAACTACGCGCCTGCCGCCTTCATTCCCGTGCGTGGCGCCGGTTCCCGCGTCTGGGACCAGTCCGGCCGCGAGCTGATCGATTTCGCCGGCGGGATCGCCGTTAACGTGCTGGGCCATGCGCACCCGGCGCTGGTCGGTGCCTTGACCGAGCAGGCGAACAAGCTGTGGCACGTGTCGAACGTGTTCACCAATGAGCCGGCCTTGCGCCTGGCCCATAAGCTGATCAACGCGACCTTTGCCGAGCGCGCCTTCTTCTGCAACTCCGGCGCCGAAGCCAACGAGGCCGCCTTCAAGCTGGCCCGTCGCGTCGGTTTCGATCGGTTCGGCAGCGAGAAGTACGAAATCATCGCTGCGCTCAACAGCTTCCACGGTCGCACCCTGTTCACCGTGAACGTCGGTGGCCAGTCGAAGTACTCCGACGGCTTCGGTCCGAAAATCACCGGCATCACCCACGTGCCGTACAACGATCTGGCGGCGCTGAAAGCGGCCATTTCCGACAAGACCTGCGCCGTGGTGCTGGAACCGATCCAGGGCGAGAGCGGCGTAATTCCGGCCGAACTCGAGTATCTGCAAGGCGCCCGTGACCTGTGCACCGCGCACAACGCGCTGCTGATTTTCGATGAAGTGCAGACTGGCATGGGCCGCAGCGGCAAGCTGTTCGCCTACCAGCATTACGGTGTGGTCCCGGACATCCTGACCAGCGCCAAGAGCCTGGGTGGCGGTTTCCCGATCGCGGCGATGCTGACCACCGAAGACCTGGCCAAACACCTGGTCGTCGGCACCCACGGCACCACCTACGGCGGCAACCCGCTGGCGTGTGCGGTCGCCGAAGCGGTGATCGACGTGGTCAACACCCCTGAAGTGCTGGCCGGCGTCAACGCCAAGCACGACAAGTTCAAGGCGCGCCTGGAGCAGATCGGCGAGAAGTACGGCCTGTTCACCCAGGTCCGCGGTCTGGGCCTGTTGATCGGTTGTGTGCTGAACGATGCCTGGAAAGGCAAGGCCAAGGACATCTTCAACGCCGCTGAAAAAGAAGGCCTGATGATTCTGCAAGCCGGCCCGGACGTGGTGCGTTTCGCGCCGAGCCTGGTGGTGGAAGATGCGGACATCGATGAAGGTCTGGACCGTTTCGAGCGTGCTGCGGCGAAGCTGACGCAAGCCTGATAGACCCTTCGACGCCTGACTTTCGGGCGTCGAACCCAATTTTCATGCCGGGCCAGATTCAATGTGGGAGCGAGCTTGCTCGCGATAGCTATCTGACAGTCGACATTGATGGCGACTGGCAGGGCCTCATCGCGAGCAAGCTCGCTCCCACAGTTGACTCTGAATGGTTTCAGAACTGGCCCGGTTATTTTTCCTCAAAGAATTTTTCGAGAAAGGAGTGACACCATGCTGGTGATGCGCCCCGCGCAAATGGCTGATCTGGGCGAGGTACAGCGTCTGGCTGCGGACAGCCCGATTGGTGTCACTTCCTTGCCGGATGACGTTGAGCGCCTGAGCGACAAGATCGCCGCGAGCGAAGCCTCGTTCGCCGCCGAAGTCAGCTTCAACGGTGAAGAGAGTTATTTCTTCGTCCTCGAAGACACCGCCACCGGCAAGCTGGTGGGGTGCTCGGCCATCGTTGCCTCGGCGGGCTATTCGGAACCGTTCTACAGCTTCCGCAATGAAACCTTCGTGCACGCCTCCCGCGAGCTGAAGATTCATAACAAGATCCACGTGCTCTCCCAATGCCACGACCTGACCGGCAACAGCTTGCTGACCAGTTTCTACGTGCTGCCGGAACTGGTGGGTTCGGCCTGGTCGGAACTCAACTCCCGGGGCCGCCTGCTGTTCGTGGCCAGCCATCCGGAACGCTTTGCCGATTCCGTGGTGACCGAGATCGTCGGTTACAGCGACGAACATGGCGACTCGCCATTCTGGGACGCCATTGGCCGCAATTTCTTCGACCTCAATTACGCCGAAGCCGAGCGTTTGTGCGGGCTCAAAAGCCGGACCTTCCTGGCCGAACTGATGCCGCATTATCCGATCTACGTGCCGCTGCTGCCGGACTCCGCGCAAGAAGCGATGGGCCAGGTGCACCCGCGGGCGCAGATCACCTTCGACATCCTGATGCGCGAAGGCTTCGAGACCGATCACTACATCGACATTTTCGACGGTGGCCCGACCTTGCATGCCCGCGTCTCGGGGATCCGCTCGATCGCCCAGAGCCGCGTGGTCCCGGTGAAAATCGGCGAACCGGTCAAAGGTGCCGGTCGTCAGTACCTGGTGGCCAACGCCCAGTTGCAGGATTACCGCGCAGTGTTGCTCGAGCTCGATTATGCGCCGGGCAAACCCGTGACCCTGGATCTGGAAGCAGCCGAAGCCCTGGGCGTCGGTGAAGGTGCCAGCGTGCGCCTGGTGGCGGTCTGACGACTGCTGCCACGGCTGGAAAACAATGCTTGGAAAAGCAGCGAAGTTTCGCGGGTGGCGCAAGCGGCCCGTTTGAGGAGATAGCATGATCGTTCGTCCCGTACGCAGCAGCGATTTACCCGCTCTGATCGACCTGGCCCGCAGCACCGGCACCGGCTTGACCACCTTGCCGGCCAACGAAGAGCGCTTGGCCCATCGGGTCGGCTGGGCCGAGAAGACCTTTCGCGGCGAAGCCGGGCGGGGCGATGCGGACTACCTGTTCGTGCTCGAAGACGACAACGGCCGCGTGGTGGGCATTTCTGCCATCGCCGGCGCCGTTGGCCTGCGTGAGCCCTGGTACAACTTCCGGGTCGGCCTGACCGTCAGTGCCTCCCAGGAACTGAATATCTATCGGGAAATCCCGACGCTGTTCCTGGCCAACGACCTGACCGGCAACTCCGAGCTGTGCTCGCTGTTCCTGCACGCCGATTACCGCAGCGGCCTCAACGGTCGCATGCTGGCCAAGGCGCGGCTGCTGTTCATCGCCGAATTCCCGCAGCTGTTCGGCAACAAGATCATCGCCGAAATGCGCGGCATGTCCGACGCAGCCGGGCGTTCGCCATTCTGGGAAAGCCTGGGCCGGCACTTCTTCAAGATGGAATTCAGCCAGGCCGATTACCTGACCGGTGTGGGCAACAAGGCGTTCATCGCCGAACTGATGCCGAAATTCCCGTTGTACACCTGCTTTCTGTCGCCAGACGCGCGCAATGTGATCGGTCAGGTTCACCCGGACACCGAACCGGCGCTGTCGATGCTCAAGAGCGAAGGCTTCAGCTATCAAGGCTACGTCGATATCTTCGACGCCGGCCCGGCGGTGGAGTGCGAAACCGGCAAGATCCGTGCGGTCCGCGACAGCCAGGCGCTGGTCCTGGCCGTCGGTACGCCGGGTGACGACGCCACGCCTTTCCTGATTCACAACCGCAAGCGCGAGGACTGCCGAATGACGGCGGCGCCCGCACGCTTCGCCGCCGGTACCCTGGTGGTCGATCCACTGACCGCCAAACGTCTTCAACTCAACGCCGGCGATCAAGTGCGCGCCGTGCCGTTGTCCGCAGCCCGGGAGTCGAAATAATGAATTCGCTATACATCGCAGGTGAATGGCTGGCCGGTCAGGGTGAAGCCTTCCAGTCGCTGAACCCGGTGACCCAACAGGTACTGTGGGAAGGCGCGGGCGCCACCACTGCGCAGGTCGAATCGGCGGTGCAAGCCGCGCGTCAAGCCTTTCCGGGCTGGGCCCGGCGCACCCTGGACGAGCGTATCGCCGTGCTGGAGGCGTTTGCCGCCGCGTTGAAAAATCACGCGGACGAACTGGCGCGCACCATTGGTGAAGAGACCGGCAAGCCGCTGTGGGAAGCAACGACCGAAGTCACCAGCATGGTCAACAAAATTGCGATCTCGGTGCAGAGCTACCGCGAACGTACCGGCGAGAAGAGCGGCCCGCTGGGCGACGCCACCGCCGTACTGCGTCACAAGCCACACGGCGTGGTGGCGGTGTTCGGGCCTTACAATTTCCCTGGTCACTTGCCCAACGGTCACATCGTGCCGGCACTGCTGGCCGGTAACAGTGTGCTGTTCAAGCCGAGCGAGTTGACGCCGAAGGTCGCCGAGCTGACGGTCAAGTGCTGGATCGAAGCCGGCCTGCCGGCGGGCGTGTTGAACCTGCTGCAAGGCGCGCGCGAAACCGGGATCGCCCTGGCGGCGAACCCGGGCATCGATGGCCTGTTCTTCACCGGTTCCAGCCGCACCGGCAATCACCTGCACCAGCAGTTTGCCGGCCGCCCGGACAAGATCCTCGCGCTGGAGATGGGCGGTAACAATCCGCTGGTGGTCGACGAGGTGGCTGATCTGGATGCCGCTGTTTATACCATCATCCAGTCGGCATTCATTTCTGCCGGCCAGCGTTGCACCTGTGCCCGGCGCTTGCTGGTGCCGCAAGGCGCCTGGGGCGACACGTTGCTGGCGCGTCTGGTGGCGGTCAGCGGGGCGATTGAGGTCGGTGCGTTCGATCAGCAACCGGCGCCGTTCATGGGCTCGGTGATTTCCCTTGGCGCGGCGAAAGCCCTGATGGAAGCGCAAGAACATCTGTTGGCCAATGGCGCCGTGGCGCTGCTGGAAATGACCCAGCCGCAGGCCCAGGCCGCTTTGCTGACCCCGGGTATCCTGGACGTCACCGCAGTGGCCGATCGTCCTGACGAAGAGCTGTTCGGCCCCTTGCTGCAAGTGATCCGCTACGCTGACTTTGAAGCGGCGATCGCTGAAGCCAACGATACCGACTACGGGCTGGCTGCCGGCTTGCTGTCTGATTCCGAAGCGCGTTATCAGCAGTTCTGGCTGGAGAGCCGCGCGGGCATCGTCAACTGGAACAAACAGCTGACCGGTGCCGCGAGCAGCGCGCCATTCGGCGGCGTCGGCGCCTCGGGCAACCACCGGGCCAGCGCCTACTATGCCGCGGATTACTGCGCGTATCCGGTGGCCTCGCTGGAAACCCCGAGCCTGACTTTGCCAGCGACCCTGACGCCCGGCGTGAAAATGGCGTAACGCCCATTCGCGGGCAAGTCGGATCGCCGCCCGCTCGCTCCTACAGGTTTTGTGTCGTTCAACGTGAGCGGCGCACACCACAAACCTGTAGGAGCGAGGCTTGCCCGCGAAGGCCGCGCCTCGGTCATATTGAATTGTTACCCGATGCCTATAACAACAGATTCCCGTGGAGCCTCGCTGATGAAATCCTATGAAGTCAATTTTGACGGTCTAGTGGGGCCGACTCATAACTACGGCGGCCTGTCCTACGGCAACGTCGCCTCCCAGAGCAACAGCCAGCAGTCTTCGAACCCGAAGGAAGCGGCGCTGCAAGGCCTGGCGAAAATGAAAGCGCTGATGGAAATGGGCTTTCAGCAAGGCGTCCTGGCACCCCAGGAACGCCCTGACGTGGCCGCCTTGCGCCGCCTGGGTTTCAGCGGCACCGACGCGCAAGTGATCGAGTACGCCGCCAGGGACGCCATGCCGCTGCTGGTTGCCAGTTGCTCGGCGTCGAGCATGTGGGTGGCCAACGCCGCCACGGTCAGCCCAAGTGCCGACACGGCAGACGGTCGCGTGCATTTCACCGCCGCCAACCTCAACTGCAAATATCACCGCAGCATCGAACACCCGACCACCAGCCGCGTGCTGGGGGCGATGTTCGCGAATCAGCAGCATTTCGCTCACCACGCCGCGTTGCCGGCCGTGGCGCAGTTCGGTGATGAAGGCGCCGCCAACCACACCCGTTTCTGCCGTGAATACGGCGAGGCCGGCGTCGAATTCTTCGTGTTCGGCCGCAGCGCGTTCGATACCCGTTACCCGGCACCGCAGAAGTACCCGGCGCGCCAGACCCTCGAAGCCTCCCAGGCGGTTGCCCGCCTGCACGGTTTGAGCGATGAAGGCGTGGTGTACGCCCAGCAGAACCCGTCCGTCATCGATCAGGGCGTGTTCCACAACGACGTGATCGCGGTGGGTAACGGCGAGGTGCTGTTCTATCACGAGGACGCGTTCCTCGACACCGAGCAGATGCTGGCCGAACTGCAGGGCAAACTCGCCAAAGTCGGTGGGAAATTTCAGTCGATCTGCGTACCGCGTTCCGCGGTCAGCGTGGAAGACGCGGTTCGCTCCTACTTGTTCAATAGCCAACTGCTGACGCGTCCTGACGGCACCATGCTCTTGATCGTGCCGGAGGAGTGCCGTGGCAACGAGCGGGTCTGGCAGTACCTGCAAGGCTTGACCGGTTCCGGTGGCCTGATCCGCGAAGTCAAGGTTTTCGATCTCAAGCAGAGCATGCAGAACGGCGGTGGCCCGGCTTGCCTGAGGTTGCGCGTCGCGCTCAACGAAACCGAACTGGCAGCCGTCAACCAAGGGGTTATCATGACGGCACCGTTGTATGGCACGTTGACCGAATGGGTCGACAAGCACTACCGCGACCGCATGACCGAAAACGATCTCGCGGACCCGCAATTGCTGCTTGAATGCCGGACGGCACTGGATGAACTGACGCAAATCCTTAAACTGGGCGCGGTTTATCCATTCCAGATCAATTGAAAGCCGGCGCTGCATGCGCCGACTCATCTCTAGAGAGCGTAAAAAAACATGAGCGATACCCTGCAGCTGATCCTTGAAGACACCGACGGCACGCAACTGGAAACGTCCTGCACCCGCGTCGCGGTCATGTGGCAAGGCAAAGAGCTGTGGATCCAGCAGGATGGCCGCGGCCAACTGCTGATCGGGGTGGACGTCGAAGAAGGTGACGCTGAATACGCCAACCTGCTGCTGCGCCCATTGGCAACTAATCTGGTAAGTCTGCAACTGGAAATGGAACCGGCCGAAGTCGGTGACGAAGACCACGTGCACGGCCCGGATTGCGCACACGACCACTAAGGAAGCCGCTTATGCTCGCCCTCGGCAAACTGCTTGAACTGACCCTCGCCGGCCGCGAACCGGCGGAGAAGACTCAACTGACTGTCGAAGGCGTGCGCATGCGCTGGTTGAGCGAGGGTGCGCTGGAAGTCCGGCCACCCGAAGCCCGCGACAATGGCCTGGACCTGCTGCTGTCAGCCGGCATCCATGGCAACGAGACAGCGCCGATCGAGCTGCTCGATCGCCTGTTGCATGACATCGCCCGCGGTGACGTCAAACCGCGCGCACGTATTCTGTTCCTGTTCGGCAATCCCGAAGCGATTCGCAAAGGCGAGCGTTTCGTCGAGCAGGACGTCAATCGGCTGTTCAACGGCCGTCATGAACAAAGCAGCGGCTCCGAAGCCCTGCGGGCGTGTGAACTGGAGCGGCTGGCGGCCAGTTTCTTCAGCCTGCCGGATCGCAACCGCCTGCACTATGACCTGCACACAGCGATTCGTGGCTCGAAAATCGAGCAGTTCGCGTTGTATCCCTGGAAAGAAGGTCGTCAGCATTCTCGCCAGGAACTGGCTCGCCTGCGCGCCGCCGGCATGGAAGCGGTGCTGCTGCAGAACAAGCCGTCCATCGTCTTCAGTTCCTATACCTACGACAAGCTCGGTGCCGAAGCCTTTACCCTTGAATTGGGCAAGGCGCGGCCGTTCGGGCAGAACGACGGGGTCAACGTCGACCTGCTGGAAACCCGCCTCAAGCAGATCATCGAAGGCAAAGAACCGCCGGCGAGCGAAGCAGCGCTGGATGGCCTGCAGTTATTCAGCGTGGCGCGGGAGATCATCAAGCACAGCGATAGCTTCCGCCTGAACCTGCCAGCGGATATCGAGAATTTTTCGGAGTTGGAAGTGGGTTATCTGCTGGCCGAAGACATTGCCCAGACGCGCTGGATCATCGAGGAAGAGGGCGCCCGGATCATCTTCCCGAACCCCAAGGTGAAGAACGGCCTGCGTGCCGGCATCCTGATCGTGCCGACCACCGACGAAAACCTGGCCTGACTACAATCTTAGGTTGAACATAAGACCCCTGTAGGAGCGAGCTTGCTCGCGATGGTCGTCAACGGTAACGCGGGGATCCTGAAACCCCGCGGCGTACCGAAGCCTATCGCGAGCAAGCTCGCTCCTACAGAGGGGCGCGGTGTTTAGACCGCCATCGCGCGGGGCTCACTACGACGCAACGCCCGCATCTTGTGCAATGTATCCGCGCACGTCTTCGCCGCTTCCTGCCCTTTATGCACGAAATGCTCGAAGAAGAACTTATGGTGCAGTTCTTCACCGGCATGGAAGTGGTGCGGGGTCAAAGACACCGAGAACACGGGCACTTCGGTTTCCAGCTGAACCTGCATCAGGCCGCTGACCACCGACTGGGCGACGAACTCGTGACGGTAGATCCCGCCATCCACCACCAGGGCTGCGGCAACGATGCCGGCATAACGTCCGGTCTTGGCGAGTAACTTGGCGTGCAGCGGCATTTCAAACGCACCGCCGACTTCGAAGAAATCGATCTCCGATTCCTGATAACCCTGCGCAATCATTTCGGCGACGAAGCCTTTACGGCTCTGATCGACGATATCCTTGTGCCAGCAGGCCTGGATGAACGCAACGCGTTCGCCGTGATGGTTTTTGCTTTTGCTATCGATTGCGGTGGGTTGCATGTTCTGATTCCTGTTTGTGTAAAAAACAGGGCTTATGAATCGAATGGGATTTAAGGGTACGTACGCTCGCACGAATGCTGGCGGGCGGCCCTTTGGCGCCAATCCCGTTCTCTCTTCATCCGGACTATGACCGTCGGCCCCGGGATCACACCGGGTCTGCTGACCTTGTTGCCAATCACCGCCGAAGCCGTGACTGTCGCCAAGCGCTCGCGGGCTATGCACGTTGCGTGCAATTACCGCCGGTGGGGAGTTGCACCCCGCCCTGAGAACGTTGTGCCGCCAGATTATTTGGCGACGCAGCGTTTTTAACACATATTTCTCAGCTGTGCATCGCTGCCATTTGATGATTGCGATCGACTTTTTTGTTGGTTCAGGCAGCCTTTTCCCGTCCAAGGGTTGATTATTAATCCGTATGACCGCAGTAATTCCGGATTGAAAGGGATTTTCCCCTGTTTATTACCGAGGCCAGATTCATGAGCGTTATCGATCTTCGCAGCGACACTGTCACCCAACCGACCGCCGGAATGCTCCACGCAATGGCCACCGCGGCCACCGGTGACGACGTTTACGGCGAAGATCCGACGGTCAATCGTCTGGAAACCGAGCTGGCAAAACGGCTGGGTTTCGCTGCCGCGCTGTTCGTGCCGACGGGCACCATGAGCAACCTGCTGGGCTTGATGGCGCACTGCGAGCGCGGTGACGAATACATTGTCGGCCAGCAAGCGCACACCTATAAATACGAAGGTGGCGGTGCGGCGGTGCTGGGGTCGATCCAGCCGCAACCTCTGGAAGTGCGGGCCGACGGTTCGCTGGACCTGTCCCAGGTAGCCGCCGCGATCAAACCGGACGACTTCCATTTCGCCCGCACTCGCTTGCTGGCGCTGGAAAACACCATGCAAGGCAAAGTGTTGCCGCTGGAGTATCTGGCCCGGGCTCGAACCTTTACCCAGGAACAAGGCCTGGCCCTGCACCTGGACGGCGCGCGGTTGTACAACGCAGCGGTCAAGCTGGGCGTGGACGCGAGGGAAATCACCCGGCATTTCGATTCCGTGTCGGTCTGTTTGTCCAAAGGCCTGGGCGCTCCGGTCGGCTCTGTACTCTGTGGTACGGTGGAGTTGATCGACAAGGCGCGACGCCTGCGCAAGATGGTGGGTGGCGGCATGCGTCAGGCCGGGATCCTGGCGGCAGCGGGGCTGTATGCGCTGGATCACAACGTTCAGCGTCTGGCCGACGATCACGCCAATGCCCAGATTCTGGCTGACGGCCTGCGAAAGGCCGGTTATGACGTGGAACCGGTACACACCAACATGGTGTACGTGCAGATGGGCGACAAGGCCGAGGCGATCAAAGCCTTCGCCGCCGAACGCGGGATCAAGCTCAGTGCGGCAGGCCGCCTGAGGATGGTCACGCACATGGACGTCAGTCGCGTCCAGATCGGGCAGGTCGTCGCGGCATTCGTCGAATTTTCGCGCAACTGACAGCGTTAGCCGTCCAATTGACCGTTTCTATCGTATAAACACGCTGTACCCCGCGCGCAGGGCCGATATAATGCGGCCCTTTGCCGTTGCTTCGTCTGTTGACGTTTTGCACAGGCCTTTGGCCGCAGCCTCCGTGGAAGAACCTAATGAAAAGCGCAGAAATCCGTGAAGCCTTCCTTCGCTTCTTCGAAGAGCAAGGCCACACCCGTGTAGCCTCCAGCTCTTTGATTCCGGGCAACGACCCAACCCTGCTGTTCACTAACGCGGGGATGAACCAGTTCAAGGACTGCTTCCTGGGCCAGGAAAAGCGCGCGTACACCCGCGCGGTAAGCAGCCAGAAATGCGTGCGCGCCGGCGGCAAGCACAACGACCTGGAAAACGTCGGTTATACCGCACGTCACCACACCTTCTTCGAAATGCTGGGTAACTTCAGCTTCGGCGATTATTTCAAGCGCGACGCGATCAGCTACGCCTGGAATTTCCTGACGTCCGAGAAGTGGCTGAACCTGCCGAAAGAAAAGCTCTGGGTCACTGTCTACGCCAGCGATGACGAGGCCTACGACATCTGGACCAAGGACATCGGCGTTCCAGCCGAACGCATGGTTCGCATCGGCGACAACAAAGGCGCGCCGTATGCGTCTGACAATTTCTGGACCATGGGCGATACCGGCCCGTGCGGTCCTTGCACCGAGATTTTCTACGATCACGGCGCCGACATCTGGGGTGGCCCGCCAGGCTCGCCGGAAGAAGACGGCGACCGTTACATCGAGATCTGGAACAACGTGTTCATGCAGTTCAACCGCACCGCCGATGGCGTGTTGCACCCGCTGCCAGCCCCGTCGGTGGACACCGGCATGGGTCTGGAGCGGATCAGTGCCGTGCTGCAGCACGTTCACTCGAACTATGAAATCGACCTGTTCCAGAGCCTGCTGAGCGCAGCGGCCAAGGCCGTCGGCTGCACCAACGACAATCAGGCTTCCCTGAAAGTGGTGGCCGACCATATCCGTTCCTGCGGTTTCCTGATTGCCGATGGCGTGCTGCCGTCCAATGAAGGCCGCGGCTATGTGCTGCGCCGTATCATCCGTCGCGCCTGCCGTCACGGCAACAAGCTGGGCGCCAAGGGCAGCTTCTTTTACCAGATCGTTGCGGCGCTGGTCGCCGAGATGGGCGAAGCCTTCCCTGAGCTGAAAACCCAGCAGGCGCACATCGAGCGCGTACTGAAAGCTGAAGAAGAGCAGTTCGCCAAGACCCTGGAGCAGGGCCTGAAAATCCTCGAGCAGGACCTGGCCGAACTCAAAGGCGACGTGGTGCCGGGCGATGTAGTGTTCAAGCTCTACGACACCTATGGCTTCCCGATGGACCTGACCGGCGACATCGCTCGCGAGCGCAGCCTGACCATCGACGAAGAAGGCTTCGAGCGCGAAATGGAAGCCCAGCGCGTCCGTGCCCGTTCCGCCAGCTCCTTCGGCATGGACTACAACAGCCTGGTCAAGGTTGACGTGGCCACCGAGTTCACGGGCTACAAAGCCACCACCGGCTCGGCGAAAATCGTTGGCCTGTATAAAAATGGCCAGTCGGTCGACGTCTTGAGTGAAGGCGAAGAGGGCGTGATCGTCCTCAACCAGACGCCGTTCTACGCCGAGGCGGGTGGTCAGATCGGTGACTGCGGCTACCTGCAGGCCGGTGCTTCACGCTTTGACGTGCGCGACACCACCAAGACCGGCGGCGCGTTCCTGCATCATGGCGTGCTGGCATCGGGCAGCCTGATCGTCGGCGCGCCGGTCGAGACGCATGTCGATGCCGACGTGCGTCACGCCACCTCGCTGAACCACTCGGCGACGCACTTGCTGCACGCCGCGTTGCGCCAGGTGCTGGGCGAGCACGTGCAACAGAAAGGCTCGTTGGTCGACAGTCAGCGCCTGCGTTTT
This sequence comes from Pseudomonas silesiensis, assembly GCF_001661075.1. Taxonomy (NCBI): domain Bacteria; kingdom Pseudomonadati; phylum Pseudomonadota; class Gammaproteobacteria; order Pseudomonadales; family Pseudomonadaceae; genus Pseudomonas; species Pseudomonas silesiensis. Next base: position 1,266,773 of record NZ_CP014870.1, read on the forward strand.
GACTTCAGCCACTTCGAAGCCATCAAGCCCGAGCAGTTGAAGGCGCTGGAAGACATCGTCAACGCCGAGATCCGCAAGAACACCGCGGTTGAAACCGAAGAAACCGACATCGAAACCGCCAAGCAGAAAGGCGCCATGGCGCTGTTCGGCGAGAAGTACGGCGACAGCGTGCGCGTGCTGAGCATGGGCGGCGATTTCTCCGTCGAGCTGTGCGGTGGGATCCACGTCAACCGTACCGGCGACATCGGCCTGCTGAAAATCATCAGCGAAGGTGGCGTGGCCTCCGGCGTGCGCCGTATCGAGGCAGTGACTGGCGCAGCAGCGCTGGGCTACTTGAACGCGGCGGAAGAACAACTCAAGGAAGCGGCCAACCTGGTCAAGGGTAGCCGCGACAACCTGATCGACAAGCTGTCGGCTGTGCTGGAGCGCAACCGCCTGCTGGAGAAGCAACTCGAGCAGTTGCAGGCCAAGGCGGCCAGCGCGGCGGGCGACGATCTGTCGGCTTCTGCGCTGGATGTCAAAGGCGTGAAAGTGCTGGCCGTGCGTCTGGACGGTCAGGATGGCAAGGCGCTGTTGGCGCTGGTCGATCAACTGAAAAACAAACTCGGCCGCGCAGTGATCCTGCTCGGCAGTGTCCATGAGGAAAAGGTCGTGCTGGTTGCAGGCGTGACCAAGGACCTGACTGGCCAACTCAAAGCCGGTGATTTGATGAAGCAAGCCGCTGCGGCAGTGGGCGGGAAGGGCGGTGGTCGTCCAGACATGGCGCAAGGCGGTGGTACTGACGCTGGCGCACTGGATGCGGCATTGGCCCTGACTGTTCCCTTTGTAGAGCAGGGTTTATAAGGCCGTGTGTCCGGCCCGCAGTCTAGTGGCGGGCCGGCAGGCTGTTTGAGTGATTATTTGGGCGCCCTTCATGGGCAGAGGCGGCTTTGAAATGGCTTTGATCGTACAGAAATTTGGAGGCACCTCGGTCGGCACTGTCGAGAGAATCGAACAGGTCGCCGACAAGGTTAAGAAGTTCCGCGAAGCCGGCGATGACCTGGTGGTTGTGCTGTCAGCAATGAGCGGCGAAACCAACCGTCTGATCGATCTGGCCAAAAAAATCAGTGGCGATGGCCAACCGGTTCCCCGAGAGCTGGATGTGATCGTCTCCACCGGTGAGCAGGTGACGATTGCCTTGTTGGCCATGGCGCTGATCAAGCGTGGCGTGCCAGCGGTGTCCTACACCGGTAACCAGGTGCGGATCCTGACGGACAGCGCGCACAATAAAGCGCGAATCCTGCAGATCGATGACCAGAAGATTCGCGGTGACCTGAAAGCGGGCCGTGTAGTCGTTGTCGCCGGTTTCCAGGGCGTCGACGAACACGGCAACATCACCACCCTCGGTCGTGGCGGTTCCGACACCACCGGTGTGGCGCTGGCGGCAGCCCTGAAGGCTGACGAATGCCAGATCTACACCGATGTCGACGGTGTCTATACCACCGACCCGCGCGTGGTGTCCGTGGCTCAGCGCCTGGACAAGATCACCTTCGAAGAGATGCTGGAAATGGCCAGCCTCGGGTCCAAGGTGTTGCAAATCCGTGCGGTCGAGTTCGCCGGCAAGTACAACGTTCCGCTGCGCGTACTGCACAGCTTCAAGGAGGGTCCGGGCACCCTCATTACTATTGATGAAGAGGAAACCATGGAACAGCCGATCATTTCCGGTATCGCTTTCAACCGCGATGAAGCCAAGCTGACCATCCGTGGCGTGCCAGACATCCCGGGCGTTGCTTTCAAGATTCTCGGCCCTATCAGCGCCGCGAACATCGAAGTCGACATGATCGTGCAGAACGTTGCGCACGATAACACCACCGACTTCACCTTCACCGTGCACCGCAACGACTACCAGGCGGCGCAGACCGTGCTGGAAAAAACCGCTGGCGAGCTGGGTGCCCGTGAAGTCATTGGCGACACCAAGATCGCCAAGGTGTCGATCGTCGGCGTTGGCATGCGCTCCCACGCAGGCGTCGCCAGCCGCATGTTCGAAGCACTGGCCAAGGAAACAATCAACATCCAGATGATCTCGACCTCGGAAATCAAAGTCTCCGTGGTGATCGAAGAGAAGTACCTGGAACTGGCTGTGCGCGCGCTGCACACGGCTTTCGAACTGGACGCGCCGGCCCGCCAGGGCGAGTGATGCGTTTGCCAAGGGGCGCGGTCTGACCGCGCCCTTTGTTTTTTCGAATGGCGCGACTCCGAGCTGTTCTTTTGCTCGCGCTGGTCAATACTCAGGCATGTAGGGCTACGATCGCTCCGGTTGTAGGTCGGGTGCCTTTTTTTTGCAGATTGTTGTCCCTGAAATGAATTGCGTGAGGAGAAAGGTATGCTGATTCTGACTCGTCGGTGCGCAGAAAGCCTGATTATCGGTGATGGAGAAATCACCGTGACTGTGCTCGGCGTCAAAGGAAATCAAGTGCGTATCGGTGTCAACGCCCCGAAAGAGGTTGCGGTCCACCGTGAGGAAATTTACCTGCGTATAAAGAAAGAGAAGGACGAAGAACCAAGCCATTAATTTTTATCGTTTTTTATGTTTGCAAACGGGGAAAAGGTTGGTTAAGATACGCCCCGTGTTGCGGAGAGCTGGCCGAGTGGCCGAAGGCGCTCCCCTGCTAAGGGAGTACACCTCAAAAGGGTGTCGGGGGTTCGAATCCCCCGTTCTCCGCCATTATTTGCGTAGTACGTTGTAATCTGGCTTCTTCGGTAAGTTGTTGAAATTACTAGAAAAAGTGCTTGACATAGAGATTAGACGGCCTATAATGCGCGGCAACAAATGCACTCGTAGCTCAGCTGGATAGAGTACTCGGCTACGAACCGAGCGGTCACAGGTTCGAATCCTGTCGAGTGCACCATTTAAGAGTTGTTTGCAGCAATGCGAATGACTTGGCTCCAACCAGTTGTGATCTGGTATAAAAACACAAATGCACTCGTAGCTCAGCTGGATAGAGTACTCGGCTACGAACCGAGCGGTCACAGGTTCGAATCCTGTCGAGTGCACCAAACACCAAAAAGCCTGCGTCTAACGCGGGCTTTTTGCTGTCTGGGATCTGGCTTTTTCCTGTTGCATCCTATCTCCTCTAATCTGGCCTTTGCGCTACGACCTCGCCCTGGGGTTGTGATGGCTGCGCGTGTTCGAATTCATTGCCGATCTTCTCCGGTTTGCCGGGGACGCTTTTGATGTCCTGTTGTCTCATGCGGTGACGATGCGTTGGGAGATGGTCTTCCGTGAGGGCTGCTCAAGGCGATCACTGCATTTTTGACGGTAGTGTGTTTTCTTTCCAGGATAAGTCGTCGCATTTTCATGGATCAGGACAGGGCTCAGGTTTATCTCGCAACCGCTTGTTTCCAGCCGCGATTTTTTAACGTTTAAAACGGTCGGGCGGTGTATCATTGCGCCCGTCAGCCCCGCCGGGGCTTGTGGAATACCTCCATGGACTTACCCAGTAGTTACTCAGTAAACCGTTTTTCCAATCATGAATTGACTGATTGATCCTTCCGGCGCGCTCCGCTGCTGGGAGTGGAGTTCGCCTATGTCTGAAGTAGAAGTAAAGAAAACGCAAGAAAGCCTGCAGGACCGCCTCGCTCAAGTCGTTGAGCTGTTGCAGCGTCAGCGGGTGGTCGAAGACCTGACTCATCGCCAGGAAGGTCCGCATCATGAACGGGTCGAGAACCTGGTTCACCGGCAGAATCTCGTCGAGCTGCAACGCAAGCTCGATGACCTGCACTCCGCCGACGTTGCCTACATCCTTGAAGCCTTGCCGCTGGACGATCGCCTGACGCTTTGGCAGTTGGTCAAGGCCGATCGCGACGGCGACATCCTGCTCGAAGTCTCCGATTCGGTGCGTGAAACCCTGATCGCCGACATGGACGATCACGAGCTCTTGGCTGCCGCCAAGGATATGGATGCCGACGAACTTGCTGACCTGGCTTCCGAGCTGCCGCGAGACGTCGTCCATGAGCTCATGGAAACCCTGGATAACCAGCAACGTGAGCGCGTGCGATCGGCCCTTTCCTATGACGAGGAGCAGGTCGGTGCGCTGATGGACTTCGAGATGGTGACGATCCGAGAGGACGTCAGCCTCGAGGTGGTCTTGCGCTACCTGCGTCGCCTGAAGGAGCTGCCGGGCCATACCGACAAGTTATTCGTGGTCGATAATGACGGCGTGCTCAAGGGCGTGTTGCCGATCAAGCGTTTGCTGGTCAACGATCCGGAAAAACAGGTGGCTGAAGTCATGGCCAGCGATCCGGTGAGTTTCCATCCGGATGAAGATGCCTACGATGCCGCTCAGGCGTTTGAGCGTTACGACTTGATCTCGGCGCCCGTCGTCGACAAGAACGGCAAGTTGATCGGTCGTCTGACCATCGATGAAATGGTCGACCTGATCCGTGAAGAGAGCGAAAGCGAAATGCTCAACATGGCGGGTCTGCGCGAAGAAGAAGATATCTTCGCCTCGGTCTGGAAGTCCCTGCGCAACCGCTGGGCCTGGCTGGCTGTGAATCTGGTTACTGCCTTCGTCGCCTCCCGCGTGATCGGTCTGTTCGAAGGCTCCATCGAGAAACTGGTGGCGCTCGCGGCATTGATGCCGATCGTGGCGGGTATCGGTGGCAACTCCGGTAACCAGACGATCACCATGATCGTTCGCGCCATGGCGCTGGACCAGGTGAGTACGGGCAACACTTCGCGCCTGATGCGCAAGGAGTTGGCGGTAGGCCTGATCAATGGCCTGGTGTGGGGAGGTGTGATCGGTGTCGTCGCCTATCTGCTTTACGGCAGCTGGTCCCTTGGCGTGGTAATGACCGCTGCCATGACGCTCAACCTGTTGCTTGCTGCCTTGATGGGGGTATTGATCCCCATGACCCTGGCGCGGCTTGGCCGTGATCCGGCGATGGGGGCCAGCGTGATGATCACCGCCATGACCGACAGCGGCGGCTTCTTCATCTTCCTTGGGTTGGCGACGATTTTCCTGCTCTGATTTCCATTGCCTGAAATCCGCCAATCCGATTGGCGTCCCCCGTAGGGGCCAGGCTTGCCGGCGAAAGCGACCTTGGGACCGCCTTCGCCGACAAGCCTGGCTCCTACAGGAAAACCCCATAACCCGCTGTTTGGCGGGTTTTTTTACGCCCGAATTTCAGGCAAAAAAAAGCCAGCGATTACGCTGGCTTGGGGGGTTCGTATAAATCAGGACGCGTCCGCGGCCATTTCGGTGTCATGGGCAATCAGCGAAACAAGAGCGTTCTGCTGGCGGTGGGAAAGCTGACGGAAGCGTTGCAGCAGTTCGCGCTCGTGCAATGACAGCTCCGGGCTGTCCAGGCGCATGCTCAGTTCTTCGCTCAGGGCACCTTCCTGAATAAGGCTCTGCTCAAGGCGCGCGATGATTTCGGAGTTCATGCTGCGGTGATGATTGCGAGCCACCTCGGCAATGCGTTCACGCATTCCGTCTGGCAGACGTACGACAAACTTGTCAGCCGTACGGCTGGAATAAATTGCCTGTTTCAATGGGCGCATATATTTAACCGGTTAGTTCAGGGGAGCGGTTTTCGGGATTGGCCGCAGGATGTCTGATAGGACAAGCGCCCTGGCCAAATGTTCAACCTGAATTGATAGAGGCCCACATCATGCCTCAAGGTAGCCAGTTCATTGGCGTCAATTCTGTGACAAATATTGAACTGGATAAAGGCGTTCTGCCAGCACCTATTATCAGAAATGCGGACTGGTTGGAAAGTTTGACTGTCCGCATCGCTGGCCGCGTCCGGTATCCCAGCTGGTGATGTCCGTGGACGCCAGGAAGGGTATTTCATGCGGATTCGTTCAATGTTCCTTAGTAATACAGGATAGTGGCAAATGGCCGATTTGCTAGGGCGAGTCCGTACTGATAAGCAATTACAGGACGGATGGCAGCTTGGATTGTTTTTAGCGGGGGGCTGACTGAATCTTGCAAGGAGGGGCGGGTCGATTGAGCGCGAGCCTCGGTGCCCATCTAATGACGAAGGCCGCGCCGGATTGCCCGGCGGCGGTCATTGCAATAAGAGGAGTTGTCAGCGTAAAACAGGATCGAACTTGATTTTGCGCCCCGCAACCAGCGCCGCCATAAACAATGTGCCAAATACACCGCAAGCAATGAGCGGCAAGGTGAGAATCCTGTCCTCAACCAATGAAAAATGAAGAATGCCGCACAGTAAAGTCAGGACGAAAAGCCCTGCTGCTGATTTGGACATACTGTGCTCCTGACGGGGGGATTCAAAATACCAGGCGTTCTGAAGTGGGTGCCGGCAACAGGATCTTTTCCTGGCTCACGTCCTGGCCTGCAAAGCCGCGCTGATCGTTCATGACTGCCAGCTGCGGCGCTTTCTGTAGCTGGAGGTAGTGGGGCGTTCGTTGGGCAACGGGTTCAGTGCCATTCTCTGGAGCAAAATGAAAACCCAGCAGGACTGCCAAGGCGATCGCGTTCGAGAGTAAAAGGGCGCTGTTCATGAGGGCTGACCTCCGTTGTTCTATGAAAGAACTGAAGCAGCCGGCATGCCAAGACTCTATTGGTTATTAAAGTCTTTAAAATCAAATAGATAGAGTAACATCTGGTGCAAGGTGCCTTGCATTTTGCAATGATGGCTTTTTGCGGTGATGCAATTTGCACGGTCAGCGATGCCGCGCGGCCTTGAAGTATCTGCCTACACTTAAAAAGCCTACGGACGACATGACAAATGCAGGCCTGGCCGTTAACATGCTCGCCGTCCTTAGCGCCGCGAATGCGGGGCGACTTGTGTCTCAGTAGCTCAATTGGATAGAGCATCCCCCTCCTAAGGGGAAGGTTGGCAGTTCGAACCTGCCCTGGGACACCATATTCAAAGAAGCAGATGTTCATCCGTTCTCAAAAGCTCCGTGGCTGGTGGGTAGGAATTTGCTTCAGGCATGGAAAGCTCCGTTCAGGAATTCAATTCTGGCGGGGCTTTTTTGTTTTGGGCGGCAGGCATCTCGACAGCGTTGCAGGGATTGCTTTCGAGGGTTGAAGGATCCTTCTATATAGAAGGCGGTTTCCTTGCCGAATCGAGGGCTGGTTGGGCTGTTTTCCAGCCTTCGACAAGTTATTGATAGCAGAACGGAATTAACGCTTGACGGCAGAATCTGGAAGTCTATAATTCGCCCCACTTCCGGCGCAGTCGAAACGGAAAACTCCTTGGTAAACAAAGAGTTACGCAGTTTTCGACAGCGAGTTGCTTCAGGTCATCGAGGCCCAGAAGGAGTTGATAGGGCAGTGTTGTTTGGCTCTGTTGACGGTTCGATCTTCTCGGTCGAAAGCGGAGAAAAAGAGGTGTTGACAGCAGCGACTAACGCTGTAGAATTCGCCTCCCGCTGACGAGAGATCGGAAGCGCCAAGTGGTTGAAGTTACAAAGGAAACTTTGAAAACTTCTGAAAATAACCGCTTGACAGCAGCAGAGGAAAGCGTAGAATGCGCGCCTCGGTTGAGACGAAAGATCTTAACCAACCGCTCTTTAACAACTGAATCAAGCAATTCGTGTGGGTGCTTGTGGAGTCAGACTGATAGTCAACAAGATTATCAGCATCACAAGTTACTCCGCGAGAAATCAAAGATGTAACCAACGATTGCTGAGCCAAGTTTAGGGTTTCTTAAAAACCCAAAGATGTTTGAACTGAAGAGTTTGATCATGGCTCAGATTGAACGCTGGCGGCAGGCCTAACACATGCAAGTCGAGCGGCAGCACGGGTACTTGTACCTGGTGGCGAGCGGCGGACGGGTGAGTAATGCCTAGGAATCTGCCTGGTAGTGGGGGATAACGCTCGGAAACGGACGCTAATACCGCATACGTCCTACGGGAGAAAGCAGGGGACCTTCGGGCCTTGCGCTATCAGATGAGCCTAGGTCGGATTAGCTAGTTGGTGAGGTAATGGCTCACCAAGGCGACGATCCGTAACTGGTCTGAGAGGATGATCAGTCACACTGGAACTGAGACACGGTCCAGACTCCTACGGGAGGCAGCAGTGGGGAATATTGGACAATGGGCGAAAGCCTGATCCAGCCATGCCGCGTGTGTGAAGAAGGTCTTCGGATTGTAAAGCACTTTAAGTTGGGAGGAAGGGCAGTTACCTAATACGTATCTGTTTTGACGTTACCGACAGAATAAGCACCGGCTAACTCTGTGCCAGCAGCCGCGGTAATACAGAGGGTGCAAGCGTTAATCGGAATTACTGGGCGTAAAGCGCGCGTAGGTGGTTTGTTAAGTTGGATGTGAAATCCCCGGGCTCAACCTGGGAACTGCATTCAAAACTGACAAGCTAGAGTATGGTAGAGGGTGGTGGAATTTCCTGTGTAGCGGTGAAATGCGTAGATATAGGAAGGAACACCAGTGGCGAAGGCGACCACCTGGACTGATACTGACACTGAGGTGCGAAAGCGTGGGGAGCAAACAGGATTAGATACCCTGGTAGTCCACGCCGTAAACGATGTCAACTAGCCGTTGGGAGCCTTGAGCTCTTAGTGGCGCAGCTAACGCATTAAGTTGACCGCCTGGGGAGTACGGCCGCAAGGTTAAAACTCAAATGAATTGACGGGGGCCCGCACAAGCGGTGGAGCATGTGGTTTAATTCGAAGCAACGCGAAGAACCTTACCAGGCCTTGACATCCAATGAACTTTCCAGAGATGGATTGGTGCCTTCGGGAACATTGAGACAGGTGCTGCATGGCTGTCGTCAGCTCGTGTCGTGAGATGTTGGGTTAAGTCCCGTAACGAGCGCAACCCTTGTCCTTAGTTACCAGCACGTAATGGTGGGCACTCTAAGGAGACTGCCGGTGACAAACCGGAGGAAGGTGGGGATGACGTCAAGTCATCATGGCCCTTACGGCCTGGGCTACACACGTGCTACAATGGTCGGTACAGAGGGTTGCCAAGCCGCGAGGTGGAGCTAATCCCAGAAAACCGATCGTAGTCCGGATCGCAGTCTGCAACTCGACTGCGTGAAGTCGGAATCGCTAGTAATCGCGAATCAGAATGTCGCGGTGAATACGTTCCCGGGCCTTGTACACACCGCCCGTCACACCATGGGAGTGGGTTGCACCAGAAGTAGCTAGTCTAACCTTCGGGAGGACGGTTACCACGGTGTGATTCATGACTGGGGTGAAGTCGTAACAAGGTAGCCGTAGGGGAACCTGCGGCTGGATCACCTCCTTAATCGACGACATCAGCTGCTCCATAAGTTCCCACACGAATTGCTTGATTCATTGAAGAAGACGATAAAAGCAGCCCGAAATTGGTTGTAGCTTGGTTGGTTAGAGCGCACCCCATGCTTTGTGGTAAAGAGCAGGGTGAGGTCGGCCGGAACAGCTCGAAATTGGGTCTGTAGCTCAGTTGGTTAGAGCGCACCCCTGATAAGGGTGAGGTCGGCAGTTCGAATCTGCCCAGACCCACCAATTTTGCTTGTGTGGGAAACGCCTGTAGAAATATGCCATAGCTCAGCTGGAGAGCGCCTGCCTTGCACGCAGGAGGTCAACGGTTCGATCCCGTTTGCTCCACCACTATGCTTCTGTTTGTTGAAAGCTTAAATGAGCATTTCCTTCGCATGAAGGCTAAATGTTGATTTCTAGTCTTTGATTAGATCGTTCTTTAAAAATTTGGGTATGTGATAGAAAGATAGACTGAACAACACTTTCACTGGTGTTGGATCAAGCTAAGGTAAAATTTGTGAGTAGCTCTTAATTGAGAATGCATGCGAATTTTCGGCGAATGTCGTCTTCACAGTATAACCAGATTGCTTGGGGTTATATGGTCAAGTGAAGAAGCGCATACGGTGGATGCCTTGGCAGTCAGAGGCGATGAAAGACGTGGTAGCCTGCGAAAAGCTTCGGGGAGTCGGCAAACAGACTTTGATCCGGAGATGTCTGAATGGGGGAACCCACCTAACATAAGTTAGGTATCTTAAGCTGAATACATAGGCTTAAGAAGCGAACCAGGGGAACTGAAACATCTAAGTACCCTGAGGAAAAGAAATCAACCGAGATTCCCTTAGTAGTGGCGAGCGAACGGGGACTAGCCCTTAAGTGGCTTTGAGATTAGCGGAACGCTCTGGAAAGTGCGGCCATAGTGGGTGATAGCCCTGTACGCGAAAATCTCTTAGTCATGAAATCGAGTAGGACGGAGCACGAGAAACTTTGTCTGAATATGGGGGGACCATCCTCCAAGGCTAAATACTACTGACTGACCGATAGTGAACTAGTACCGTGAGGGAAAGGCGAAAAGAACCCCGGAGAGGGGAGTGAAATAGATCCTGAAACCGTATGCGTACAAGCAGTGGGAGCCTACTTTGTTAGGTGACTGCGTACCTTTTGTATAATGGGTCAGCGACTTATTTTCAGTGGCGAGCTTAACCGAATAGGGGAGGCGTAGCGAAAGCGAGTCTTAATAGGGCGTCTAGTCGCTGGGAATAGACCCGAAACCGGGCGATCTATCCATGGGCAGGTTGAAGGTTGGGTAACACTAACTGGAGGACCGAACCGACTACCGTTGAAAAGTTAGCGGATGACCTGTGGATCGGAGTGAAAGGCTAATCAAGCTCGGAGATAGCTGGTTCTCCTCGAAAGCTATTTAGGTAGCGCCTCATGTATCACTGTAGGGGGTAGAGCACTGTTTCGGCTAGGGGGTCATCCCGACTTACCAAACCGATGCAAACTCCGAATACCTACAAGTGCCGAGCATGGGAGACACACGGCGGGTGCTAACGTCCGTCGTGAAAAGGGAAACAACCCAGACCGTCAGCTAAGGTCCCAAAGTTATGGTTAAGTGGGAAACGATGTGGGAAGGCTTAGACAGCTAGGAGGTTGGCTTAGAAGCAGCCACCCTTTAAAGAAAGCGTAATAGCTCACTAGTCGAGTCGGCCTGCGCGGAAGATGTAACGGGGCTCAAACCATACACCGAAGCTACGGGTATCACTTAGGTGATGCGGTAGAGGAGCGTTCTGTAAGCCTGTGAAGGTGAGTTGAGAAGCTTGCTGGAGGTATCAGAAGTGCGAATGCTGACATGAGTAACGACAATGGGTGTGAAAAACACCCACGCCGAAAGACCAAGGTTTCCTGCGCAACGTTAATCGACGCAGGGTTAGTCGGTCCCTAAGGCGAGGCTGAAAAGCGTAGTCGATGGAAAACAGGTTAATATTCCTGTACTTCTGGTTATTGCGATGGAGGGACGGAGAAGGCTAGGCCAGCTTGGCGTTGGTTGTCCAAGTTTAAGGTGGTAGGCTGGAATCTTAGGTAAATCCGGGATTCTAAGGCCGAGAGCTGATGACGAGTGTTCTTTTAGAACACGAAGTGGTTGATGCCATGCTTCCAAGAAAAGCTTCTAAGCTTCAGGTAACCAGGAACCGTACCCCAAACCGACACAGGTGGTTGGGTAGAGAATACCAAGGCGCTTGAGAGAACTCGGGTGAAGGAACTAGGCAAAATGGCACCGTAACTTCGGGAGAAGGTGCGCCGGTGAGGGTGAAGCATTTACTGCGTAAGCCCATGCCGGTCGAAGATACCAGGCCGCTGCGACTGTTTATTAAAAACACAGCACTCTGCAAACACGAAAGTGGACGTATAGGGTGTGACGCCTGCCCGGTGCCGGAAGGTTAATTGATGGGGTTAGCTAACGCGAAGCTCTTGATCGAAGCCCCGGTAAACGGCGGCCGTAACTATAACGGTCCTAAGGTAGCGAAATTCCTTGTCGGGTAAGTTCCGACCTGCACGAATGGCGTAACGATGGCGGCGCTGTCTCCACCCGAGACTCAGTGAAATTGAAATCGCTGTGAAGATGCAGTGTATCCGCGGCTAGACGGAAAGACCCCGTGAACCTTTACTATAGCTTTGCACTGGACTTTGAATTTGCTTGTGTAGGATAGGTGGGAGGCTTTGAAGCGTGGACGCCAGTTCGCGTGGAGCCAACCTTGAAATACCACCCTGGCAACTTTGAGGTTCTAACTCAGGTCCGTTATCCGGATCGAGGACAGTGTATGGTGGGTAGTTTGACTGGGGCGGTCTCCTCCTAAAGAGTAACGGAGGAGTACGAAGGTGCGCTCAGACCGGTCGGAAATCGGTCGTAGAGTATAAAGGCAAAAGCGCGCTTGACTGCGAGACAGACACGTCGAGCAGGTACGAAAGTAGGTCTTAGTGATCCGGTGGTTCTGTATGGAAGGGCCATCGCTCAACGGATAAAAGGTACTCCGGGGATAACAGGCTGATACCGCCCAAGAGTTCATATCGACGGCGGTGTTTGGCACCTCGATGTCGGCTCATCACATCCTGGGGCTGAAGCCGGTCCCAAGGGTATGGCTGTTCGCCATTTAAAGTGGTACGCGAGCTGGGTTTAGAACGTCGTGAGACAGTTCGGTCCCTATCTGCCGTGGACGTTTGAGATTTGAGAGGGGCTGCTCCTAGTACGAGAGGACCGGAGTGGACGAACCTCTGGTGTTCCGGTTGTCACGCCAGTGGCATTGCCGGGTAGCTATGTTCGGAATAGATAACCGCTGAAAGCATCTAAGCGGGAAACTAGCCTCAAGATGAGATCTCACTGGGACCTTGAGTCCCCTGAAGGGCCGTCGAAGACTACGACGTTGATAGGTTGGGTGTGTAAGCGCTGTGAGGCGTTGAGCTAACCAATACTAATTGCCCGTGAGGCTTGACCATATAACACCCAAGCAATTTGCTTGCTCGTAAGAGCACCAGATTGCGGTGTGTGAAGACGCAATGAACCGAAAGTTCGCCAGCAACACACAAATCTATTACATACCCAATTTGCTGAAGCGAGGCCATCAGGTCACGACTCAGTACCCGAATTTCTTGACGACCATAGAGCATTGGAACCACCTGATCCCATCCCGAACTCAGCAGTGAAACGATGCATCGCCGATGGTAGTGTGGGGTTTCCCCATGTGAGAGTAGGTCATCGTCAAGATTAAATTCCGAAACCCCTATCTGCGTATGCAGGTAGGGGTTTTGTTTTTGTCCGCCAAAAATGCACCGCGATTTAAATGCAACCGCCCGACGACCTACGTGGAAAGTCTATCAGTGCTGTGCCTTAATCCAGAGGACCACTGAGGGAGGGATATAGATGCGACGTAGAGGCGCCCAATTCTGGCTATGGACCAATACAAGATTACCCCTCCACACCCATGAGGAAGTCCTCAACGATGGCGTGCACATCGAGGTGCAGGCTCGGGTCAACCACGGAGGGATTACCCAGGTTTTCGTAGGCGTCTACGGCTCGAATGGCTGGGCGATCGGCGAGGAATTTTATGACCGGCGTGTCGGGGAACATCACTGCACGGCGTTGAAATGGGGCACCCAGCGGGCACGGGAGATTGTTGCGGGTACTCAAGGATTCGTAGCGCCGCACCGGGTGCAGTTGACCCTGAGTACGGTGATCACCGATGAGTCGGTATTGGCCTTGAGGCGCATGGAGATGACCGAGCGTGAACATCTGAAGCTCAGGTCCGAGGATGCATGGACGGAGTACTGTGCCGCCAAGACCGCCATGTTGGCCCTGATGCGCTTGACCAAGGTGGATCCCGGGATGTGGGCCGATCACAAGGAGCGACTCAGGCAGGCCATCGATAGACGCGCCTGTGTACAGCGCGCCTATCTCGATTGATTTTTACCGCGGTGACTGACGCAAGGCCTCGATGGTTTCGATCAGTTCATCGTAGGACACCGGCTTTCCAATATGCTGGTCAAAGCCTGATTGCCGTGACTTCTGAATGTCGCTGTGGGCGCCGTAGCCGGTCAGGGCAATGGCCGGCACATCCTTGATCAGCGGCAACTGACGCAAGGCGCTCATCAACTCATGGCCGCTCATGACCGGCATGCCCAAGTCCGAAATGATCAGATCGAAACGGGTATTTTTGGCCGCGTCCAAAGCCGCCACCGGACGATCGAAGGCAATCACCTGCGCGTCCTCCATCTCCAGCAGCATCTTCAAGGTTTCCAGTACCTCGGCGGAGTCGTCCACCAAAAGGATCGTCAATCCGCTCAGGCGTCCCGAAACGATTTCGACCGGCTGCGCCGATTGAATCACACCAGGGGTGAGTGCCAGTGGCAGGCTCACCGTAAAGGTACAGCCCGTTCCGACGCCGCCAGAGCTGACCTCAACCGTTCCGCGTTGCGCCTCGGTCAACTGGCGGACCAAAGAAAGCCCGATACCCAGGCCTTCCCGGTGGTGGGTGGCGTGCTGCTGTTCGGCCTGACCAAAGAGGTCGAACACATGATTGAGGTTTTCGGGGGCAATGCCGGCACCGTCGTCTTTGATATCCAGCCGGGCCATACTCCCGACTTTGCTGGCAATTAACTGCACGCGGCCCTTGGGCGGGGTGAATTTCAGTGCATTGTTCACCAGATTCCAGATGATTTGCTCCAGGCGAGTCGGGTCGGCCTGGACGATCAGCGGCTCAGCGGGCACCAACAGTTCAACCGTAAGATCGTGCTGTTCATTGAGAACGACGGTGTGGATGTCGCGCAACACGCTGATCAGATCCACGGCGACCGCTTGCAGCTTGAGCTTGCCCGTGCGAACCCGTGCGACATCCAGCAGGTCATCGATGATCCGTGCCTGGCTGTTGACGGCATCGCAGATGGTATTCACGGCCTTGGTGGCCGGCGCCAGCGACTTGGTGACCGGCAAGCGCCGCAGCAGCTCCGCGTTGAGCTGGATCAGGTTCAGCGGATGCTTGAGCTCGTGGGACATGACCGCGAAAAACTCATCCTTGAGGTAATTGGTGTTGCGGGTCTCGGCCAGCTGTTGGCTTTGCTCCTCATGCTGACGTTTGTGGCCGGTCAGGTCCCGGGCAATTTTCACATAGCCCTTGAGATTCTCACCCTTGAGCAGCGACACCTCGCCGCTGCAGAAGAAGCGGCTGCCATCCTTGCGCAGGTGCCAGCGTTCATCTTCGCTGCGGCCATGGGTGCGCGCCGATAACAGTTCGTTTTCCGGCACCCCTGACGCGCGATCCTCGGCGGAGAAAATGAAGTCGTAATAAGCGCCTTCGGCCTCGGTCTTGCTGTAGCCGAAGATCAGCTCGGCGCCTTTGTTCCAGCTGGTGATGATGCCCTGTTCGTCGAGGGTGATGATCGCGTAGTCGCGGGTGCTTTCGGCGACCAGGCGCATGCGTTCTTCGCCCAGGCGCAGCTCTTCTTCGGCGGCGCGACGTTTGCTGATGTCGATGAAGGTCAGCACGGTGCCGTCGATGTGGTCTTCGCTGGAGCGATAGGGCAGCAGGCGTGCGATGTACCAGCGATTGTCGGTGCTGCTGACTTCGCGCTCGATCATGTTCAGCGACTCGAACACCTGCGCCGCATCGGCGGCCAGGTTGTCGTAGTGCAGGCGATGGGTGATGTCGAGCAACGAGCGCCCGGTATCCACCGGCAACATATTGAAGATGTCGGTGGCGCGCGGGGTGAACCACTTGATGCGCATGCTGCGGTCGACGAACACCGTGGCAATGTCGGTGGAGGCGATGAGGTTGGTCAGGTAGTCGTTGATCTTGTCGGTCTCTTCGACCTTGGTTTTCAGCTCGAAATTGACGGTCAGCAATTCTTCGTTGATCGACTGCAGTTCTTCCTTGCTGGTTTCCAGTTCTTCGGTGGCCGAGCGCAGTTCTTCGTTGATCGCCTGCATCTCTTCGTTGGAGGCCTTGAGCTCTTCGCTGGAGACTTCCGACTGTTCGATGGTGTCCTGCAGGTGCAGTTTGGTGCGTTGCAGTTCGCGCTCGAGGTTGGACAGCACCTGGCTTTCCGTTTGCAGCACGGTGGTCGCCGCCAACTCCGAAGGGTCGACCTCCACCTCCTCGAAGATCACCAGCACGTAGTCGCCGTCCGAGTCTTCATCCTTGTAGGGGTGGGCGACGAGATCGATCAGGTAGCGCCGGTCGTCGCGCTGGATCGGTACTTCGCGGGATTTGACCGGCTGGCCGCTCTGCTGGGCCTGGAACAGGGTGGTGCGGATTTCCAGGCGCAATTGCGGAAGAATCAGGGTCAGCAAATTGCGCGACAGTTCACCGCCGACATGCCGCAGGAAACGCCCGGCACTTTCGCTCATGTGCAGGATGTCGGCATTGGCATCGACAATCATGCTCGGTGGTGCGGACTGTTCCAGGGCCCGCTGATGGATATCGGCGACGGACAGCTTACGCGGCAGGCTGTTTTGGGGCGCTTGCCGGGAAACACTGGTGCGCACGTAGCCCCCGCGGGGCATGGTCGGGGTGCGACGGCTATTGGCCGTGCCGGTTTTGGCGCGGAAGATCCGGTTACGTTTGTCTACTGGGGCGAATAATTCATGGCACGCGTCCGCGCTTTCCGATGAACCGAGAAACAGAAAGCCGCCCGGACGCAGGGCAAAGTGGAACATCTGCAGGATTTCGCGCTGCACTTCTCGATCCAGATAGATCAGCAGGTTGCGGCAAACGATCAGGTCGATTTGCGAGAAGGGCGGATCGGACAACAGGCTGTGTTTGGCGAACAACACCTTTTCGCGGATTTCCTTGCGAATTCGGTAGTGGTCGTTTTCCTTGGCGAAGTAATGCCGCAATCGCGTCGGCGGTATGTCGGTAATGATCGCTTGCGGGTACAGCCCAGCCCGACCGACGCTGATGGCGCGCTCGTCGATGTCGGTGGCGAACAGCTGGAACGAGGCCGCGCTTCTGTCCAGTTGCAGTTGATCGTTCAGCAGCATCGCCAGGCTGTAGGCTTCTTCGCCCGTGGAGCAGCCAGCGGACCAGACCCGGATCTCTTCTTTCTCGGTATGCGCCGAGACGGCGGCGCTGACCAGTTGCGGCACCACATCCCGTTCCAGGGCTTCGAAGGCCTCGCGGTCGCGGAAGAAGTTGGTCACGCCGATCAGCATATCGCCCAGCAGTGCCTTGGTTTCCTCGGGGTTGCTTTGCAGAAAGCGGTAGTAGCCGGCCAGGTCCGGCTGGGCCGTCACCTGCATGCGGCGTTCGATCCGGCGCAATACGGTGGCGCGCTTGTAGTGTTTGAAATCATGGCCGGTGCCGGTGCGCAACAGGATAAGAATGTCGTGCAACAATTGTTCGGCCACCACGGCTTCGCGTTCGGAGATGGCGGCAATGGTCTGTAATTCGGGATCGTTGGCGGTAGGCAAGCTGATTTCCTGAGCGTTACGCCACAATTCCAGCAACTTTTGTGGCATCTCGACGACGGGCAATACCAGGTCCACCAGGCGAGTGTCGATGGCCGCACGGGGCATGCTGTCGAATTCGGCGTCTTCCGGTGCCTGGGCAAGGGTGACGCCGCCTTGTTCCTTGATACGGGACAAACCGACAGCACCGTCCGAACCGGAACCTGACAGCACCACACAAAAAGCACGCTC
The DNA here is from genome assembly GCF_001661075.1 of Pseudomonas silesiensis. NCBI lineage: Bacteria > Pseudomonadati > Pseudomonadota > Gammaproteobacteria > Pseudomonadales > Pseudomonadaceae > Pseudomonas > Pseudomonas silesiensis. The sequence goes on from NZ_CP014870.1 coordinate 1,284,171, forward strand.
GCGGTGTACATCGGCCAGATCACGAAAGAACAGGTCGATGGACGCATGGCGCCCTTGATCCGGGTCGCAGGCGCGAACTTCAAGAACCCCGTCTTTCATCGTCAGTCGTTGCGCCGGTGAAATGACGTACACCCGGTTTTTCTCGATGGGCACCGTTTCGGTGACCTGCAGCACCGGCATACGGGTCGATTCCTGGATGATCTGGTCGGCGATGCTTTGGTGGTCGGGAGATAGATGAAGAATGATCACGAACGCCATGCCGTTGTCCTGGGGCATGTTTTCAAAGAACAGTTTGATCGCTTGCAGCCCCCCGGCCGACGCGCCAATGCCCACCACCGGAAAATCCAGGGTGCTGGGGCTCAAGGCCTTTGGCCCGGAAACGGTGTCCGAGCGTTTGGAAGTGGTGGTCATGACTTCGGCCTTTGGCAGCGACGGAAAGCGTCTTGAGTTCAAGCGACGGGCGGGGCACTTCAATGAGTCAGGATAATCCCGTTTTTCAATAACGCCTTCAAATATTTAGCTTACTATTTGTACACCGCTGCTTGAAATTCCGAACACGCGGAGCCTATTTTGTACGGGTCGCCGTTCGCGGCTCGCACAACAACAAGGATTGCGTCATGACGACCGATGGCCAGCGTTCACTCGCCCAGCGATTGACGGGCATTGATGAGATTGAATGTGTCACGCCGGACTTGAATGGCGTGCCCCGTGGCAAGGTGATGACCGCCGAAGGTTTTCTCGAAGGGCGACGTTTGCAGATGGCGCGGGGCGTGCTGCTGCAATGCATCATGGGCGGATATCCGCCAGCGCGTTTCTACGGCAGCGATGACAGCGACCTGGCGTTGGTGCCCGATCCTGCGCAGATCCACCGTTTACCCTGGAGCAAGCAACCGCGCGCTTTTGCCATTTGTGATGCGGATGAGTTGACCGGCGAGAGCTCGAATCTGTCGACCCGCGGCCAGCTCAAGGCCGTCATCGCGCGTTACGCCGCCCTCGGCCTGGCCCCGGTGGTGGCGACCGAACTGGAGTTTTTTGTCTTCGCGCCCAACACCGACCCGACTCGACCCTTCCAGCCACCGGTAGGCCTGGACGGACGTCGCGAGGACGGTCATTCGGCCTTCAGTGTCAGTTCCAACAACGGCTTGCGGCCGTTCTTCAGTGAGGTTTACGAGTGCATGGCGGCCTTGGGCTTGCCGCGCGATACCTTCATGCACGAGATGGGCGTCAGCCAGTTCGAGATCAACCTGCTGCACGGCGATCCCTTGCTGCTGGCCGACCAGACGTTGCTGTTCAAGCATCTGCTCAAGGAAGTCGCGCTCAAGCATGGCTTGGCCGTGGTTTGCATGGCCAAGCCGCTGGCGCACACGCCGGGCAGTTCGATGCACATTCACCAGAGCGTCGTCGAGATCGGCACCGGGCGTAACGTGTTCAGCGACGAGGCGGGAGAGCCCACTGCGATCTTCCGTCATTTCATCGGCGGCCAGCAGGCGGGCATGGCGGATTTCACTGCGTTGTTCGCGCCTAACGTGAACTCCTATCAGCGTTTGTGTCATCCGTTTGCGTCACCGAACAATGCCTGCTGGTCCCACGACAACCGTGCGGCCGGCTTGCGCATTCCGGCCAGTTCGCCGGTCGCCCGTCGGGTTGAAAACCGTTTGCCGGGCGCTGATGCCAATCCGTATCTGGCGATTGCCGCGAGCCTGGCTGCCGGGTTATATGGTATCGAAAACCAACTGGAGCCGAGCGAGGCGATTCAGGGCGAATTCGAGGTGCCGGATAATCTTTCATTGCCGTGTACCTTGCATGCCGCTCTCGAGCGTCTGACACGTAGTCAATTGGCGAAGGAACTGTTTGGCGAGGAATTCATCGAAGGCTACGTCGCTTCGAAGACCCTGGAGTTGACCAGCTTCCTTGATGAAATTACTCCCTGGGAGCGGCGTGTTTTAGCGGCCCAGGCCTGACGATTCGTCGACACCGGGCTATCTTTTCGGATAGTCCGTTACTCACTGCAAGGAGCCGCTCGGAACGCCGATGCGCCAAATCTGGAAACCCTTTCGAGCGCTTTATTTTGCCTCGCTGATGATGTTGATCGGCTCGGGCTTGCTGAGTACTTACCTGGCCTTGCGCCTGGCTGCCGATCATGTCGACAGCCTGTGGGTCGGTGCGTTGATGGCGGCCAACTATTTCGGCCTGGTGCTGGGTGGCAAGATCGGCCATCGGCTGATTGCCCGGGTCGGGCATATTCGCGCCTATTCGGCCTGTGCCGGGATCGTCGGTGCGGCGGTGCTGGGCCACGGCCTGGTGGACTGGCTGCCCGCGTGGCTGTTTCTGCGGGTCATCGTCGGTCTCGGCATGATGTGCCAGTACATGGTCATCGAAAGCTGGCTCAATGAGCAGGCGGAAGCCAAGCAACGGGGCATCGTGTTCAGCGGGTACATGATCGCCTCCTACCTGGGGCTGGTCTTGGGTCAGCTGATTCTGGTCATGCACCCGGGGCTGGGTCTGGAATTGCTGATGCTGGTCGCCCTGTGCTTCGCACTGTGCCTGGTACCGGTGGCCCTGACCCAGCGGATTCACCCGGCGGCGATGCACCCGGCGCCGATGGAGCCGAGGTTCTTCATCAAGCGCGTGCCGCAATCGTTGAGCACGGTGCTGGGGGCGGGGTTGATCGTCGGTTCGTTCTACGGTCTGGCGCCGCTGTACGCCTCGCAGCAAGGCTTGTCCACGGAGCAAGTCGGTTTGTTCATGGGTAGCTGCATTTTCGCCGGCCTGCTGGTGCAATGGCCGTTGGGCTGGCTGTCCGATCGTTATGACCGGGCGCTGTTGATCCGTTGTTTTGCCTTCAGCCTGGCGCTGGCTGCATTGCCGCTGGCGATCATGAAGCAGGTGCCGCTGGAGGTGTTGTTCATCGCCGGTTTCCTCTGCTCGTTGGTGCAGTTCTGCCTGTACCCGTTGGCGGTGGCGTTCTCCAATGACCATGTCGAGGGTGACCGTCGGGTGTCCCTGACTGCGATGTTGCTGGTGACCTATGGCGTCGGCGCCAGTATCGGGCCGTTGGTGGCGGGGGTGCTGATGAAACTGTTCGGCAGCCAGATGCTTTACGCCTTCTTCAGTTTCTTCGCGTTGGTGCTGGTCTGGCGGATTCGTCCGAAAGCGGTCACCAATCTGCACCAGGTGGACGATGCACCGCTGCATCACGTCGCCATGCCGGACAGTATGTCGAGTTCACCGCTGGTGGCTTGCCTTGACCCACGGGTCGATGAGCAGGTGGTGCAGGAGCAGATGCAGAATCCGGTCGAACCCGAGCCGGACCCCGAGCCTGAGCCTGAGCGTGAACCGGTGACCGAAACCGATTCGTCCGCGGATGACGAAGACCTGGGCCGTGAGCAAAGCTTTACCGAGGCCAGGCCTTAACTTCGGGCACAAAAAAAACGGGCAGTCACCGCAAGGGGCTGCCCGTTTTTTATTGGAGCGTTGTATCAGAAGTCGTCTTTGTCGAAGCGCCGCGCTTCGCGCTGAAGCTGATAGACGAACCGCTCGACCTGACGCTGCACCAATCCGCTCATGTTGTGAAAGCGTACGCCGGCGAAGGTGGTGGAGATTCTTTCTTCGAAGTGCAGGTACCGCAGCTCGACCGGTGCGGTCATTTTGCCAAAGGGCAGGGCGGCGGCGAAGCGATCGTAGACCTGGCCCAGCTGCAAGCGGCTGCTGATGTCGCCTTCGAAGCGCAACTTGCAACCGGTGGCGGAAATGTCCAGCAATTTGCCGCTGATCGGCGCCTTGAGCTTTTCACCGTCCAGATCGACGTTGACCAGTTGTGCCAGCTTCAACGCTGCGCGAAAGGCATTGCGGCGCTGGTGATAGACCACTTGATCGGGCAGCGGGCCGCGGTAGCAGCGGGTATCGCCGGACTCGTCGATGGTCAGTGGGCCGTTGCTGTCCCAGGCAATGCGCACGCCGTCGTGGAAGCCTTCGACCTTGAAGGGTTCGCCGGCCAGCAGAAAGCGTTCGCCATCACGGGGAATCATTTCATCCAGGACGATCGTTTTACGCTCACGGTCGATGTCCACCAGATAGCTCTGGAAGCGCTGACTGCGCTCGTGGAACGTGATAATCAGCGGATCATGGCTGTCTTGCAGCTGGCGCAGGTTGCCGGAGATCTCCAGAGGCGTGGTAAGCACCTTGGGTGGCTGCGGAGCATCTTCCGCATTTAAGGCATTGGACACGGTTCATCAATCTCCGGACAAAATATGACTGCGGCTGGCCAGTATTTTGCCAGCATGTTTCGCGTCTTGATAGGGCGCGCTTATCGGCAGGCTCATGCCTGACTGAGGGGGCGTGGCTTTACCAGCGTGGAGAAGGATCCGCTGGCATTGTAAAGCGCTGGCGGCTCGCCGCCGGTGAGGATTTTCAGCTGGGTGGCCGTGGCGGCCTGCTGCATCACAATCGACTGGCCATTTTTCAGGTTGGCGCTCTGGCATTGAGCCAGGAGGTCGGTCAGCACATCGCTTTGTGTCAGCAACTGTTCACCGACGCTCGATTGGCTGGCCAGTTGCTCAAGACCCTGGCGATTGATGGGCAAATTGAAACTGGCGAGGATTTCACTGCGCTTGCGGCCATGCTGCTCGAGTAGAACGATCAATGCCTGTTTCTGCGCCAGAATGTCTTCGAGCAGCGGCATGTCGCGACCGTGCAAGGCGATGGATTCGGTTTGCAGTAACTGCAGCAAGTGTTGCGCAGGCGCAAAGTCGTCGGTAATCAATTGCAGCAGATTCGTGTCGTGCATGGCTGGCCTTGGGTTTTAAGCGTCCAAAAGCCTGGCGCGGGCCGTGGCCTAGCGCTGGGCTTCGAAGTTGAGCAGTTTGCTGGCGACACGGTTGCTGTCGACTTTGTAGCTGCCATCGGCAATCGCTGCTTTCAACTCGGCCACTCGGGCTTTGTCGACGGCGGGCTGATCGCGCAGCGTGTCAGTGACCTTCTGCAACTGTTGAGCCTCATTGCTGATGTGTACCGATTCCCCGCTTTTGACGGTGCTGGCCTGTTCGGCCGGGGTATTGAGCGGCGCGGATTTGCCGGCGTCGGCGGTTTCCCTGGCGGCGGCAGTACGGGTACTGCCCATCGGTGGCGAGGAGCTGTTCAATCGGTTGAAATCGATGACCATGATAAAAAACCTCTGGGTATTTGGACGCTTGCCATGTTTTCGGCCATACCCGGGAAAACTTTAGGCCCATTTCTCAATGAGCTGCGCGCGTCAGCGCTTGCCCTGCATGCAGCACAGTTTAGGGAACAGTCGGGTGGCGCGCCACTTCCTCACACATACACTGCCCTACATGGCCACTTCCACCTGACCCGGTGCGATGACTTGCGCCTTGATGACCCGCTGGGAGTTGAGGTTTTTCACTCGAATCTGGTCACGCAGGCCGCCGTTGGACAGTGCTTCACCGGGCATGCGCACGCTGAGTGTACCGCTGCGGGCGGTAATCACCACCTGATCGCCTTTGCTGATGACTTCAGCCTGTTCCAGATGCACCAGGGTAATGACCTGGTCGGCGACCATTGGTCGGGTCAGTTTCTGTCCGATCGCCTGGTCGACCGAGGTCAGGTAACCCTGGTTGATCAGACTGATGTCCCGCTCGCGCAAGCTCACGTCCTCGGGCTCGACAATACCCATGCGGCGCAGAGGGCGGGTGGTGGTCACAATGTCGCGAAACAGGCGTACTTGAGCGGGTACGAACACTGTCCAGGGCGAGGTGCCCTCGCAGCGAACCTTGACCGTGACCCGGCCCAGTGGCCTGGCCGGGCTCTCGAGGGAGGCTGTCAATTCCTTGTCGCACATTGGCATGCGCAATCGCGGGTCGAGCGGGTTGACCTGGATCTCGTAACGGCCTTCCGTTTGACTGCTCGCCAGATAGTCTTCCACGGAGAATTCAAGAAAGCCTTGAGTGACGCCGATAAGCATGTCAGGCAAGGTGAGCGTGTCAGCAATGGCCGGGCTGCCGGCGTTGAACAGGCACACGGCCGCCAGCACGCCGCACCCTTGTCGGCAGTTGGAGGTCAGGCGTCGGAAAAATGTCGGGTCTGGGTTCATACGGGTTAAAAAGCAAGCGCCGTGCCGTTTAGTGATGAATGTGCGTCGCAACACACTTAGCGTTGGAGTAGGAGTCTGGGCATGGCTGGTGTAATGGATTCGGTAAACCAGCGCACGCAACTGGTGGGGCAGAATCGCCTTGAGCTGTTGTTGTTCCGTCTCGACGGCCAGCAACTGTATGGGATCAACGTATTCAAGGTTCGTGAGGTGCTGCAATGCCCCAAGCTGACCCTGATGCCCAAGTCCAATCCTGTCGTGTGCGGTGTGGCGAGTATTCGTGGGGCGACTATTCCGATTCTCGATCTGGCGATGGCGACCGGATCCGGTCGGTTGCGTGATCAAAGCAATCCCTTCGTGATCATCACGGAGTACAACACCAAGACCCAGGGTTTTCTGGTGCGCTCGGTGGAGCGCATCGTCAACATGAATTGGGAGGAGATTCACCCGCCGCCCAAGGGCACGGGCCGCGATCATTACCTGACGGCGGTGACCCGAGTCGACAATCAGCTGGTCGAAATCATCGATGTGGAGAAGGTGCTGGCGGAAGTGGCGCCGACCCCGGAGGCCATTTCCGTCGGCGTGGTGGATGGCGACACCCGGCACAAAGCGCTGTCCTTGCGCGTGCTGACGGTCGACGACTCGTCGGTGGCGCGCAAGCAGGTCTCGCGTTGCCTGCAAACGGTCGGCGTCGAAGTGGTGGCGCTGAACGACGGCCGGCAAGCGCTCGATTACCTGCGCAAGTTGGTCGAGGAGGGCAAGAAGCCGGAAGAAGAGTTCCTGATGATGATTTCCGATATCGAGATGCCGGAAATGGACGGGTACACCCTGACGGCCGAGATCCGCAACGACCCGCGCATGCAAAAGCTGCATATCATCCTGCATACTTCGTTGTCGGGTGTATTCAATCAGGCGATGGTCAAGAAAGTCGGTGCCGATGACTTCCTGGCCAAATTCCGTCCTGATGACCTGGCATCCCGGGTAGTCGACCGGATCAAAGCAGCAGACATCAGCTAGGGGCCTTCTGCCCCTGGCGGTCAACACGATTTAAGAGGCGGTATCTTTGTCTACGGGTAATTTGGATTTCGAACAGTTCCGGGTCTTCCTGGAAAAAGCCTGTGGCATTTTGCTCGGTGAAAACAAGCAGTACCTGGTCGCGAGCCGTCTCAACAAACTGATGGAGCAGCAAGGCATCAAGTCCCTGGGTGAGCTGGTCCAGCGCATCCAGACCCAGCCACGCAGTGGCCTGCGCGAGATGGTGGTGGATGCCATGACCACCAACGAAACCCTGTGGTTTCGTGACACCTATCCGTTTGAAGTCTTGAAGAACAAGGTGCTGCCCGAAGCGATCAAGGCCGCCCCTGGTCAGCGCCTGCGGATCTGGTCGGCGGCTTGCTCGTCGGGTCAGGAACCGTATTCGTTGTCGATGTCGATCGATGAGTTCGAGCGGGTCAACCTGGGCCAGTTGAAAATGGGGGTGCAGATCGTTGCCACCGACCTGTCCGGCACCATGCTGACCAACTGCAAGAGCGGCGAGTACGACAGCCTGGCCATCGGCCGCGGTTTGTCACCCGAGCGCCTGCAGCGATATTTCGACCCCAAGGGACCGGGGCGCTGGGCCATCAAGGCACCGATCAAGAGCCGGGTGGAGTTTCGCTCGTTCAACCTGCTGGACAGCTACGCGAGCCTCGGCAAGTTCGACATCGTGTTCTGCCGCAATGTGCTGATCTACTTCTCCGCCGAGGTGAAGAAAGACATCCTGTTGCGTATTCACGGCACGTTGAAGCGCGGCGGTTATCTGTTCCTCGGCGCGTCCGAAGCGCTGAACGGTTTGCCGGATCATTACCAGATGGTTCAGTGCAGTCCGGGGATTATTTACCAGGCGAAGTGATTCGTAGGCGGTGCCAAAAAACGGGAGTCCTCAGGGCTCCCTTTTTTATGCCTGATGATTTCCCACATACCCCTGTAGGAGCGAGCTTGCTCGCGATGGTGTGTCAGGTACACCGGTGTCGACTGATGCACCATCGCGAGCAAGCTCGCTCCTACAGGGTATGCGGCGTGCTTGCGAACGTGTGAAGCGGCAGAAAAGCGGCAGACAGCGGAAACCGGTTGCCGCTTTTCTGGCATTGCCAGCTTCCCCCTGCCCGCAAAGCCCCGGTTTACGGGCTTTTTTGAATTGGCACGACGCTTGCTTTTGTAAAAGTCAAGTTACGAAAATCAGGTCACCCGAAGGTATCCGACATGAGCATCAGCTTCGATAAAGCGCTCGGTATCCACGAACAGGCCCTGGGCTTTCGCGCCAAGCGCGCCGAAGTCCTGGCCAACAACATTGCCAACGCCGACACCCCGAACTACAAGGCTCGGGACCTGGACTTTTCGGCAGTGCTCGCCGCGCAGAACGAGAAGACCAAGGGCGGCTCTTTCGCTTTGAACATGACCAACAACCGTCATATCGAAGCCGAAGGCCTGGGTAACGGAGATGAGTCGCTGCTGTATCGCACGCCGATGCAAGCGTCGATCGACCAGAACACCGTGGACGCTCAGCTCGAGCAATCGGCCTACGCGGAAAACTCGGTCAACTTCCAGGCCAGCTTCACCCTGCTCAACAGCAAATTCAAAGGGTTGATCTCAGCCCTTCGTGGAGAATGATTCATGTCCCTCGCCAGCGTTTTCAACATTGCCGGTAGCGGTATGAGTGCCCAGACCACTCGCCTGAACACCGTCGCCAGTAACATCGCCAACGCCGAGACCGTCTCTTCGAGCATTGACCAGACCTACCGCGCGCGTCACCCGGTATTCGCCACCATGTACCAGGGTGCCCAGAGTGGCGGCGGCGATTCGCTGTTCCAGAACCAGGACGCCGCCGGCCAGGGCGTGCAAGTGCTGGGCGTCGTCGAAGACCAGAGCAATCTGGACGCACGGTACGAGCCGAACCATCCGGCAGCCGACGCCAAGGGCTACGTCTATTACCCCAACGTCAATGTGGTGGAAGAAATGGCCGACATGATCTCCGCGAGCCGTTCGTTCCAGACCAACGCCGAAATGATGAACACGGCCAAGACCATGATGCAGAAGGTCCTGACCCTGGGTCAGTGATAGGGGACGACTCAGATGAGTGTGATTGATACCACCAGTGGCTTGAACCTCAACGACATCCTGGCCAACTCCTCGATCAAGACCAATACCGCTACCGGCGGCCTGGCGTCGGCAACGGACAGCGCCACCGGCAAAAAAGCCCTGGGCAAGGATGCATTCCTGCAGTTGCTGGTCACCCAGCTGAAAAACCAGAACCCGCTGGAGCCGCAGGACAACGGCGAGTTCGTCGCGCAATTGGCGCAGTTCAGCAGTCTGGAAGGGATCACCTCGCTTAACGACACGGTGACGGGCCTCGCCAGCAACTACAACTCCTCCCAGGCATTGCAGGCGTCGTCGCTGGTGGGGCGTTCGGTCATTGCGCCGGGCGACAAAGCCGTGGTCGACACTTCAAAGAGCATGACCGGCACGGTGGTGATCCCGGATTCGGTGGCCGGTGCCACCTTGAAAATCAGCGACAAGGACGGCAAGACCGTTCGCACCATCGACCTGGGCAGTCAGTCGGCCGGCAATGCCAGCTTCATCTGGGACGGCAAGGACGATGCAGGCAAAACGGTTGAGTCAGGTACTTATAGCTTCGCCGCTGCGACCACCATCGATGATCAGGCCGTGGCACTGATCACCCATCTGCCGGCGACCGTCAACAGCGTGACCATCAGCCAGACCGGCGGTGAGTTGATGCTCAACCTGGCCGGGCTGGGCAGTGTCGCCCTGTCCAAAGTACAAACCATTGGTATGTAGAGCCGACTAACACGGCACAAAGGAGTGGATTATGTCTTTCAATATCGGCCTTAGCGGTCTCTATGCAGCCAACAAACAACTGGACGTGACCGGCAACAACATCGCCAACGTCGCGACCACCGGTTTCAAATCGTCCCGTGCCGAATTCCAGGACGTTTACTCGGCGAGCAAGCTGGGTACCGGCAGCAAGGCCGTTGGAAGCGGAGTGCGCCTGGCCAACGTCGCCCAGCAGTTCACCCAGGGCGACATCAACAACACCGGCAACGTGCTGGACATGGGCATCAACGGTTCAGGCTTCTTCGTACTGAATAACAGCGGTTCGCTGTCCTACACCCGTGCCGGTACGTTCAAGGTCGACAAGGAAGGATACGTGACCAACACTGACGGCTCTGCGCGTCTGCAGGGCTACGGTGTGGACGCCAATGGCAAGATTCAGAACGGTGTGTTGACCGACCTGCGCATCGATACTTCGAACCTGGCGCCCAAGTCCACCAGCACGATTTCGTCGACGATCAACCTGAACTCCACGTCTGATGTGATCGATCAATCGATTGCCGCCAACCGGTTCGATCCGTCCAAGCAGGCCACCTTCACCAAGCAATTCAGTACCCCGGTATTCGACAGCCAGGGTAACCAGCACGTCATGGATCAATACATGGTCAAGACGGGCCCCAATACCTGGGACACCTATACCCTGATCGATGGCCGCAACCCGGATGGCAGCGACCCTGCTGTGGTTGCTACCCCTGCTACCCCTGATATTCCTGCCATCCCGGCTGACCCTTCTATCCCAGGGGACACTGGCACCCCAGCCATCCCTGGTACCCCTGCGATCCTTGCCAACCCTGCGATCCCTTCGACCATGACGTTCGATTCGAGCGGCAAGCTGGTTTCGGTCAGCACGCCGGTGACGCCGCCGACCACGCCACCCACCGCGACAATCGGCAACGATCTGAAGATCACCGGCTGGACTCCCGGCAAGGTGACCAATGGCGTGTGGGCAGCCAACGGAGCCGCCGCCAACCCGGAGGGCTTGACCATCGCCATGGGCAGCACGACGCAGTTCAACGCCGATACCGCACGTTCGATTCCTGCGCAGGACGGTTACGCCACCGGCCAGATCACCAGCCTGAGCATCGACGGTAGCGGGGTGCTGCTGGCCAACTTCAGCAACTACCAGACCAAGGCTATCGGTCAGATCTCGCTCGCCAGCTTTACCAACGAACAAGGTTTGCAGCCTATTGGCGGCTCCAGCTGGAAAGAATCCTATGCGTCGGGCATTCCCGGCTTCGATGCGCCGCAAAGCGGTACCTTGGGGATGATCGAATCCAACTCCCTGGAAGAGTCCAACGTCAACCTGACCAACGAACTGGTCGACTTAATCAAGGGGCAGAGCAACTACCAGGCGAACGCCAAGACCATCTCCACCCAGAGCACCATTATGCAGACCATTATTCAGATGGCGTGATGGTGGAGGGTTGGTAGTGCGACACAAAGAGCCCCTCGCGAGTGGGGCTTTTGTTTGTGTGTAGGAGCAAGCTCGCTCCTACAGGCAAAAGAAAACCCCCGACAATCCAGAGGACTGATCGGGGGTTTTCCAGGTAAAGCGCCTTTCGGCGGATTACCGGCTCAGCTTATTGGCAAGCTTCGCAATCCGGCTCGTCGATGGCGCAAGCCTTCGGCACTGGAGCAGGGCCGGCAGGTGCTGCCAGGACCGAGTCGTCACCGTGGTTGCCGCCGCTGGAAACCGCGTTCAGCTTGCCGGTGTTGATGGTCGACTTCTCGGTGCTGGTCGCGGCCAGGGCACGGAGGTAGTAGGTGGTTTTCAGACCACGGTACCAGGCCATGCGGTAGGTCACGTCCAGCTTCTTGCCCGAGGCGCCAGCGATGTACAGGTTCAGCGATTGAGCCTGGTCGATCCACTTCTGACGACGGCTGGCCGCGTCAACGATCCACTTGGTGTCCACTTCGAACGCCGTCGCGTAGAGCGCTTTGAGTTCTTGCGGGATGCGCTCGATCTGTTGCACCGAACCGTCGTAGTACTTCAGGTCGTTGATCATGACCGAGTCCCACAGACCGCGAGCCTTGAGGTCGCGAACCAGGTACGGGTTGATCACGGTGAATTCGCCCGACAGGTTCGATTTCACATAGAGGTTCTGGTAGGTCGGTTCGATCGACTGCGAGACGCCAGTGATGTTGGCGATGGTCGCGGTCGGTGCGATGGCCATGATGTTGGAGTTACGAATGCCTTTCTGCACGCGGGCACGAACCGGCGCCCAGTCCAGGGATTCGTTCAGGTCAACGTCGATGTACTTCTGGCCACGTTGCTCGATCAGGATCTGTTGCGAGTCCAGCGGCAGGATGCCTTTGGACCACAGCGAACCCTGGAACGTCTCGTAGGCGCCGCGCTCGTCGGCCAGGTCGCAGGATGCCTGGATCGCGTAGTAGCTGACCGCTTCCATCGACTTGTCGGCGAATTCGACCGCGGCATCGGAACCGTAAGGGATGTGCTGCAGGTACAGCGCATCCTGGAAGCCCATGATGCCCAGGCCGACCGGACGGTGCTTGAAGTTGGAGTTCTTCGCTTGCGGCACCGAGTAGTAGTTGATGTCGATCACGTTATCGAGCATGCGAACGGCGGTGTTCACGGTGCGTTCCAGCTTGGCGGTATCGAGCTTGCCGTTGGTGATGTGGTTCGGCAGGTTGATCGAGCCCAGGTTGCAAACGGCGATTTCGTCCTTGTTGGTGTTCAAGGTGATCTCGGTGCACAGGTTCGAGCTGTGGACCACGCCGACGTGCTGCTGCGGGCTGCGCAGGTTGCACGGGTCTTTGAAGGTCAGCCATGGATGGCCGGTTTCAAACAGCATGGACAGCATTTTGCGCCACAGGTCTTTGGCCTGGATGGTCTTGAACAGCTTGATCTTGCCCGGGTACTGGGACAGGGCTTCGTAGTACTCGTAGCGCTCTTCGAAGGCCTTGCCGGTCAGGTCGTGCAGGTCCGGCACTTCGGACGGCGAGAACAGGGTCCACTGACCGTCGTCGAAGACGCGCTTCATGAACAGGTCAGGGATCCAGTTGGCGGTGTTCATGTCGTGGGTACGACGACGATCATCACCGGTGTTCTTGCGCAGTTCGATGAACTCTTCGATGTCCATGTGCCAGGTTTCCAGGTAGGCACAGACAGCGCCTTTGCGCTTGCCACCCTGGTTGACGGCCACTGCGGTGTCGTTCACCACTTTCAGGAACGGAACAACGCCCTGGGACTTGCCGTTGGTGCCCTTGATGTACGAACCCAGCGCGCGCACCGGGGTCCAGTCGTTGCCCAGGCCGCCGGCGAATTTGGACAACATGGCGTTGTCGTGGATCGCGTGGTAGATGCCCGACAGGTCATCCGGCACGGTGGTCAGGTAGCAGCTCGACAGCTGTGGACGCAGGGTGCCGGCGTTGAACAGGGTCGGGGTCGAGGACATGTAGTCGAAGGACGACAACAGGTTGTAGAACTCGATCGCACGGTCTTCCTTGTTCTTCTCTTCGATCGCCAGGCCCATGGCCACGCGCATGAAGAAAATCTGCGGCAGTTCGAAACGGATACCGTCCTTGTGGATGAAGTAACGGTCGTACAGGGTTTGCAGGCCCAGGTAAGTGAACTGCTGATCGCGCTCGTGGTTGATCGCCTTGCCGAGTTTTTCCAGGTCGAAGGTGGCCAGGACCGGGTTCAGCAATTCGAATTCGATACCCTTGGCGATGTACGCAGGCAAGGCCTTGGCGTACAGGTCGACCATTTCGTGGTGGGTCGCGCTTTCGGCCACTTCCAGGAAGTTCAGGCCTTCGGCACGCAGGGTGTCCATCAGCAGGCGGGCGGTCACGAACGAGTAGTTCGGCTCACGCTCGACCAGCGTACGGGCAGTCATCACCAGGGCGGTGTTGACGTCGGTCAGGGCCACGCCGTCGTACAGGTTCTTCAGGGTTTCGCGCTGGATCAGGTCGCCGTCGACTTCTTCCAGGCCTTCGCACGCTTCGGTGACGATGGTGTTCAGGCGACCCATGTCCAGCGGTGCAAACGTGCCATCGGCGCGGGTGATGCGGATCGACGGGTGAGCGTCGACCGCGGCCTCGGCCGGTGCGTGGGCGGCGCGTTCTTTGGAGCGGCCGTCACGGTAGATCACGTAGTCGCGAGCCACTTTCTGCTCGCCGGCACGCATCAGGGCCAGTTCGACCTGGTCCTGGATTTCTTCGATGTGGATGGTGCCACCCGATGGCATGCGACGCTTGAAGGTCGCGGTGACCTGTTCGGTCAGGCGGGCAACGGTGTCGTGGATTCGCGACGAAGCGGCAGCGGTGCCGCCCTCAACTGCGAGGAACGCTTTGGTGATGGCGACGGTAATCTTGTCATCGGTGTAAGGAACGACAGTGCCGTTACGCTTGATCACGCGCAGTTGACCCGGCGCGGTCGCGGACAGATCCGAAGTCGAATCAGCGGCCTGCGGCAAGGTACCCTGCGGGTTCTCGCGAGTTGTGTCGGTTTGCATGGGGGGTTGTCTCCACATTCTCTATGTTTGTTTGGGCACCATCACGGTGCCCACCGTTCCGTCCTGAAGCACTACAACCGGCCAGGGGCCGGGCATACCCACTTCGGGACAGATCAGGAAGGGCTACAGGGCGCCGCTTCCATGCCGAAGTATTTCGGTCCCGGGCCTTGAGCCTGGAACCGGGATCCTTTTGAGTGACAGCAACTGACTGCAACACCCGTACCGTTATCGCCGTTTTCGGCTCAAGAACAGTAGCCATCCGCATGCGCGGTTTGGTCTTTCGAAAATACGTTTGGTTCAACCGGACAGAGGCAATAAAAGCGCTTGAATTCGGTGTCTGGTTTGTGTTTGGTTTTTGATGCAAAACCCTACATGTAGGGTTTTTTTCGCGCCGGGGTACAAGATAATGCGTTTTAGGGGGGGTTGCAACGTACTACCTGTGGATAACCCTGTGCGTAAATTGTGTGTGAAAGTTGGAACGGGCGTGTAGGCCGCGACTCCACTGGAGCGGACCGTTTTTCACGGATTTTCAATGTTTGAAAACGGTCTGCCGGATTTTTAAGGGCGCGAACCCTACCACAAAAAACCGGCTTGGCCGAACGCATTTACCGGCTTGTGTTCTCGACGGGTGGCGTTTATACAATCGGCCACTGCAGACGCATTCTTATCCCCCTGGATCATTACAAAAAGACGGGCGGATCCTTCCTTATTTCGAGTTGTTGGCAAGCAGAGGTCACCCGTGGAGCAAGAAGCCTGGCAGGTATTGATTGTGGAAGACGACGAGCGTCTGGCCGAATTGACCCGCGAATACCTCGAGGCCAACGGTCTGCGTGTGTCGATCGAGGGCAATGGCGCCTTGGCCGCGGCCCGCATCATCAATGAGCAGCCGGATCTGGTGATCCTCGACCTGATGCTGCCGGGCGAGGATGGCCTGAGCATCTGCCGCAAGGTCCGCGAGCGTTTTGATGGCCCGATCCTGATGCTCACTGCCCGAAGCGACGACACCGATCAGATTCTGGGCCTGGACCTGGGGGCCGACGATTATGTCTGCAAACCGGTTCGCCCTCGTTTGCTGCTGGCGCGCATCCAGGCCCTGCTGCGGCGCAGTGAAGTGCCCGAAGCCATTCCGGAAAAGCTTCGGCGCCTGCAATTCGGCCCGCTGGTGGTGGACAACGCGTTGCGCGAAGCCTGGCTCAATGACAACGGCATCGAGCTGACCAGCGCCGAGTTCGACCTGCTCTGGCTGCTGGTGGCCAATGCCGGGCGCATTCTGTCCCGGGAAGAAATATTCACCGCGCTGCGTGGCATCGGTTATGACGGCCAGGATCGTTCCATCGACGTGCGGATCTCGCGTATTCGCCCCAAGATTGGCGATGACCCGGACCATCCGCGGCTGATCAAGACCATCCGCAGCAAAGGCTATTTGTTCGTTCCCGAGGCCTGCACGCTGTGAATTCGATCTTCCTGCGCATCTATGGTGGCATGTGCGCGGCGTTGATTCTGGTGGCGGTCCTGGGCGTACTGGCCTTGCACCTGCTCAACCAGGTGCGCGGCGAGCAATACCGCGAACGCCTGGCCCACGGCACGTTTGCGCTGATGGCCGACAATCTGCAACCGATGAACCCGACGGAGCGCCACCGAACCTTGCTGGTGTGGGAGCGACTGCTCGGGATTCCCCTGGCATTGAAGACCTTCGACCAGACCGGCCTCGACCTCACGCAGCGCACCCGCGTGCTGCGTGGTCAGGCGCTGGTGGAGCAGACTGGCCCGCACGCGGCGAAGGTCTACCGCCTGGTCAGTGACAAGGAGCAGTTGGTGCTGACGGGCGAGGTGCAGCAGATCAGCGAACAATTGGCGCGGGCGACTATCTACCTGCTGGCGGATGAACTGGTGCGCGTCCCGGTGGCCGAGCAGCCCAGGCGCCTGGCGCAATTGAAGGAGGAGAAGGGTTTCGGCTTCGATTTGCAGCTGGTCACGGTCGACCAGGCCGACATGGACGAAGACCAGCGTCGCCGGGTGGCCGAAGGCGATACGGTGATGGCCCTGGGCAAGGGCGGCGATTCGATCCGGGTGTTTGCCGGCATGGTCGGCACGCCCTGGGTCCTGGAGATCGGGCCGCTGTACCAGATGAATCCTTACCCGCCGGAATGGCTGGTGCTGATCGCGGCGCTCGGCTTGAGCCTGATCGGCTTGATCGTCTATTTATTGGTGCGGCAGCTGGAGCGCCGCTTGCGTGGCCTGGAAGCCGCGGCGACTCGCATTGCCAAGGGCAGCCTGGAAACCCGGGTGCCGACGCGTGGTGCCGACTCGGTAGGGCGCCTGGCCTCGGCGTTCAACGGCATGGCCGAGCACTTGCAGCAATTGTTGGCGATTCAGCGGGAACTTGTGCGCGCCGTGTCCCATGAGTTACGCACACCGGTGGCGCGCCTGCGTTTTGGCCTGGAGATGATCGGCTCGGCCACTACCCCGCAAGCGTTGGAGAAGTACCGCGAAGGCATGGACCATGACATCGAGGACCTCGATCGACTGGTGGACGAGATGCTGACTTATGCGCGGCTGGAGCAGGGCTCGCCGGCGTTGAACTTCCAACGCATCGATCTGGATGCCTTGGTCAATCAGGTGATCGAGGAACTGGCACCGTTGCGGGCCGAAGTCACGGTGCGGCGCGGCCTGTGCCTGTCGGCCGCCGATTGCGACGACGCCTGGGTCGAGGCCGAGCCACGCTACCTGCATCGGGCGTTGCAGAACCTGGTGAGCAATGCCATGCGCCACGCTCAATCGCGGGTGACGGTCAGCTATCAAGTGGGTCAGCAGCGCTGTCGGGTGGATGTCGAGGATGACGGGCCGGGTGTGCCGGAATCTTCGTGGGAGAAGATTTTTACCCCCTTCCTGCGTCTCGATGACAGCCGCACCCGTGCTTCGGGCGGGCATGGGCTGGGGTTGTCCATCGTGCGACGGATCATTCATTGGCATGGTGGGCGGGCGTTGATCAGCAAGAGCAAGAGTTTGGGCGGGGCGTGTTTCAGTTTGAGTTGGCCGAGGAATCAGGAGAGGCGTTGAGATTTTTGTTGAATGTTCGACCGCTTTCGCGAGCAAGCCCGCTCCCACATTGGATCTGTGTCGGGCACATATTCCAGGTACACCTCAGGTCCAATGTGGGAGCGGGCTTGCTCGCGAAGAGGCCCTCACAGGCATCTCAAAATGTTCAGGCCTTGATACTGACCAGACTCAACAACTGCCCATCCATCACCCCGAACTGTGCATCCAGTTCGGTGCCACTGCGCCAGTCGCTGGACAGGTCGGTGAGCAACCGCAGCCGCACGTCACCCCCCTCGCTCCACTCCAGCACTTGCGCATGTTCAAAATAGAACCGTTGCCGAACGATCGGGTACAGCGCCTTGAACAAACTTTCCTTCACCGAAAACGTCAGCGTAACCAGCAGCGCCAACTGATCCCGACGGCCTGCGCGCATGCGTTGTAACTCCGGCTTGGTCAGTATTTCCCCGGACAGGCGTTCGGCCCGGTCAGGGTCGAGCAGGTTTTCCAGGTCCATGCCCAACCCGCGCCAGTGGCTTTTCTTCGCGACGATCGCCGCCGCCCGGCCGGTACTGTGGGTGATCGACCCGGCGATATGTGCCGGCCACACCGGTGCCCGGTCTTCACCGATTGCCGGGACACAGTTCAGTCCTTCCAGTGCTTGCAACGCTGCCCGGGCGCAGATCCGTCCGGCGAGAAACTCCGCCTGGCGCTTGGCGACCGAGCGCTGGATGCTGGCCGGCGGCTCGATGGCACTGCGTTGAAAATCATCGCTGGCCAATTGTGCGGTATCGAAGTGAGTGCCCAACAGGACGGTATCGGGCAGCGCAAAGGGTAGCGGCCAATCGGCATCGAGTGGGGTGCAGCAGACGGGTAGGGCGGGAACGGGATTCATGTCGGCATTTTGCCGGGTTGGCCGGGTGCTGGGTAGTCCTGTCGTAAAACTGCGGTGCCGCCATTGGAAAGTCATCGAAACAGTCGGGTGGATCTGGTTCAGCTCAGGTTAAGCGCGTGTTCAGGGGGCGTTCAGGGCAGGGTCCGTAATCTTGCCCCGTAGCCATACAACACCTCACTCACTAGGAGTTTCACCCATGACTGGATTCAAAAAACTGCTTCTGGCAATGACCGTAATGGGCGCGAGCACGGCAGCGTTCGCCTCCGATGACAATTTCGCCAGCCTTACTTTTGGACAGACCAGCGACAAGATCAAAAAGTCCCACGCCCTGAACGATAACCTCGATCGTCCGAACGCCGACGGCGTGATCGGCAAGGACAACACCTGGGGTGTGCGCCTCGGTCGGCAAAACAGCGACGGCCGCTACTACGCCACTTACGACAACGTGTCGGGCTCGCACAATGGCATTAAACTGCGTCATGAAAACCTGCTGGGCAGCTACGATCTGTTCTACCCGGGGGGTGGCAGCACCAAGCTGTTCGGCGGTCTCTCGGCCGGGTTGACCAAAATGACCCAGGAATCGTCAGGCTTCAGCCGCGACACCAACATGGGTTACGCCTTCGGCGGACAGGTAGGTGTTTTGCAACAGGTTTCGCGAAACACGTCGGTTGAACTGGGTTACCGTTACCTGCGCCACAATGCCAGCACCGAGGTGAGCGAGCGCGGCAGCGGCAAGCAGGGTTCGCTGGGCATGAACAGCAGCGCCCAGACGTACATTTCCGCTAACTACGCTTTCTAAAAAGCGTTCGGGACAGGCCGGTACCGGATCAACCCTGGAGGCTGATCCGGCATCGCCCTGTCAGTCATCGAGGTGCGCCGTTCATGCCTCACGATGTTGATTGGCCCGGGAGGGCGATATGAAACTGCTGGTCGTCGAAGATGAAGCGCTGTTGCGCCATCACCTGCAAACCCGTTTGAGGGATAGCGGTCATGTGGTCGAGTCCGTGGCCAATGCCACCGAGGCGCTGTATCAGATCGAGCAATTCAACCATGACCTGGCGGTGATCGATCTCGGCTTGCCGGGCATGGGAGGGCTGGACCTGATCCGTCAACTGCGCTCGCAGGGCACGACCTTTCCGATCCTGATCCTCACCGCGCGCGGCAACTGGCAGGACAAGGTCGAAGGTCTGGCGGCCGGCGCCGACGATTATGTGGTCAAGCCGTTCCAGTTCGAAGAGCTGGAGGCTCGGCTGAATGCCTTGCTCCGTCGCTCCAGCGGGTTCACCCAGTCGACGATAGTTGCCGGGCCGCTGCTGCTGGACCTCAATCGCAAGCAGGCGACGCTCAATGAACAGCCGCTGGCGCTGACTGCGTTCGAATACCGGATTCTCGAGTACTTGATGCTCCATCACCAACAGGCGGTGCCCAAGGACCGCCTGATGGAGCAGTTGTATCCGGACGACGACGAGCGCGATCCGAACGTGATCGAAGTGCTGGTGGGCCGTCTGCGCCGGAAACTGGAGGGACAGTCGTGCTTCAAGCCGATCGATACCGTGCGTGGCCGTGGTTATCTGTTCAATGAGCGCTGCACTTGATCAGTTCTCTTCGAATTCGTCTGATGCTCGCCGCCACGGTCCTGGCGGTATTGTTCATGCTCGCGTTGCTGCCGGCAATGCAGGGCGCATTCAGCCTGGCATTGCAGGACGCCATCGAGCAGCGCCTGGCGTCGGACGTCACCACGTTGATCTCTGCCGCCCGGGTAGAGAACAACCGCTTGCAGATGCCGGCACAATTACCCGATGAGCGCTTCAACCTGGCCGACGGTCGTTTGCTCGGTTACATCTACAACCGTGAAGGTCGCCTGGTCTGGCGCTCAAAGGACACCCTCGAAGAGAACATCAATTACACACCGCGTTACGACGGCCACGGCAACGAGTTCGCGAGGATTCGCGAAGCCAATGGCAAGGAATTCTTTGTCTACGACGTCGAGGTCAAACTGCTCGGCGGAAAAAGTGCGGCGTTCAGCTTTGTCGCGCTGCAACCGCTGCGGGACTACGAAACCACCCTTGAAGGCCTGCGGGAAAACCTTTACCTGGGCTTCGGCGCGGCCTTGCTGGTGTTGCTGGCGTTGCTATGGATCGGTCTGACCTGGGGCTTGCAGGCGTTGCGCCGGCTGAGTCAGGAACTGGACGAGATCGAAAGCGGCGCCCGCGACAGCCTCAGCGAACAACACCCTAGCGAATTGCTGCGCCTGACCGGTTCCCTGAACCGTTTGCTGCACGGCGAGCGTGAACAGCGCAGCCGCTATCGCGATTCCCTGGATGATCTGGCCCACAGCCTGAAAACGCCGCTGACAGTGTTGCAAGGCGTCAGCGAGGACATGGCTCTGCGGCCGGCGGATCGCGATCAGGCCTGGGTCCTGCAATCCCAGATCGAGCGCATGAGCCAGCAGATCGGTTACCAGCTACAGCGCGCCAGCCTGCGCAAAAGCGGGCTCGTGCGCCATCAGGTGCGCTTGCGTCCGGTGTTGCAAAGCCTTTGTGACACGTTGGACAAGGTCTATCGCGACAAGCAGGTACGGGTGAACCTCGATCTGCCGGAGCCGTGTTATGTGCCGATCGAGCAGGGCGCCCTGCTGGAGATGTTGGGCAATCTGCTGGAAAACGCCTATCGCCTGTGTCTCGGCGAAGTGCGGGTCAGCGTACGGCAGACTCTGGGCGGGATCGAGCTGTGCGTCGAGGATGACGGCCCCGGTGTGCCGCCGGATCAGCGTGCGCGGATCCTGCAGCGCGGCGAACGCCTGGACCGCCAGCATCCGGGGCAGGGCATTGGCCTGGCGGTGGTCAAGGACATCATTGAAAGCTACAGCGCGAAGCTGACCCTGGATGATTCGCCTCTGGGTGGGGCGGCGTTTCGGATTCAGATTCCGGTGGTATGACCTGAGTTTGATGGTGTTCTTTCGGGCCCCATCGTCGGAACGCCGCCCGGACCAAGCCCGCTCCCACAAGTACTGCGTACTCAAGGTGAACTCCGTCCACTGTGGGAGCGGGCTTGCCCGCGAAGGGGCCGGTAAATACACCGAAGATATTGGCTTTGAAAATTCAGTTCTCCCGGGCGCGGTAGGCCCCCGGCGTCAATCCCGTCCACTTCTTGAACGCCCGATGAAACGCCGAAGGCTCGGAAAACCCCAACTGCTCGGCGATTTGCTGCAACGACAGATCCGCACGCCCCAGGTGATAAATCGCAATGTCCCGGCGCAACTGGTCTTTGAGTTCCTGAAAGCTCGAACCCTCTTCACGCAAGTGCCGACGCAGCGTCTGCGGGCTGACGTGCAGGTGCGTGGCCACCGATTCCAGGTCAGGCCAGCGTGAACGGTCGCGGCTGAGCAAACGCCGCAGCTGGCTACTCAGGCTGTCGCCGTCGTCGGGGCGCGACAACAGGTCGGCGGGAGACCGTTCGAGAAATCGCTTGAGGGTTCGCTCGTCCTGCAACAGCGGCATATTCAGGTAGCGGCTGTGAAACAGCAGGCTGCTCTGCGCCGCCTTGAACTGCAGCGGGCAGGAAAACAGCAAATCGTATTCCGCGCCGTGTTCGGGCCTTGGATAGCTGAAAGTTGCCTGCTCCAGACGGATGCGCTGGCCGATCATCCAGCTGCCAAGCCGATGCCAGATCAGCAGCAGGCTCTCGCTGAGGAAATGGTCCGGGTCCCACAGCTGTGCATCGTCGAGGCTCAGGCGCACCCATTCGTCTTCGCGGGTCAGGCTCAGGCGGGGAGCGCCGGGGAACAGGCCGTAAAACAACAAGCCGCGATTGAGCGCGCTTTCCAGGTTGCGGCAGTGGATCACCGCATGACACATCATCGCGAAACTGCCGGGTTTGCTCGGGGCCGATCCGAAACCCAGGTATTCGTCGTCCAGTGCCAACCACAATCCCTGGATCAACCGGGTGAACTGCTCGGGCGCGATGCGTGCACGCGGTTCGTCGAGCAGTTCGGCGCTGATACCCAATCGCTGCAGCAGGTTCGAATAATCGTACCCACGCTGGCGCGCCCCTCCCAGGGCAGCGCGGGCGAAATGACTGGCGATGGTGCGTTCGCGCATAGAGGCAGGTCCGTCCGGTGAGCAGCGGATGGTAGCGGGGCGCACGGGCCATCAACAAGGCGGATATCCGCCAAATTGCAGGACGCGACTTGGCCGATTGGCGGGATTCCGCCACGGTGCTGTGGCTGTTCAGAGTCCAGGAAAAACCTGCAACCCTTGATGTAATAAGGCTGTAGGACATTTCGCCGAAGGTGGCACGGGCCTTGCGATACAACCAGCAGATGCCTGCCGATGCGCAGCTCGACAAAACAAATCCCTCCAGTGCAGGAGGGTTCGCAAATGAGGTGTCGTCGACAACAGATGGAGGTTGTCGCGGGACGCTCTTGAGGAACTTTGCAATGACGACTCGTCAGCCACTGTATAAATCCCTGTACTTCCAGGTAATCGTTGCTATCGCCATCGGCATCCTGCTTGGTCACTTCTACCCGCAGACTGGTGTGGCCCTCAAGCCGCTGGGTGACGGGTTCATCAAACTGATCAAAATGATCATCGCGCCTATCATCTTCTGCACAGTTGTCAGCGGTATCGCCGGCATGCAGAACATGAAGTCGGTCGGCAAGACCGGCGGTTACGCGCTCTTGTACTTCGAAATCGTTTCGACCATCGCATTGCTGGTTGGTCTGGTGGTGGTCAATATCGTGCAGCCCGGTGCCGGCATGCACATCGACGTCACTACCCTGGATGCCTCCAAGGTCGCTCAGTACGTATCCGCCGGTGCCGATCAAAGCGTTGTTGGCTTCCTCCTGAATGTCATCCCGTCCACCATCGTCGGTGCGTTCGCCACGGGTGACATCCTGCAAGTGCTGATGTTCTCGGTGATCTTCGGTTTCGCCCTGCATCGCCTGGGTGCCTATGGCAAGCCGATCCTGGACTTCATCGATCGTTTCGCCCACGTGATGTTCAACATCATCAACATGATCATGAAGCTCGCGCCAATCGGTGCCTTCGGTGCCATGGCGTTCACCATCGGCGCCTACGGTGTCGGCTCGCTGGTGCAACTGGGTCAGTTGATGGCCTGCTTCTACATCACGTGCCTGCTGTTCGTCCTGGTGGTGTTGGGCGGTATCGCTCGCGCCCACGGTTTCAGCGTGCTGAAAGTGATCCGTTATATCCGTGAAGAACTGCTGATCGTGCTGGGGACTTCCTCTTCGGAATCGGTGCTGCCACGCATGCTGATCAAGATGGAGCGTCTGGGTGCGCAGAAATCCGTTGTAGGCCTGGTGATCCCGACCGGTTACTCGTTCAACCTCGACGGCACTGCGATCTACCTGACCATGGCGGCGGTGTTTATTGCCCAGGCCACTGATACTCACATGGACCTCTCTCACCAGATCACGCTGCTGGTGGTGTTGCTGCTGTCCTCCAAAGGCGCTGCGGGCGTGACCGGTAGTGGCTTCATCGTACTGGCTGCGACCCTGTCTGCGGTCGGCCATCTGCCGGTTGCCGGCCTGGCGCTGATCCTGGGTATCGACCGTTTCATGTCCGAAGCCCGTGCCCTGACCAACCTGGTGGGCAACGCCGTGGCTACTCTGGTAGTGGCCAAGTGGGTCAAGGAACTGGATGTCGACGTGATGCAAACCGAGCTGGCTTCCGGTGGTCGCGGCATCGCCGATGAGCGTGAAGAAGACGATCTGGGCGTGGCCGAAGGCCCAACCCCGAACAGCGTCAAGTAACGCTCGCTTCACCGCTGCTCAGGCTGCAACGAAAAACCCGCTTCGGCGGGTTTTTTGTGGGCGGCGATATGAGCGTAACGGTCAGCGCAACTGACGTAAAAGGTGATTGCCGCAATGCCGATGGCTGCCTAGTCTGGGGGTATGGTTTACGGAGAAGCATCCCATGCTCGGTCCACTGGCATCACTCAAGGTTCTGGATTTCTCTACATTGTTGCCGGGGCCGTTTGCCTCGTTGTTGCTGGCGGACATGGGCGCCGAAGTGTTGCGTATCGAATCGCCGGCCCGCATGGACCTGTTGCGGGTGCTGCCGCCCCATGACCAGGGTGTCTCGGCCAGCCACGCCTACCTCAATCGCAACAAGCGCAGCCTGGCGCTGGACCTCAAGCAGCCTGAAGCGCTGGAGGTGATCAAGCAGTTGCTGCAGGACTACGACATCGTGCTGGAGCAGTTCCGCCCCGGCGTGATGGAGCGTCTGGGCCTGGGTTATGAAGCCTTGAAGGCGATCAATCCGAAACTGATCTATGTCTCGATCACCGGTTACGGCCAGACCGGCCCGTACAAGGACCGCGCCGGCCATGACATCAATTACCTGGCGCTGGCAGGGCTGGCCAGTTACACCGGTCGCGCCGACAGCGGCCCCTTGCCCTTGGGCATGCAGGTGGCGGATGTCGCCGGAGGCTCTTTGCACGGAGTGATTGGCCTGTTGGCAGCGGTGATCGCCCGTCAACAAAGCGGGTCAGGGCAACATCTGGATGTGAGCATGACCGATTGCGTGTTCAGTCTCAACGCCATGGCCGGCGCCGGGTACCTGGCCTGTGGCGCGGAGCCGCACTGTGAGGATCAGATGCTTAATGGCGGCAGCTTCTACGACTATTACCGCACGCGCGACGGCCGTTGGTTATCCGTGGGGAGCCTGGAGCCGGTGTTCATGAAACAAATGTGTACGGCACTGGGGCTGGAGGAGCTGGCGACCTTGGGCTTGTCGCCTGAACCGGCGCTGCAAAAGAAACTCAAGGAAGCGCTGAGGACCGAATTCGAGAAACACGACTTTGGTGAATTGTGCGCGCTGTTTGCCGAACTCGATGCCTGTGTCGAACCGGTATTGAGTCTGGGCGAAGCGGCCCGGCATCCTCAGTTGCGATCGCGGCAGCTGGTCACTGAAGTGCCGCGCAACGATGGTTCGACCCAGGCGCAGATGGCCTGTCCGTTGAAATTTTCGGACGGGTTACCCGAGCCGCGACATATCGGCGCGGTGCTGGGTGAGCATACCGATCAGGTGTTGGGGGAGTTGGGGTATGGCGTTGAGCGGATCGAAGAGTTGCGGCGTTCCGACGAAGAGGCCGGGACAAGCACCACAAATTCCACTATTCGACCCGCATCTCCCCACTGAACACCAACGTACTCCGACAGCGCCGGCACAAATACCGCCGCCCTTGCCGCACCAGCCCATGGCGTTGCGCCGAAAACGGGAAATCGCTGTCGGCGCAGGGGCATTTGTAGATGTAGCGGGTCACGCTGCGGCGTTTGACGTCATAGGTATGGCAGCGATTGGGCGGCAGTTCGTACACGCCACGCATGATCAATTGCCACTCTTCGCCATGGGGCTGGATGCGGTCGCCGAACAACTGATGGGCGATCAGGTGGGCGACTTCGTGGGCCACGGTCTGTTTAAGAAAGTCTTCGGTGTTTTCGCGGTACAGCTGGGGATTGAAACGCAACATGTTCTCGTGCAAGTGCGCGACACCGGCTTTTTGCCCGCGCAGCTTGAGACTCACCACGGGGCGTTTGAAAGGTCGTTTGAAAAAGGATTCAGCTTGTTGGAAACAGTCTTCGACGCGGGTTTTGAGGTGCTCGGGCATGCTTGATGGATCTCCAGAGACGTCGAGTATGCCGCAACCCTCGGGGCATGCGAATCGTCCAGGCGCCGAATGGTCACTACCGCCCACTATTTTGCGCACGTTAAAAGGCCGCCTGGTGGCGGCCTGTGTTGGCAGATCTGGTTTTTAGGTAAACAGCCTTGTCAGTTGGTATAGACCGGCCCCACGCCGAGTCCCCAGACAATCACGGTGAACGCCATGATGGCTACCAGCACCACCAGGCCCACGGCGAGCACCGAACTCGAAAACAGGAATCCTTCGTCCGACGGAATGTTCATGAAGGTCGGTAGCCCGACATAGAGCAGGTACACCGTGTAGCAAATGGCCGCGGTGCCGACGATCATCCCCAGCCACATGTGCGGGTACAGTGCCGCCAGTCCACCAATGAACAGCGGCGTCGCGGTGTAGGTCGCAAACGCGACGCAGCGGGCCAGGCTCGGGTTGGCATCATAGGTACGGGCCATCCAGTGGATGAACGCGCCCATCACCGCTACGCCGCCAAGCATCGCCAGGTACGACATGATCGTCATCCATAGCGCGCTCTCTGTCGTCAGCATCACCGGCGCTCGATTGCCGATGACCCAGCCGACCTGGGTGGTACCGATAAACGCCGACACCGCCGGGATTGCCGCCAGGATGAGCGTGTGGGTCAGGTACATGTGGCTGATGCTTTCCTCCTGGTCGCCACGAATTTCTTTCCATTCTTGGTCAGGGTGGGTGAATAGGCCCACTACGTGATGGATCATGCCAGTCACTCCTCTTGTTTTACCGTCGCCCCCCAGTGGAGCGCCTACAGGCCAAGGTGGCCGAGTAAGGAAAGGTCTGGATATGTGTGCGACCTTATGTCGCAGTATAGAAAGGTCTTATCCGCGCAGGTACGGGGGGCTTAGAGCAAATCGCGCTGTAAAAGCGGAGGGTAATCGCTGATGGGTCTGTCACATCAATCCCTGTGGGAGCAAGCGCGCTCCCCCAGTGGATTGTGGGTATTTCAGGGGATGATGGGCACTTCGCCCCCGGCGGGTTTTTGCGTAAAATGCCGGGCTTTCGTCACACCTCACGGATTTCGCGTCATGGGCACTCTCACGGTCAACCAGAACAAACTGCAAAAGCGCCTTCGCCGCCAGGCCGGTGAGGCTGTCGCCGACTTCAATATGATCGAAGACGGCGACAAGGTCATGGTCTGCCTGTCCGGCGGCAAGGACAGCTACACCATGCTCGACGTGCTGATGCACTTGCAGAAGGTTGCACCTATCCGGTTCGAGATCGTAGCCGTGAACATGGACCAGAAGCAGCCGGGCTTCCCGGAGCATGTACTGCCGGCTTACCTCAAGACGCTGGGTATCGAGTACCACATCGTCGAGAAAGACACCTACTCGGTGGTCAAGGAGCTGATCCCGGAAGGCAAGACCACCTGTTCGCTGTGCTCACGCCTGCGTCGTGGCACGCTCTACACGTTTGCCGACGAAATCGGCGCGACCAAAATGGCGCTCGGTCATCACCGCGACGACATCGTCGAGACCTTCTTCCTCAACATGTTCTTCAATGGATCGCTCAAGGCCATGCCGCCGAAGCTGCGGGCCGACGACGGTCGCAACGTGGTAATCCGCCCGCTGGCCTACTGCAACGAAAAAGACATCCAGGCCTATTCCGACTTCAAGCAATTCCCGATCATTCCGTGCAACCTCTGTGGCTCCCAGGAAAACCTGCAGCGTCAGGTGGTCAAGGACATGCTCCAGGAGTGGGAACGCAAGACACCGGGCCGCACTGAAAGCATTTTCCGCAGCCTGCAGAACGTGATCCCGTCGCAATTGGCGGACCGCAACCTGTTCGACTTCACCAGCCTCAAGATCGACGAATCCGCCGCTTCGCGGTTCGTCAACGTCGTAAACCTCTGACACAAATTGTGTGGGAGCGAGCCGGCTCGCGAAAGCGGAGTGTCAGTCAACAACGATGTGGCTGACGCTCCGCTTTCGCGAGCAAGCTCGCTCCCACAGTTTTTGTGTTTCCAGTGGTCGGTTTCATTTCAATCCTCAGGAGAGGGCATGCGCGATTACAAGTGGCTGCACGAATACTGTCTGAACCGCTTCGGTTCAGCGGCTGAACTGGAAGCCCATCTGCCCGTTCCCAAGACTGCGGCGCAATTGCGCAAGATCAGTGATGACCGTTACCTGTCGACCATGGCGCTGCGCGTGTTCCGTGCCGGGCTCAAGCACAGCCTGGTGGACGCCAAATGGCCGTCGTTCGAAGAGGTGTTCTTCAAGTTCGACCCGGAAAAAGTCGTGCTGATGAGTGCCGAACACCTGGAGCGGTTGATGCAGGATGCGCGGATTATCCGGCACCTGGGCAAGCTCAAGAGCGTGCCGCGCAATGCGCAGTTCATCCTTGATGTGGCGCATGAGAAGGGCAGCTTCGGCGCCTTGATCGCCGAGTGGCCGGTGACCGATATCGTCGGCCTGTGGACTTACCTGAAAAAGCACGGGCATCAGTTGGGTGGGTTGTCGGCGCCGCGATTCCTGCGCATGGTCGGCAAGGATACCTTTGTGCCGAGCTATGACGTGGTGGCAGCGTTGAATGCGCAGCAGATCGTCGACAAGGTGCCGACCAGTCTGCGGGACCTGGCCACGGTGCAGAAAGTGTTCAACCAGTGGCATGAAGAGAGTGGCGGGCGGGCGATGAGCCAGATTTCGATGATGCTGGCTTACACAGTGAATCATTGAGACCGAGTTGTGGCCTTCGCGGGCAAGCCTCGCTCCTACAGGGGATTTGGGAACGGCGAAAATCCCCTGTGGGAGCGAGACCGGCTTGCCGGCGAAGGGGGCCTGTCAGGCGACGCTGATCTCGCCTTCGCCAGCCAACCGGCGATTCAACTGAAACCGCCACCGCACATACAACAGCGCCGAACAGAACACCGCCAGGCTCGCCCCCATCTCCAGCAACCCGAACAACTGCCGGTTCGGGTCGAACGCGGCCAATGCGCCCTTGATGAAATACAGGTTCACCACAAAGCACATCCACGAATGCCCGCGCGGGCTACCGATGATCATGCCCGGCGCCAGCAACAGCAGCGGCACCAGCTCGATCAGCAGAATGACCCAGGGCCGTGCGCCGTGCAGATCGGCGATAACCAGGTAGTAGGCGCACAGCAGCCCCAGCAGGCTGAAAAAACACAGCAGGCTGATGACTCGCATCGCTCGAACGCGAGGTTCCAGCCATTGGATGGAGGGCAGAATCTTCGGCTTTTTGGCCACCTCAGCTCTCCAGTTTCTGTGCAGTGCGGGCCAGGCGCAGCCCCAGGGCCCGGCATAGCGCCACTTCATGTTCATTCAAGCCGCTTTTGCCATCGGCCCCGGCGTGGTGACTCGCGCCATAAGGCGTGCCGCCGCCGCGTGTTTCCAATAGGGCCGATTCGCTGTAAGGCAGGCCGGTGATCAGCATGCCGTGGTGCAGCAATGGCAGCATCATCGACAGCAGCGTGGTTTCCTGGCCACCGTGCAGGCTCGCGGTGGAGGTGAACACCCCGGCCGGCTTGCCCACCAGTGCGCCGGTCAGCCACAGGTTGCTGGTGCCGTCGAGGAAGTATTTGAGCGGCGCCGCCATGTTGCCGAACCGGGTCGGACTGCCCATGGCCAGGCCCGCGCAGTTTTTCAGGTCGTC
Source organism: Pseudomonas silesiensis (assembly GCF_001661075.1). Lineage (NCBI taxonomy): Bacteria > Pseudomonadati > Pseudomonadota > Gammaproteobacteria > Pseudomonadales > Pseudomonadaceae > Pseudomonas > Pseudomonas silesiensis. The sequence goes on from NZ_CP014870.1 coordinate 1,313,854, forward strand.
GAGGCTGGCGTACAGCGCGCCTTCGTCGGGGATGTCCGGCGACACGGCTTCGCATTCGGTAGAAATCGCCGGCACCGTGCGCAAACGGGCTTCAAGCCCGGCCTGCTCGACGCCCCGGGCAATCTGCCGGGCCATTTCATTGGTCGATCCGCTGCGGCTGTAGTACAGGACGAGGATATAGGGTGCGCTCACGGCAGCAGCTCCAGCACATTCTCCGGCGGACGGCCGATGATGGCTTTGTCGCCGACTTCGAGAATCGGGCGCTCCATGAGTTTGGGGTGCGCGGCGATGGCGGCGATCAATTGCGCCTCGCTGAGTTGGCTGTCGGCCAGGTTGAGGGTTTTGTAGTCGTCCTCGCCGGTGCGCAGCAGTTGCCGGGCGCTGATGCCGAGCTTGGTCAGCAGGCGCTGGATTTGTACGGCGTCCAGCGGGGTTTCCAGGTAGCGGACCACGGTAGGCGCCAGGCCACGGGCTTCGAGCAATTCGAGCGCACCGCGGGATTTCGAGCAGCGCGGGTTGTGATAAAGCGTCAGATCGGTCATGTGCGGGTCGCATCTTGCGTAAGGTGGCGGCTATTCTAACTGGGCAGCGCGTAATCCAGAACCTTGGGAGGCAATGGGTCGCGGCAGTATTCTTTTTTTGACAAGGATCACGACATGACAAGACGACTGGCAGCGGCGTTGGCGATCATCGGGGCGTTAGTGCTGGGGGGCTGTGGCAACGACTATGGCATCGACCAGAACGGTCAGAAGATCGCTGCCGAGCGCCTGGACAAGCAATGGCTGGTGCTCAACTACTGGGCCGAATGGTGCGGGCCGTGCCGTACCGAAATCCCGGAGTTGAACGCGCTGGCCGAGCAGCTCCAGGACAAGCAGATCGGTGTGTTCGGGGTCAACTTCGACAATGTGCAGGGTGAAGAGCTCAGGAGCGCCAGCGAGAAACTGGGGATCAGGTTCACGGTGCTGGCTCAAGACCCGGCCGACCTGTTCGAACTGCCGCGCAGTGAGGCGTTGCCGGTGACCTACATCATCGATGACAAGGGCAAGGTGCGGGAGCAGTTGATGGGTGAGCAGACGGCGGCGATGGTGATGGCGAAGCTGGAGGCGTTGCAGGCGACTAACTGATCGTCCGTGCGTAGCTGCAATCCCCTGTAGGAGCGAGCTTGCTCCGGGCGGCGTTCCGACGATGGGTTCAAGGACTCCGCGTTTATCCAGAAAAAACGCATTATCGTTAACGTCCATCGTCGGAACGCCGCCCGGAGCAAGCTCGCTCCTACAGGGGGGTTGCGTCGGATCAACCTTCTTCCAGCCACCAGCGCAACGGCTTGCCTTGGGCCGGCCAAAAACGCATCTGGTCGATCGGCGAAACATCCCAGCGCTGCACACTTTCCAGCGCCTGGAGAAAACGCTTCTCTTGCTCCATCAACGCCGGCGCACACATTTTGCGGGTGCTGCCGACCTTGCCGAAGCTCAGCTTGTCGCCGTCCAGGGTATAGGGCGCGAACCAATGGTTGCAGCCGCCGTTGCCGTAGGCCCGACCGTCTTCACCGAGGGTGATGGTCAGGTGGCTGTAATCCATCAACGGACGTTCGCCGATCCATTCCAGTATGTAGCTGCGGTTCTGTTGCAACTTTACCGGTTCGGCGGCGCAGCCCAACAGGCTGGCGCCAACCATGGCGCTCAGAACAAGGCGTTTCATCACGCAGGCTCCTGGCAGGTCGGGCACAGGTGCTTCTCGCCAACAGTGGTCCAGCCCAATTCGGCAATCCGCGCAGTGGCGGCTGGCTTTTCGGCCTTGTTGCCCAGCTTGGCGTCGACCGCGAATTCGAAACTCAGCGCTTTGGCGCAGCTGTCGCAGTTGACGTTCCAGGTGTGGATCGCCAGTTCGCCGAACACCGGACCGCTGGCCACCGCGACCCATTGGCCCGGCGGGTTGATCAGGTGGCGAACCGTTTCGACGGTCAGGCGCATGGACAAGTCCTTGCTGCCTTTGAGGGTCACGACCAACACGTCGTTATTGCGAATCGAGCCGCCGTTGCCGGTGACTTGATAACGCCCCGGGACCAGGGCGCGGCATTCGGTGAGGGTGTGTTGCGGGTTCATCAGGCTATAGCGGAAATCGTGTTCGACCATGGGTCCTCCAAATATGCGCGGCATGCTAGCACAGACATCAACGCAGCACTGCGCGGGCGAATGACCTTCGATCTGGTTCAGCCGGCATCAACTTGATTCCGGGTATTTCCGCCGGCCCAGTCTGCGATGTTCTGCAGGGTGGTCGCGGCGATCGCGCCCAGGGCTTCGCGGGTCAGGAAGGCCTGGTGTGCGGTAATGATCACGTTGGGAAACGTCAGCAGGCGCGCCAGCACATCGTCCTGCAGCGGCAGATCGGAGCGGTCCTCGAAGAACAGCTGCGCCTCCTCTTCATAGACGTCCAGCCCCAGGTAACCCAATTGGCCGTCTTTCAACGCATCGATCAGCGCGGGGGTATCCACCAGGCCGCCGCGACCGGTATTGATCAGCATCGCGCCGGCTTGCATGTGTGCCAGCGACTCGCGGTTGATCAAGTGTTTGCTCTGTTCGTTGAGCGGGCAATGCAGGCTGATGATCTGCGATTCGGCCAGTAACTGCGGCAGGCTCAAATAGCGGGCGCCGAGGGCCTCGACCTGAGGGTTGGGGAAGGGGTCGTACGCCAGCAACCGGCAGCCAAAGCCGTGCATGATTCTGGCGAAGGTCGCGCCGATCTGCCCGGTGCCGACCACGCCGACGGTCTTGCCGACCAGGTCGAAGCCGGTCAGGCCATGCAGGGTGAAATCGCCTTCGCGGGTGCGGTTGTAGGCGCGGTGGAGGCGGCGGTTGAGCGCCAGGATCAGCGCCACCGCGTGTTCGGCCACCGCATGGGGCGAGTAGGCCGGGACCCGTACGATCGTCAGTCCCAGCCGCTTGGCCTCGGCCAGGTCGACATGGTTGTAGCCGGCCGAACGCAGCGCGATCAGACGGGTGCCGCCGGCGGCCAGGCGTTCGAGCACCGGGGCGCTGAGGTCGTCATTGATGAACGCGCAGACGACCTCGTGATGCTCCGCCAACGCCGCCGTATCGAGGCTCAATCGCGCCGATTGAAAGTGCAGCTCGATGCCGGAGGGCAGGGCGGCGGCGAGAAAGCTGTCGCGGTCGTAGGTCTGGCTGCTGAAAAGAATGGTGCGCATGATTTCCTCCTTGTCCCCTCTCCGCTGTAGGAGCGAGCTTGCTCGCGAAAAACCAGAGAACGCCGCAGGGTGTCAGGTTCCAAGCGTTATCTTTAACGACCATCGTCGGAACGCCGCCCGGAGCAAGCTCGCTCCTACAGAGGTGCGGTGAGCTTGGCGCTGAAGGTGATCAACGCCATTGTGCTGTATCAAGCATTTATACGGGCATGGGCAGCCAGGCGGTTGATCGCCCGGTCGAGCTCTTCCAGCGCGCCGGGGGCTTTCGGGTCCTGTTGCTTGAGCAGGGTTTCGCTGCGCTGGCAGGCGGCGCGCAGTTGCGGCACGCCGCAATAGCGGGTCGCGCCGTGCAGACGGTGAACGCGCTCGATCAGGGCGTTCTGGTCGTTGGTTTCCCGGGCGCAGCGGATGGCTTCGCGGTCGGCTTCCAATGACGCCAGCAGCATCGCCAGCATGTCCGCCGCCAGATCAGCCTTGCCGGCGGCCAGGCGTAAACCTTCTTCGTGATCGAGCACCTGCAATTCATGGTCGCCGCCATGGCGGTCGCTGGAACGCTCCGGCCCATGATTGCGCAACGCCAGGCCGGTCCACTTCAACACCACTTGCGCCAGTTGCCGTTCGCTGATCGGTTTGGTCAGGTAGTCGTCCATGCCGCTTTGCAGCAGCGCGCGTTTTTCGTTGGCCATGGCGTGGGCGGTGAGGGCCACGATCGGCAGCGGCGTGCAATGCCGTTCGCTTTCCCACTGGCGAATCGCTTCGGTGCTTTGGCGCCCGTCCATGCCGGGCATTTGCACGTCCATCAGCACCAGGTCGAAGGTCTCGTTCTGCACCGCCTTGACCGCGGCATAACCACTTTCCACCGCGAGTACCTTGGCGCCCATGTCTTCGAGCAGCGTCTGCACCAGTAGCAGGTTGGCAGGATTGTCGTCGACACACAGCACCTTCGGCGCCCGGCTGGACACCGGTTCGCCCGGCTCGCTACGCAACTGGCGCGGGTTGACCAGGTCGGACAGTGCCCGTCGCAGCTTGCGGGTGCAGGCCGGCTTGGCCTGGAGCTGGCTGTGGGGATTGGGAACCGAGAGGTGGAACAGCGTCTGTTCGGTGGTCGGACACAGCACCAGCACTTTGCAGCCCAGGTGTTCGAGGTCCCAGATGTGCTGGTTGAGGCGTTCCGGCGGCATGTCGTTGCTGGTGATGCCCAGCACCGCCAGGTCAATCGCCTGATCGGTCTGATGCGCGCCGGTCACGCCATTGGTCAGGCTTTCCAGGGTATTGAACGGGGTGACGTCGAGGCCGCAGTCCTCCAGTTGATGCTGCAGCGCCTGACGGGCCAGCTCGTGGTTTTCCAGCACCGCCACCCGGCGCCCGAGCAGCGGCGGGCCCGGCAGGTCTTCGGCGTCGTCGCGGGTCTTGGGCAGGCTCAGGCTGATCCAGAACTCCGAACCTTCGCCCGGGGTGCTGTCGACCCCGATCTCGCCGCCCATCTGTTCGATCAAGCGTTTGGAGATCACCAGCCCAAGACCGGTGCCGCCGGGCTGTCGGGACAGCGAGTTGTCGGCCTGGCTGAAGGCCTGGAACAGCGCGCGCACGTCCTGGTTCGACAGGCCGATGCCAGTGTCCTGGATGCTGATGCGCAACTGCACGCTGTCCTCATGCTCTTCTTCGAGCATGGCCCGGGCGACAATGGTGCCTTCGCGGGTGAATTTGATCGCGTTGCTGACCAGGTTGGTGAGGATCTGCTTGAGGCGCAGCGGATCACCCACCAGTGACAGTGGCGTGTCGCGATACACCAGGCTCACCAGCTCCAGCTGTTTGGCATGGGCGGCCGGGGCGAGGATGGTCAGGGTGTCCTGCAACAGGTCGCGCAGATTGAACGGAATATGGTCGAGTACCAGTTTGCCGGCCTCGATCTTGGAAAAGTCGAGGATCTCATTGATGATCCCCAGCAGGCTGTCGGCGGACTTTTCGATGGTGCCCAGGTAGTCGAGCTGGCGCGGGGTCAGCTCGCTTTTTTGCAGCAGGTGGGTGAAGCCGAGTATGCCGTTGAGCGGCGTGCGGATTTCATGGCTCATGTTGGCCAGGAATTCGGATTTGATCCGACTGGCTTCCAGGGCTTCCTTGCGCGCCAGGTCGAGTTCGATGTTCTGGATTTCGATGGTTTCCAGGTTCTGGCGCACGTCTTCAGTGGCCTGGTCGATGCTGTGCTGCAATTCTTCCTGGGCATTTTGCAGGGTGCCGGCCATGCGGTTGATGCCGGACGCCAGCTCGTCCAGCTCGTGACTGCCGAGGGGCGGCAGGCGGGTTTCCAGATGCCCGTCCTTGAGTTGCGTCACGGCTTGCTTGATCTGGCTCAGCGGCCGGTTGATGGTGCGGCCCATGCGCAACGCCAGCAGCGCCGCACCGCCCAGGCCCGCGGCGATCAGCAACAGGCTGGCGAACAGGCTGCGGTAGCCACGCAGCAGCATGCCGTTGTGGGACAGTTCGAGTTCCACCCAGCCGAGCAGGCGATTGGCTTCATCGGGGATCAAGTCACCGGCCAGGTTGCGGTGCTTGCCAAATACCGGCAGTAGATAGCGAGTCGCATCGTTGCCGCTGCGACGCAGCAGCTGCGAGCCGTCGCCCAGGGGGGCAGGGTTGAGCATGATCGGGCCGGCATGGGCCAGCAGGGTGCGATCGGGCGCGAGGAAGGTCACTGCGCGAACGTCCGGCTGCTCCAGTGACTGGGTGGCGATGCGCTCCAGCAGCTCGTTGTTCTGGTGACCCATGGCCGGCGCCACCAGGGGCGCCAGTTGTTCGGCGATCATTTCGCCACGCTGCATGAGTTGGGCTTGCAGGTCGGACTGCTGCATCCAGGTAAAGTAGCCACCCAGTACCAGCGCCATCAGGCTGGTCGGTAACAGGGTCAGCAACAGCACGCGGCCTTTAATTCCCAGTTTCTTGAGCACGCCTCTCTCCTGCATCCCGCTATTCAAATGACCTGCACGTACATCCGGCACGCACCACCTGCGCAGTGTAGCGATTTGATCGCAGGCCATCCCGGTAAAATTTGAAGCAGTCATTCGTCGGCTGCACGCCTGCTTTTGCGCCGCGGGCAAACCTTGGGTTGCCCCTGGCGAGGCAATCTTGAATAATTGCCAACTGAGAATTATTTGCAGATACTCATGAATCCCATCTCTGTTGGCCATCCGCGCATCCTTTCTATCGAAGACGACCTCGTGCTCGGTGCCTATGTCCATGAGCACCTGGGACGTTGCGGGTTTCAGGTGACCTGGTGCCAGAACGGCCAGGAAGGCCTGACCATCGCCCGCCAGCAAGCATTCGATGTGGTACTGATGGACATTCTGTTGCCGGGCATGGACGGGCTGAACGTGCTGACGCAGTTGCGCCAGAGCCATTCGACCCCGGTGGTGCTGATGTCCGCGCTCGGGGCCGAGGCGGATCGCATCAGCGGCTTTCGCCTGGGCGCCGATGACTATTTGCCCAAACCCTTCAGCATGGCGGAGTTGCGGGTGCGCATCGAAGCGATCCTGCGGAGGGTGGCGCTCGACCGGCGGCCAGCGCCTGCATCGGTCGCCCCCTCGGCGGACAGCCTGCGGTTCGATGATGAGCTGTTTGAGGTCTATTGCGGCGCCCAGGCTGCCGGCCTGACCCGCAGCGAGTATCGGCTGCTGGAAACGCTGAACCGCCATGGCGATGAGGTGCTGAGCAAGGCCTTCCTTTATCAGCATGTGCTGCAACGCGGTTATGCAGCCCATGACCGCAGCCTCGACATGCACATCAGCCAGATCCGCCGCAAGCTCAAGGTCATCGGCTATACCGAGCGGGAAGTGCGCACGGTGTGGGGCAAGGGTTATGTACTGAGTGCCGTCGATGAAATGGTCTGATCTGCCGGGCCGGCATTCGCTGTTCTGGAAGCTGGCGTGTCTGTTGGTGGCCTTCTGTCTGTTGATGATCTGGTTGAGTTGGTCCTGGGGCCGCTACATGGAGCAGCGCAACCAGTTCCTGTCGGATGACGCCCGGGCCACCCTGACGCGCTATGCCAGCGAGGCCGAGCAGGCCTGGCTCGAGCGCCAGCACGAGGGTGTCGATGCCTGGTTGCAGGGCATGCAACAGCGCGAAACGGGCTGGGTGGGCGTCATTGGCGGTGATCTGCAGTCGTTGAGCAGCCTGCCGCTATCGGACAAGGACATCCTGCGCCTGACCTTTCTGCGCGGCCTGGACTGGCCCGTCCATAAAAAAGGCCGGCCGTGGCTGCGGGTGCCGTTTCCCGGCGACTCGTCCGCCGGCAGCCTGGTGATCGAGTTGCCCCAGCGTTTCGTGCCCGGGCGTTATCGGGTGTTCTGGCGGGTGATCACCAACGGCGTCATCCCCGGCCTGTTTACCTTGCTGTTGTGCGTCGGGCTGTATCGGCTGCTGGTCGTGCCGTTGAACAATCTGCGTGAGCAAGCCAATGCCTGGCGCGCCGACCAATTGGGCGTGCGCCTGTCGCGCCGTACCACCAACCGTTCCGATGAGTTGGGAGAGCTCGGCCGAGCCTTCGATCACATGTCCGAACGCCTGCAAAGCACCGTGGCCCTGCAACAACAATTGCTGCGCGACCTGTCCCACGAACTGCGCACCCCGCTGAGCCGCCTGCGGGTGGCCAGTGAGAGCGAGCAGGGGCTTGAGCAGTTGCGCGAGCGCATCAACCGGGAAGTCGATGGCATGCAGCGCCTGGTCGAAGACACCCTGCAACTGGCCTGGCTCGACACCGAGCGCTCACCGCTGCCCGACGAAGCGATCCAGATCCAGGCGCTGTGGGAAATGCTCACGGAAAACGCCTGCTATGAAAGTGGCTGGCCTGCAAGCCAGTTGCAGTGCGCGGTGGATTCATCCTGTTGGGTGCGCGGCAATCTCAATACCCTGGCCCAGGCGCTGGAAAATATTCTGCGCAATGCCATTCGTCATTCACCCAAAGGCGGCGTCGTGCGTCTGGACGGACGGCGTGATGGCGACTTCTGGCATTTGTGGCTGGAGGATCAGGGCGGTGGGGTGGCCGAGGCGGATCTGGAACGGATCTTCTCGCCGTTCATTCGACTCGATGGTTCGCGGCCGGGGAATGGTGGATTCGGCTTGGGGTTGAGCATTGCGAGGAATGCGGTGCAGCGCCAGGGTGGGAGGCTTTGGGCTGAAAATACCAGTAAGGGGTTGCGGCTGAATATGCGGTTATTGGCTGATGCCGGTGGTGTCAGTGATGACGCCTTCGCGAGCAAGCTCGCTCCCACAGGATATATGGGTAGGCCACAAAAGGTGTGAGCGACTCTAGTACCTGTGAGAGAGGGCTTGGTCTGGGCGGCATTCCGACGAAGGGGCCCTGCCAACTGCCACCTTGCTGATTTTTGCCGGAACGTTCGCGAATTTCTGTACGACATTTCCCAAAGGGTTTTGCCGGCGCCTTGGAGCATTCTTGACGGGTTAAGCTCCTGCTTTTACTCATCATCAAGGATTGGGCATGAATTCGACCGATGTTCCCTCCGGCACAGTCGACGACCGCTTCAGTGAAGTGCTTGCGCTGATTCACAGTGCCAGACAGCAAGCGATTCAGGCGGTCAACACCCGGTTGATCGAACTGTATTGGCAGGTCGGTGCTTACGTCAGTCGCAAGCTGGAACGGGCTGAGTGGGGTGATGCGGTGGTCAGCCAGTTGGCGGAGCATCTGGCTCTGACGCAACCAGGGTTGCGTGGTTTTACCCGGTCGAATTTGTTCCGGATGCGCCAGTTCTATGAGACTTACCACGCTGAAGAGAAAGTCGCACCACTGGTGCGACAATTACCCTGGTCACACAACGTGATCATTTTCAGCCAAAGCAAACGCCCGCAAGAGCGGGAATTCTATGTACGTATGGCGGTTCAGGAGAAGTGGTCGAAGCGCGAACTGGAGCGCCAGTTCAAGGCTGCGCTGTTTGAGCGCAGCGTTACCCAACCGGCAAAAGCCTCTGCAGTGCTGAGACAAACTCATCCTGAGGCGCTGGAAGTATTCCGCGATGCCTACATGATCGAGTTTCTTGGACTGCCCGGCGGCCACGCCGAAACTGATCTTCATCTGGGATTGCTGGCGCGCCTCCAAGAGTTCCTCGTCGAACTGGGCCGAGACTTCTGCTTTGTCGGCTCCCAATACCCGCTTCAAGTCGGTGGGCGTGATTTCGCCCTCGATCTGTTGTTCTTCCACCGTGGGCTCAACTGTCTGGTGGCGATTGAACTGAAGGTCGGTCGTTTTGAACCGGAGTATTTGGGCAAGCTGAACTTCTATCTGGAGGCTCTGGATCAACATGCGCGCAAACCTCACGAAAACCCTGCAATCGGTGTGTTGCTCTGTGCCAGCAAGGATGATGAGGTGGTCGAATACGCCCTTAACCGTAGCCTGTCGCCGGCATTGATCGCTGAATACCAGGTCCAGTTACCGGACAAACAGTTGTTGCAGGCCAAGTTGCATGAGTTTTATGCCCTGAATATTGCACAGGGGGAGGGGACTGAATAATTCGCTTATTCCCATAAGCCATAAGCACCGTACTTTGCGTGATATGGCCTGCGAACGTTTGCCGGTATGATAGGCGCCCCCGCAGTCTGGATTGCGAATACGCCATGACCTTGCAGTACCCAACCATCGCCGATTGCGTCGGCAACACTCCGCTGGTCCGTTTGCAGCGCCTGCCCGGCGCCACCAGCAACACCCTTTTGCTCAAGCTCGAAGGGAATAACCCGGCGGGTTCGGTCAAGGACCGTCCGGCGCTGTCGATGATCACCCGTGCCGAGTTGCGCGGGCAGATCCACGTCGGCGACACGCTGATCGAGGCGACCTCGGGCAACACCGGGATCGCCCTGGCGATGGCCGCCGCGATCAAGGGTTACAAGATGATCCTGATCATGCCGGACAACTCCAGCGCCGAGCGCAAGGCTGCCATGACCGCCTATGGTGCCGAGCTGATCCTGGTCACCCAGGAAGAAGGCATGGAAGGTGCGCGCGACCTCGCCCAGCGCATGGAGGCCGAAGGCTGCGGCAAGGTGCTGGATCAGTTCGCCAACGGCGATAACCCCGAGGCGCACTACACCACCACGGGCCCGGAAATCTGGCGTCAGACCGAAGGCACCATCACCCATTTCGTCAGTTCGATGGGCACCACCGGCACCATCATGGGCGTTTCGCGCTACTTGAAAGAGCAGAACGACAACGTGCAGATCATCGGTCTGCAACCGATGGAAGGTTCGGCGATTCCGGGTATCCGCCGCTGGCCGCAGGAATACCTGCCGAAAATTTACCAAGCCGATCGCGTGGACCGGATCGTCGACATGGCGCAAAGCGAAGCCGAAGACGTGACCCGTCGTCTGGCCCGCGAAGAAGGCATCTTCTGTGGCGTGTCCTCGGGCGGTGCGGTGGCGGCGATGCTGCGCCTGTCCAAAGAGGTTGAAAACGCGGTGATCGTCGCGATCATCTGCGACCGTGGCGACCGATACCTGTCGACCGGCATTTTCGACGCGCCCAACTGATGGCCAAGCATGAGAGAGGCCTGCGCTTCCAGCCCACCGGCGGCAGCAAGGCCCCGCAAATCCCGACCGGCAAAAAGCAGCGCCTGACCATCGAGCGCCTCGCCAACGACGGTCGCGGCATCGCGTTTTTCGAAGGTCGCACCTGGTTCGTCCTCGGTGCATTGGCCGGTGAAGAGGTCGAAGCGCGGGTTCTGGGCGCCCACGGCAAAGTGGTCGAGGCGCGTACCGAACGCGTGTTCCAGGCCAGCGAATTGCGTCGCCCGGCACCGTGCCCCCATGCCGGTCGCTGCGGCGGTTGCAGCGTGCAACATCTGCCGCACGACGAACAGCTCGCCCTGAAACAACGCATGCTCGCCGAGCAATTATCGAAGGTCGCCGGTGTCGAGCCCGAGGAGTGGGCAGCGCCGTTGAGCGGTCCGGAATTCGGTTACCGTCGTCGCGCCCGGGTGGCGGTGCGCTGGGACATGAAGGCGAAAAAACTCGAGGTCGGTTTTCGCGCGGCGGGCAGCCAGGACATCGTTGCAATCAACGAATGCCCGGTGCTGGTGCAGCCGTTGCAGCCGATCATGACCCGCTTGCCGGAGATGCTCCGGCGCTTGAGCAAACCTCAGGCGTTGGGGCATGTGGAACTGTTCAGTGGTTCGTCGCTGGCGGTCTTGCTGCGGCACATGGCGCCGCTGTCCGACGCCGACCTGACGATCCTCAAGGATTTCTGCGCCTTCCACGGAGCACAATTGTGGTTGCACGGTGACGGCGAACCGCATCCGGTCGAGCCCGATCAGTCCTTGGGCTATCGTTTGGAAACCTGGGATTTGAATCTGGCGTACCGGCCCGGAGATTTCATTCAGGTCAACGCCGGGGTCAATGAAGCGATGGTCGCCCAGGCGCTGGATTGGCTGCAGCCAAAGGCCGATGATCGGGTGCTCGATCTGTTCTGTGGCCTGGGCAATTTTGCCTTGCCGCTGGCCAGGACCGTTCGCGAAGTGGTGGCAGTGGAAGGTGTGCAGGCGATGGTCGAGCGCGCAGCCAATAACGCCGCTAGCAACAATCTGCATAATACGAAGTTTTTTCAGGCCGATTTATCCCAGCCTTTGACCGATGCCGAATGGGCGCGCGAAGGCTTTTGTGCGGTACTCTTGGACCCACCCCGTGACGGTGCTTTCGAGGTCGTGCGCAAGCTCAAGTCGTTGGGCGCCGAACGGTTGGTGTATGTGTCATGCAACCCTGCAACCCTGGCGCGTGACACGGTCGAATTGATCAAACAGGGCTACCGGTTAAAACGTGCCGGGATTCTCGATATGTTTCCTCAAACGGCACATGTCGAGGCCATGGCGTTATTTGAAGCGAGCTAGGAAGGCTCGTCTGGTCCGACTGACCCGCCCGTGCAGCCGCGCACCAGCCCGACGTGGGTTCATGGGCTGCGAAGGTCAGCGATTTTGACGCATTGAATCTGCGTCGTAGGGAAGGTAAGCAAGATGGTACAGGTGAGAGCACACCAGCCGATCAACACCGACGGCAGTATCAATCTCGAGGCTTGGCTCGATCACGCGGTCAGTGTCGATCTGGCGCTGGATCGCGAAGCCTTGAAGGAAGCGTGCGAGTTCGCTCGCGCCTCTGAACAACAGGCCAATGCGGCGAAGAATCTCTGGTCCGAAGGGACCTCGAGTTTCCGCACGGGCCTCGAGATCGCCGAGATTCTCGCCGACCTCAAACTCGATCAGGATTCGTTGGTTGCCGCGGTCTTGTACCGCGGCGTGCGCGAAGGCCAGATCGAACTGCCGGCGATCAGCCAGCGCTTCGGTCCGGTGGTCGCCAAACTCATCGACGGTGTGTTGCGCATGGCGGCCATCAGCGCCAGCCTCAGCCCCCGTCAATCCCTGGTGCTGGGCACCCAGGGCCAGGTGGAAAACCTGCGCAAGATGCTGGTGGCCATGGTCGACGACGTACGCGTTGCGCTGATCAAGCTGGCCGAGCGCACCTGCGCGATCCGGGCGGTGAAAACCGCCGACGACGAGAAGCGCAACCGCGTGGCTCGTGAGGTCTTCGACATCTACGCGCCCCTGGCTCACCGGCTCGGTATCGGTCACATCAAGTGGGAGCTGGAGGACTTGTCCTTCCGTTACCTCGAGCCCGACCAATACAAGCAGATTGCCAAGTTGCTCCACGAGCGGCGCCTGGATCGCGAGCGTTTCATCGCCGATGTGATGAACCAGCTGAAAGTCGAATTGCAGGCCACCGGGGTCGACGCCGATATCAGCGGCCGGGCCAAGCACATCTATTCGATCTGGCGCAAAATGCAGCGCAAGGGTCTGGAATTCAGCCAGATCTACGACGTGCGCGCCGTTCGTGTCCTGGTGCCGGAAATGCGCGATTGCTACACCGCGCTCGGCATTGTCCACACGTTGTGGCGGCACATCCCGAAGGAATTCGACGACTACATCGCCAACCCCAAGGAAAACGGCTACCGCTCGCTGCACACTGCGGTGATCGGGCCCGAGGGCAAGGTGCTGGAAGTGCAGATCCGCACTCACGCGATGCACGAGGAGGCGGAGCTGGGCGTTTGCGCGCACTGGCGCTACAAGGGCACTGACGTCAAATCCGGCTCCAACCATTACGAAGAGAAAATTTCCTGGCTGCGTCAGGTCCTCGAATGGCATGAAGAGCTGGGCGACATTGGCGGTCTGGCAGACCAGCTACGGGTCGATATCGAACCGGACCGGGTCTACATTTTCACTCCGGACGGTCACGCCATCGATTTGCCGAAGGGCGCGACGCCACTGGACTTCGCCTACCGGGTACACACCGAGATCGGTCACAACTGTCGTGGTGCGAAGATCAACGGACGGATCGTCCCGCTCAACTACAGCCTGCAAACCGGTGAGCAGGTCGAGATCATCACCAGCAAGCACGGCACGCCGAGTCGCGACTGGCTGAACCCGAACCTGGGCTACATCACCACCTCGCGGGCGCGGGCGAAGATCGTTCACTGGTTCAAACTGCAGGCGCGGGATCAGAACGTCGCAGCCGGCAAGACCTTGCTCGAGCGTGAGCTCAGCCGTCTGGGCCTGCCCGCGGTGGACTTCGACAAACTGGCCGACAAGGCCAACATGAAGACGGCCGAGGACATGTACGCCGCGTTGGGTGCGGGGGATTTGCGCCTGGCGCAACTGGTCAACCTGGCACAGCAGCTGGTGGAGCCGGAGCGCGGCAACGAACAGCTCGAACTCATCCCGCGCAAGGCCACCGGCTACAAGCCGGGCAAGCGCGGCGATATCCAGATCCAGGGCGTCGGCAACCTGATGACACAGATGGCCGGCTGCTGCCAGCCGCTGCCGGGGGATGCGATCGTCGGTTACATCACCGTGGGCCGTGGCGTGAGCATTCACCGTCAGGACTGCGCCTCGGTCTTGCAATTGGGCGGGCGCGAGCCTGAGCGGATCATCCAGGTCAGCTGGGGCCCGGTGCCGGTGCTCACCTATCCGGTGGACATCATCATCCGCGCCTACGACCGGTCCGGCTTGCTGCGTGACGTATCGCAAGTGCTGCTCAACGAGCGGATCAACGTGCTGGCGGTCAACACCCGCTCGAACAAGGAGGACAACACCGCGTTGATGTCCCTGACCATCGAGATTCCGGGGCTGGATGCACTGGGGCGGTTGCTGGGACGGATTTCCCAGTTGCCGAACATCATCGAAACCCGGCGTAACCGCACGCCGTGATGGTCAGCGCCGATCCAATGTGGGAGCGGGCTTGCTCGCGAAGAGGGCGTGTCAGTCGACATCAATGTTGTCTGACACACCGCTTTCGTCGGAACGCCGCCCGGAGCAAGCCCGCTCCCACAAGGGTTTTGCAGTGAGAGAAATTGATGTACAGCCTTGAAGACTTGCTGCACCTGATGAACCGCCTGCGCGACCCGCAGTTCGGCTGCCCGTGGGACATCAGGCAAACCTACGCCACCATCGTCCCGCACACCCTCGAAGAAGCTTACGAAGTCGCCGATGCCATCGAGCGCGGTGATTTCGATCACTTGCAGGGTGAGTTGGGGGATCTGCTATTCCAGGTGGTCTACTACAGCCAGCTGGCCCGGGAAGAAGGGCGCTTCGAGTTCGCCGGTGTGGTCGACAGCATCACCCGCAAGTTGATCCGCCGCCATCCTCACGTGTTTCCCACCGGGGATCTGTACGCGCCGCTGGATGTTCCGCGCCTGAGTGAAGAACAGGTCAAGCAGCGCTGGGAGGAGATCAAGGCCGAAGAACGGGCGGAGAAATCCTCGGCGCCCGAACAGCTGTCCTTGCTCGACGACGTGCCCGCAGCATTGCCGGCGCTGTCTCGTTCGGCGAAGTTGCAAAAGCGCGCCGGGCAGGTCGGTTTCGACTGGCCTGATGCCTTGCCGGTACTCGACAAGGTGCGCGAAGAGCTCGATGAAGTGCTTGAAGCCATGGCCGACAATGATTCGGCTGCGATTGCCGATGAGGTCGGCGATCTGCTGTTTTCCGTGGTCAATCTGGCGCGTCATCTCAAGGTCGACCCGGAAACCGCCTTGCGCGGTGCCAACAGCAAGTTCGAAAGACGCTTCCGATTTATCGAACAGGCATTGCGCGACACCCACCGTCCCATGGAAGATTGCACCCTCGAAGAGTTGGACGCCTTGTGGGGCGAAGCCAAACGTCAGGAAAAGAATATGCCCAGCTGCGGTTGAGCAGTTGCCTAAGTGAGAAATAAGCACCATGAGCATTTCCCTTCGCGACCAGTTGCTTAAAGCAGGGCTGGTCAACCAGAAGCAGGCCAAGCAGGTCGGCAAAGAGAAACAGAAGCAGCAACGCCTGGCCCACAAAGGCCAGATCGAACTGGATGATTCACAGCAGCGGGCAGCTCAGGAAGCCATGGCCGAAAAGGTCAAGCGCGACCAGGAGCTGAACCGTCAGCAACAGGAGAAGGCCGAGGCGAAAGCCCGCGCTGCCCAGATCAAGCAATTGATCGAAGTCTCGCGCCTGCCGAAGCTGACCACCGAGGATTACTACAACTTCGTCGACGACAAGAAGGTCAAGCGCCTGTCTGTCAACACGCTGATGCGCAACAAGCTCAGCAACGGTTCGTTGGCGATCGTGCACCATGCCGGTGGCTACGAAGTGATCCCGCGTGAGGCGGCCCTGAAGATTCAGGAGCGCGATCCACAGCGTATCGTGCAGTTGAACGTTCACACCGAAGAAGTCGTCGCCGAGGACGATCCGTACGCAGCCTATCAGATCCCGGATGATCTGATGTGGTAAGCCGTTAAAGGCTGCAACAACGACAAACCCGCTCGGTTCTGTAGGAGCAAGCTTGCTCGCGATGGACGTTAACGATAACGCGTGTTTACCGGTTAAACGCGGCGCTCTTTCGGCCATCGCGAGCAGGCTCGCTCCTACAATTGCTTATGCGGAAAGCAGTTCGCGTTGCTGCTCCTGTTTCTCCAGTTCGGCCTTGTAGCTGTGGGCGTCGGTCTCAGAGTGAAACATCCCCACCAGCATGTCTTGTTGATGTACATCCCAGATCCGGATACCGGCGGCTACACCTTCGTGGGACTTATGTGAATCGTCGCGTTCAGTTACTTTTACAGTCATCTGCTAGCTCCAATCTCTGTTATCTGCAGCAAGGCGTGTGCAGGCCTTTGTTATATATTTTGGTAGCTTGCTAAGTAAATGGCAGAATTCGGCGAGGCATTTTTGCCAGATTTGCAAAAGTCCTGCAGCCCGCCAAACACGCGGCATTTGGTTGCAGGGCGTTAAGTTTCATGACAAAAGCTTCATGTTCGCGACGACAAAACGGCGAATTGAAACCGGTACCTGTAGGAGCCAGGCTTGCCGGCGAAGGCGTCTTTGGGTACGCCTTCGCCGGCAAGCCTGGCTCCTACAAAAGCAAATGCAAAATCAAAGGCACACAAAAACGCCCCGAACCAGTCGGGGCGTTTTTGTGTGCAGCAGAGCGGCGGGGTATTACTTGCCCGACCAGCGCTTCAGTACCAGCGTGGCATTGGTGCCACCGAAACCGAAGCTGTTGCTCATCACGGTGTTGATGGTGGCGTCTTCGCGAGTCTTGGTCAGGATTGGCATGTCTGCCACTTCCGGGTCCAGTTCGTCGATGTTGGCCGAACCTGCCATGAAGTTGCCTTCCATCATCAGCATGCAGTAGATCGCTTCGTGAACGCCGGCGGCGCCCAGGGAGTGACCCGACAGGCTCTTGGTGGAGCTGATGGCCGGCGCCTTGTCGCCGAACACTTCACGCACACCTTTCATTTCCATGACATCGCCGACCGGCGTCGAAGTGCCGTGGGTGTTCAGGTAGTCGATGGGGGCGTCAACGGTGGACATGGCCATCTGCATGCAGCGGATGGCGCCTTCGCCGCTTGGGGCGACCATGTCGTAGCCGTCGGAGGTCGCGCCGTAGCCAACGATTTCGGCGTAGATCTTCGCGCCGCGGGCCAGAGCGTGTTCCAGCTCTTCGACCACGACCATGCCGCCACCGCCGGCGATGACGAAACCGTCACGCTTGGCGTCGTAGGCACGGGAAGCTTTTTCCGGGGTTTCGTTGTACTGGCTGGACAGGGCGCCCATGGCGTCGAACAGGAACGACTGGCTCCAATGCTCTTCTTCACCGCCGCCGGCGAACACGATGTCCTGCTTGCCCATCTGGATCTGTTCCATGGCGGTACCGATGCAGTGAGCACTGGTGGCGCAGGCAGAAGCGATGGAGTAGTTCAGGCCCTTGATCTTGAACGGCGTGGCCAGGCAAGCGGAAACGGTACTGCTCATGGTCCGCGTTACACGGTATGGGCCGACGCGCTTCACGCCTTTCTCGCGCAGGATGTCCAGCGCTTCCATCTGGTTCAGCGTGGAAGCACCACCGGAACCGGCGATCAGGCCGGTACGCGGGTTGGAGACCTGCTCTTCGCTCAGACCGGAGTCGGCGATAGCGTCTTTCATGGCCAGGTAGGCGTAAGCCGCCGCGTGGCCGACGAAGCGAAAGATCTTGCGATCGATCAGCTCTTCGAGGGGAAGGTCAATGGAGCCGGAAACCTGGCTACGCAGACCCATTTCGGCATATTCCGGGTTGAACCGGATGCCAGGGCGACTTGCACGCAGGTTAGCGGAGACGGTCTCTTTGTCATTGCCCAGGCACGAAACGATGCCCAGACCAGTGATAACGACGCGGCGCATGCGGATAACCCTTAGAAGTTGTCAGTGGAGGTGAAAACGCCGACCCGAAGGCCTTCGGCGGTATAGATCTCGCGACCGTCGACAGTCACCGAACCATCGGCGATGGCCAGGTTCAGCTTGCCTTTGAGGACGCGCTTGATATGTATGTTATAGGTCACTTTCTTTGCAGTCGGCAGAACCTGACCAAAGAACTTCACTTCGCCCGAACCCAGGGCGCGGCCGCGGCCCGGCAGACCTTGCCAGCCAAGGAAGAAACCGACCAGTTGCCACATGGCGTCGAGGCCCAGGCAGCCTGGCATCACCGGGTCGCCTTCGAAGTGACAGGCGAAAAACCACAGATCCGGAGTGATATCCAGCTCGGCGACCAATTCACCTTTGCCGTACTTGCCGCCTTCTTCGCTGATCAGGGTGATGCGATCGACCATCAGCATGTTCGGGGCGGGCAGTTGCGCGTTACCTGGGCCGAACAGCTCACCGCGACTGCAGCGCAGCAGGTCTTCCCGGGTAAAGGCGTTTTGTTTGGTCATGCGAGCTCCTCAATAGTCCCGTGCGGCAGGTGGGGCAAATCTTCCCGGCCGGTCGAAGCATTCATGCCTCGAGTCAGCAGCCTACTCATAGACTATTGCGTTGTGGTGAAAGTCACAGCGCCAAGGACACGAATGTACACTTGTGCACTGAAATTTTTAATCAAGCCCCTTTTCGGGCTTGTTCGGGTGCCTAAGACTGCCGCACTTTCGCCTTTCACGCCAGTCGCAGATAGCCGAAAGGCCTGCACTACTGCACCCATCGCTGCAGAATTTGCTGCAGATCGGTGCGTTTGAAGGGCTTGGCCAGGTAATCGTTCATTCCGGCCGATAAACAGGCTTCCCGGTCGCCCTGCAAGGCATTGGCGGTCAGGGCGATGATGGGCACGCCAGCGCAGCCGGGCAATTGGCGAATCTGGCGGGTCGCCTCGTACCCATCGATGATCGGCAATCGGCAATCCATCAGGATCGCTTCGTAAATCAGACTCTCGGCACTGCGCACCGCTTGGGCGCCATCCGTCGCGACGCTGACAGTAAAGCCCAGGCTGCGCAACATTGCCTCGATAACCGTCTGGTTGACCGGATTGTCCTCGACCAGCAGCACATTGCGCCCGTTGCCCTCACCGGTGCCGGTGGGTGGCCGTGGCGTCAGTATCGGTAGCGTCTGTTTATAGAGCGCCAGCGGGATTTGCAGGGTGAACACCGATCCGCGACCCTCTTCGCTCTGGGCGCGCAAGGTGCCGCCCATGCGTTCAGCCAGGGTGCGGGCGATGGGGAGGCCCAGCCCGGTGCCGCCATAGCGCCTGGAAATGGAGCTGTCGGCCTGCTGGAAGGCATTGAACATCGATTCCAGGTGCTCGCTGGAAATACCGATCCCGCTGTCGCGCACCGCGCAGGTAAACCAGAGCAGTTCGTGATCCAGCCATTGCCATTGCGGCTCGATGGTGACGCGACCGTGCTCGGTGAACTTCAGCGCATTGCCGACCAGGTTGACCAGGATCTGCCGGATCCGCGTCGGGTCGCCCTGCACCTGCAGCGCGCGCATGTTATCGGGAATCAGCAATGCCAGATCCAGCCCGCGTTGCGCTGCGCTGTGCGAGAACGCCTGGGCGCAACTGCCGATCAGGTCCGCGAGGTTGAACGGAATGTGCTCCAGTTCCAGTTCCGAGCGCTCGATGCGCGAGAAATCGAGAATGTCGTTGATGACCTTGAGCAGGTGTTCGGTGGACTCCGAAGCCAGCGCCGCATATTCGAGCTGCTCCTCGGTCATCTCGGTGGTTTCCAGCAGTTGCAGCATGCCCATTACGCCATTCATCGGGGTGCGCAGTTCGTGGCTCATCATCGCGAGGAAATCGGATTTGGCGTTGTTGGCCTTTTCCGCCTCTTCGCGGGTCTGGATCAACTGCGCCATCGCCTGGTGCTGTTCGCGGCTGGCTTGTTCGAGACCGCTGGCGAGGTTGTTGATGTGTTGCGACAGCGCCCCGAGTTCGGTGTCGTCGACGATGGGCAGCGGGGTTTTGTAGTCGCCGTTCTGGATCGCCTTGACCGCATTACCGATGTCGCGCAGCGGCTGCGACAGGCTGCTCGCCAGGCGCCGGGCGATCAGAAACGTAAACAGAAGCGCGAACAATGCCAGAATCCCGGCCTTGAACAGGATTTCCTGCTGACGCTGACTGAAGGCGTCGTTGGACAGGCCGACAATGACCCGGCCCAGATAATCCTCGGTGGACGTGAGGCCGGGGGCTTTGCTGCCCTGGAAAAAGTCGCTGTGCAGCGCAATGCGTTGCAGTCGCACCGGGGCCTGGAAGACTTCGACCTGATGCGAACGGGTGTGGGTTTCCGACGGTTGTTCGACGTACACCAGAATCCGGTTGGCGCTGTCCTGAACTTCCAGGAAGCGCACATTGGGTGTGGCCAGCGTGGCCTTGAGCAAACTGTCGAGCACTTCGTTGTTGCCCGAAATCACCCCGTATTCGGTGGCCGGCGCCAGTTGGTTGGCAATCAACTGACCGGTGTGGTTGAGTTCCTGGCGCAGGTCCTGGATTCGCACGAAGGTGAAAAAACTGATCAACAGCAAGGTCAGCAACAGGGCAGGGCCGAGGCTGATGATTTGCGTGCGGGTGCTGATGTCCCAGCGACGATGGAAAGTCATGGGTGGCGCTCTCCTGCGGCCAACTGTGTTGCGACAGAGGCTTCATCTATCTGCTCGATACCTAATGAACGAGCCACTTGCGGATTGCTCAAGACCTGGAAGCGCTGCGGGTAGTGCGTCCGTGGCCAGTTGGCCGGTGGCTGGTCGAGCAGCGTGTCAAGAATCGCCAGCCAGTCGCTCTGATCGCTGTAGGTACTGGCCAGGCTTCCCGCCTTGACGAAACCGGCATTGGGACCGATCAACGCCAGCTGCCGTGCATAGCTGCTGAGCAACAGGTTTTTCGCGGTTTTCGGGTTGAACACATCGGGATCGTCGAGCCCCAGCAGCGCGTCGCTGTTGTTCAGCAAAGACTGGAGCGGGCGGCTGTCACGGGTGTCGTTCCAGCGCTCGGCGACGATTTCAAGACCCAGCGGCAAGGCGGCCTGGCGCAGTTCCTTCAAGAGAAACGCACTGTGACTGTCGTAGAGCACGCCGATTCGTCGGGCCTGGGGTAGAAGAATACCGGTCAGGCGCAATTGCCGGGCCAGCGGCGGATCGCTCCACAGCAGGCTCAAGTGCGGGGGCAGGGTGGCACCCAGGCGTTGGCGCGCTTGCAGGCGGCTGATGCGCAATACCAGTGTCGCCGGGCCCTGGGCCTCTTGCAGGCGCCAGTCGAGACTCGGCAGGTCCAGCAGGATCAAGCGGGTGCTGGCGGGCAGTTTGTCCGGTGCTGCCAGATGGGGCAGCGGCTGGAAACGCACGTTGTCGGCAGGGCGCAGCTCCCTCAGCGCCTGGGTAAAGGATTGCAACGCCTGGCTGTCCTCGGCGGCGATCAGCAGGATGTCGGCGGCCCGGACAGGCAGGCTGCACAGTAAACCACTGAGTGCCAGGCATAGTCCGGCCAGCAGGTGGCCAAGGGGTGATGGAGAGCCAGACGACACGACACGTCCTTGATAGCGAACAATTGGCGCGCATGGTAACCGAGCCGCTCGACTTTTCCAGTCACGATGGCGGCATTTTCCGCGGATTTATTGGTCTTCTTCGTACAGGTGCCGGTATTTGAAACGGGGACTGGCCGCCAGTGGGCTGCTCCGTATAATGCCGACATCGCCACTGGTATGGATTAACGGATTGCATATGACTGAACAGCGCCCGATTGCGGTCCTGGGAGGCGGAAGTTTTGGTACCGCCGTGGCTAATCTGTTGGCCGAGAACGGGCATCAGGTGCGGCTGTGGATGCGTGACCCCGAACAGGCCGAGGCCATTCGGATCAATCGCGAAAACCCGCGCTACCTCAAAGGCATCAAGATTCTGCCGGCCGTGGAAGCGGTCACCGACCTGCAAGCTACCCTGGAAGCCTGCGACCTGAGTTTCGTGGCGCTGCCGTCCAGCGCGCTGCGCTCGGTGCTGGCGCCGCATGCCGAACGTTTGCGCGGCAAATTGCTGGTGAGCCTGACCAAAGGCATCGAAGCCCACACCTTCAAGCTGATGAGCGAGATCCTCGAAGAGATCGCCCCGCAAGCGCGCATCGGCGTACTGTCGGGGCCGAACCTGGCCCGTGAAATCGCCGAACACGCCTTGACCGCCACGGTGGTCGCCAGCGAAGACGAAGACCTCTGCCAGCAGGTCCAGGCCGCGCTGCACGGTCGCACCTTTCGCGTCTACGCCAGCGCCGACCGCTTCGGCGTGGAGTTGGGCGGGGCGCTGAAAAACGTCTACGCGATCATCGCCGGCATGGCGGTGGCGCTGGGCATGGGCGAAAACACCAAGAGCATGTTGATTACCCGGGCGCTGGCGGAAATGACCCGCTTCGCGGTGAATCAGGGCGCCAACCCCATGACGTTCCTCGGGCTGGCGGGCGTGGGCGATTTGATCGTCACCTGTTCGTCGCCGAAAAGCCGCAACTACCAGGTCGGGTTCGCCCTCGGCCAGGGATTGAGCCTGGAAGACGCGGTGACGCGCCTGGGCGAGGTGGCCGAAGGCGTCAACACCCTGAAAGTGCTCAAGGCCAAGGCCCAGGAAGTTGGCGTGTATATGCCGCTGGTCGCCGGACTCCATGCCATCCTGTTCGAAGGGCGCACGCTGGAGCAGGTGATCGGTCTATTGATGCGTGCCGAGCCGAAAACCGACGTCGACTTTATTTCTACCAGCGGTTTTAACTGAATACTTATATCGACAGGGCAGGGAGCTGGACATGAACGATCCGAAAGTAGAAGCCAAGTACGAATCCATCCTGCTGCGTGTGCTGTGGATGATCGTCTTCTTGCTGGTCTGGCAAGTGGCGCAATTCATCCTCGGCGCGGTGGTGCTGGTGCAGCTGATCTATCGTTTGATTTATGGCGCCCCGAGCGCCAGCCTGATGAACTTCGGCGACAGTCTGAGCCAGTTCCTGGCGCAGATCGGTCGTTTCGGCACTTTTCACAGCGACCAGAAGCCCTGGCCGTTCGCGGACTGGCCGACGCCGCGTACGCCGGAAGGCGAAGCCCCACACGTTGTGGCGCCAGCACCGCATCCGGCTCGAGATGAGGAACCGAAATTATGAAACTCTGGGTATTGCGTCATGGTGAAGCCGAGCCACACGGTACGCGTCCGGACTCCGAGCGGGCCTTGACCGTCAAGGGGCGTGAAGAGGTATTGCGCAGTGCCGCCGAATTGATCGGCCAGCCGCTCACCGCCATTTATGCCAGTCCTTTCCTGCGAGCGCAGGAAACCGCCATGCTGGTACGTGAAGCGCTGGGCTTTCTACCTGAAATCCGCACCGTCGAATGGCTGACACCCGACTACCGCCCGCAAACGGTGGCGGAGCAGTTGGTATCCGTCGATCATGCGCTGCTGGTCAGTCATAACCCGCTGGTGGGTAACCTGCTCGGTTATCTTCAGCACGGCCATGTGCAGGATCCGGAAAGGGTCCCTACCGCCGGCCTTGCCGAGCTTGAAGGCGAGGGGCCGCTGGCAGGGGCGATGAAGCTCAAAGGAATCAAACACCCATAGCTGAATAAACCGGCCCCTGTGGGAGCGGGGCTTGCCCGCGATGCAGGCACCGCGGTTTTCCAAGGAGACCGAGTCGATTCAATCGCGGGCAAGCCACGCTCCCACAAGAGCGTTGCTGGTCTTGTGTGAAATAGTTGACCGAGCATTTGCTTGGTTGACTACGCTTGCTCCAGAACAAAAACACAGGAGCGAGTCGCATGTCAGCCGCTTATTGTTTGCCGCTGGACGTCTTCTACGAGCGTGAAGCCCGTCATCCCCACCAGCGCTTCCTGGTACAGCCCACGGGTGGCGGACAGGTCGAGACCCTGACCTGGGAAGACGTCGGGCATCAGGCCCGATGCGCCGCGCATTGGTTGCGTGCGCGGGAACTGCCCCAAGGTAGTCATATCGCCCTGATCTCGAAAAACTGCGCGCACTGGATCATTGCCGACCTGGCGATCTGGATGGCTGGCCATGTCTCGGTGCCGCTGTACCCGAACCTCACGGCCGAGTCCGTCGCCCAGGTACTGGAGCATTCGCAAGCGACGTTGGCGTTCATCGGCAAGCTCGATGACTGGCCGGGCATGTCCCGCGGGGTCAATCCCGATCTGCCGACCATCAGCCTGCCCTTGCACCCACCCGGCACTTTCGATTTCAGCTGGGCCGACCTGCAAGCGAGTTCGCCGATCCAGGATGATCCCAGGCCGTCCGCCGATCAGTTGGCGACGATCATCTACACCTCCGGCACCACCGGCCTGCCCAAGGGCGTGATGCACAGCTTCGGCAGTCTGGGGTTTGCCACCACCCATGGTACGCAGTTATTCGGTCTCAACGAGTCGGACCGGCTGCTGTCCTACTTGCCGCTGTGCCACGTCGCCGAACGGATGTTCGTCGAACTGGCGTCGATCTATGGCGGGCAGACGGTATTCTTTGCCGAAAGCCTCGACACCTTCCTGACCGATCTGCAACGTGCACGGCCGACCGTCATGTTCGGCGTGCCGCGCATCTGGACCCGGTTCCAGATGGGCGTGTACAGCAAAATTGCGCCAAAGCGTCTCGACTTTCTGCTGGGCCTGCCGGTCATCGGCAAGCGGGTGGGGCACAAAGTCCTCGCCGGATTGGGGCTGGATGCTTTGCGCGTAGCCTTGTCCGGTGCCGCGCCCGTGCCGCAGTCCTTGCTGCTGTGGTACCAGAAACTGGGGCTGGATGTGCTGGAGGTCTACGGCATGACCGAAAACTGCGGCTATTCGCACGTTGGCCGGCCCGGCGAGAACAAGCCCGGCTGGATCGGCAAGCCATGCCCCGAGGTGGAGGTGCGCATCGCGCCATCCGGCGAAGTGTGGGTGCGCAGCGGCGCCACCATGCTCGGGTATTTCAAGGAACCGGAAAAAACCGCTGAAACCCTCACGGAAGACGGCTTCCTGCGTACCGGTGACAAAGGCGAGCAAGACGCCGAAGGCAACCTGCGCCTGACAGGGCGCCTGAAGGAAATCTTCAAGACCAGCACAGGCAAATATGTCGCTCCGGCACCGATCGAGAATCGGCTGGCGGTGCATTCGCGGATCGAGCAGGTGTGCGTGGTCGGCGATGGATTGAGTGCGCCGCTGGGTTTGTGCGTGCTTTCGGCGGTCGGGCAACTGGACGCGGGCGGCGCCGCGCGCGCAGGCCTGCATTCCAGCCTGGAAAAGCTCCTGGAAGAGGTCAACGGTGTGCTCGACAAACATGAGCGCTTGGGGCGGCTGGTGGTGGTCAAGGACAGTTGGGCCGTGGAAAACGGCTTCCTGACGCCGACCCTGAAGATCAAGCGCAACATGATCGAAGCGGCTTACGGTGCCCGGTTCGAAGAATGGAGCGCGCGCAGCGAAGCCGTGCTGTGGCAGGATTGAGTGACGAATAAAAACCAACGAAGGATGTCAGCAATGAGTTTGTGGCGCACCACCCCCAACATCGAGCAGTTGAACGCACTCCAGAAAAACACCATTGGCGAAGTGCTGGATATCCGCTTCGAAGACTTCGATGAAGCGTCCCTGACCGCCAGCATGGTCATCGACCAACGCACTCATCAGCCTTACGGCCTGCTGCACGGTGGCGCCTCGGTGGTACTGGCCGAATCCGTCGGCTCCATGGCCAGTTACCTGTGCATCGATACCAGCAAGTTTTATTGCGTGGGCCTGGAAATCAACGCCAACCATTTGCGGGGCCTGCGCAGCGGGCGGGTGACGGCGGTGGCCAGGGCGATCCACATCGGGCGTACGACCCATGTCTGGGACATTCGGCTGACCAGCGATGAGGGCAAGGCCAGTTGTGTGTCGCGGTTGACCATGGCAGTGGTGCCGTTGGGTGAGAATCCGCCAGCGCGTTGATTGAGGGTTGATGGATCAAAAGATCGCAGCCCGCGGCAGCTCGTGCATCGCCTACCCTGCGATCTTTTTGAGATTTGCGACATTTCCTACCACCATTGCTGACAGTTATGGTCATTGCTGTAGGACCTCGTCTTACGGACAATCAAATCCTGTTCTCGCTCATGGATTTGCCTGTATGTCGCAACAGATTTTTTTCGCCCACGCCAATGGCTTTCCCTCGGGCACCTACGGCAAATTGTTCGCGGCGCTGGCGCCCGAGTATCAGGTGACGCATCTGGAGCAGCACGCCCACGACCCGCGTTTCCCGGCGGACGACAATTGGCACAACCTGGTCGACGAATTGATCCATCACCTCAAGCAGCAACCGGAACCGGTTTGGGGTGTCGGGCATTCCTTGGGCGGTGTATTGCATCTGCATGCCGCCCTGCGTTGCCCCGAGTTGTATCGAGGGGTGGTGATGCTCGATTCGCCGGTGCTGACCCGTACTGATCAATGGGTCATCCGCGCGGCCAAGCGCTTTGGTTTCATCGACCGCCTGACCCCGGCCGGTCGCACCCTGGGCCGTCGGGAAGAGTTCAGCGATCTGGATGCTGCGCGAGTGTATTTTGCCGGCAAAACCCTGTTTCGCAGTTTCGACCCGGAATGCTTCGATGCTTATCTGCAGCACGGTTTGCACAAGGTGGGCGACAAGCTGCGCCTGCGCTTCGACCCGGCCACGGAAATCAGCATCTACCGCGGCGTGCCCCACACCAGCCCCGGCCGGGCAGGGCAGCTGAAAGTGCCGCTGGCGGTGGTTCGCGGACACAAGAGCCGAGTGGTGATGCGTCATCACGTCAACTCCGTCGGGCGCATGCCCCTGGGCGAGTCACTGACCATGCCCGGCGGCCACATGTTTCCTCTCGAACGTCCCCAGGATACGGCCCTGCTGCTGAAGAATCTGTTCAGTCGCTGGGACGGTCGCCGCCCGCAGGAATGCGTATGAGCCCTGTCGTCGAAGAAGTTCGCCTGAGCCTGCCGCACATTGAATTGGCGGCGCATCTGTTCGGACCGCAAGACGGGGTGCCGGTGATCGCCTTGCACGGCTGGCTGGACAACGCCAACAGCTTTGCCCGGCTGGCACCGAAGCTCAAGGGCCTGCGCATTGTCGCCCTCGACATGGCCGGTCACGGTCACTCCGGGCATCGGCCTGCGGGCGCCGGTTACGCGCTCTGGGATTACGCCCATGACGTGCTGCAAGTGGCCGAACAGCTGGGCTGGAAACGCTTCGGATTATTGGGGCACTCGTTGGGGGCGATTGTTTCACTGGTGCTGGCCGGGTCATTGCCGGAGCGGGTGACCCATCTGGCCTTGATCGACGGCATCATTCCTCCTACAGACAAAGGCGAAAATGCCGCCGAGCGCATGGGCATGGCCCTGCAAGCACAGCTTGATCTAAGGGAGAAACGCAAACCGGTCTACCACACCCTCGATCGCGCCATCGAAGCGCGCATGAAAGGTCTGGTGGCCGTCAGTCGCGAAGCCGCCGAGCTGTTGGCGCAACGGGGGTTGATGCCGGTACCGGGTGGTTACACCTGGCGCACCGATAACCGTCTTACATTGCCATCGCCGCTGCGTCTGACTACCGAACAGGCGATGGCCTTCGTCCAGCGGGTCGGTTGTCCTGCAAAACTGGTCGTCGCGGCCGACGGCATGCTCGCCAGACATTCCGAGCTGCTGGAACGTCTACCCTTTAGCCCTGAACAGCTGCCTGGCGGCCATCATTTGCACCTGAATGACGAAACCGGTGCCGACCTTGTCGCAGACTGTTTCAATCGGTTCTTCGCCGTTCCTTGACTTGCGCCGGGCAACTGTCGAGGCTGGGCGGGTTGAAATGGGAGACAACCATGATAGATCTCTACACCGCAGCGACTCCAAATGGCCACAAGGTCTCTATCGTGCTCGAGGAACTCGGCCTGCCCTACAGGGTGCACGCCTTGAGTTTCGACAAGAAGGAACAGAAGTCCGAGGACTTCCTCAAGATCAATCCCAATGGCCGGATTCCGGCGATTGTCGACCGTGCCAACGGCGATTTTGCCGTGTTCGAATCCGGTGCCATCCTGGTCTATCTCGCTGAACTGAGCGGCAAGCTGCTGCCAAAGGACCCGAAAGGGCGCTCGGTGGTGCTGCAGTGGCTGATGTTCCAGATGGGCGGAATCGGTCCGATGCAGGGGCAGGCCAACGTATTTTTCCGCTATTTCCCGGAGAAACTGCAGGGTGCCATCGACCGTTACCAGCATGAAACCCGTCGTCTCTACGAAGTGCTCGACACACGCCTGCAAGCGGTAGAGTTTCTGGCGGGCGAGTACAGCATTGCCGATATCGCGACCTTTCCATGGGTTCGTGGCCACGAGTGGTCCGGCGTCGAGGTGGAGGGCTTGTCCGCCTTGCAACGCTGGATGGCGACCATGGAGGCGCGCCCGGCCGTACAGCGTGGTCTGCTGGTGCCCGAACGCATCGATGACGCCAGCGTCGTCAAAGGTGCCCAGGCCATGCTGATCCGATGAGCCTGACCATGCGTTCATTCCGTCTGCTGGTGGTGTGTTGTTTCAGTCCGTTAGCGTTTGCCGCCGATATTCCCGGCAGTCAGGACCTGCCGATCGTGCCGCGCATGACCGATGCGCAGATCGTCGACTATCGCCCGGCCACCGAGCTCGAGCGGATCTACCCGCTGGGTTCGATCCGCAAGATCAGCGGCCAGCTGCGCTTCGATGGTCAGGTCAGCGCCCGTGGCAATGCGACCTCGGTCACCTACGAGTTGCCACCGGAGCACTCGTCGCTCGACGCCTTCACGGCCGCCCGCGAATCCCTGCAGAAGCAGGATGCCCAGTTGCTGTTCTGGTGCCAGGCCCGGGATTGCGGGGAAAGCAGCCTGTGGGCCAACGATGTCTTCGGCAACGCCAAGCTCTATGGCGCCGACGATCGGCAAGCGTATCTGCTGTTGCGTCTGGCGGCGCCCCGGGACAACACCCTGGTGGCGCTGTACAGCATCACTCGCGGTAATCGCAAAGCCTATCTGCACGTCGAACAGTTCGATGCCGCGGCACCGTTGGGGGATTTGCTGCCGACGTCCGCGACCTTGCTGCGCGAGCTCAAGAGCACCGGTGAGCTCGATTTCCCCCAATTGACCGGAGATCCTGACGAGACCTGGCTGCGCTTGATCTCCCGTGGACTGAATCTTGATACCACCTTGCGGGTCAGTATTTCCGGGCCCAAGGCCGAAACCTGGCGCCAGGCCCTGATCGGGCAGGGCGTCCGTACGGCCAGAATGGAAGCGGGCAGTGTCGAAGGCTCTGGCCTGCACCTCGAACTGTTGCGATAAGCTGTATCGGGTGAACGTGCTCGCATGTTCACCTACTTTTTGGCTGACTGACTTTTTTCGAGACTGGGATGATCAATAACGATCGGCTGTTGGTGCAGATCCTGCTCCTGGTGCTGTTTGGCGCGAGCTTCTGGGTGATGGCGCCGTTCTGGTCCGCGTTGTTCTGGGGCGCGGTGCTGGCCTTCGCCAGCTGGCCACTGATGCGTTTGCTGACCCGCGGGCTCAACGGGCGCGAATCCCTGGCGGCGGCGCTGCTGACCATGGGCTGGATGGTGCTGGTGGCGGCGCCGCTGGTCTGGCTGGGGTTCAACCTGGCGGACCATGTGCGCGACGCCACGGCGTTCATCAAGGATGTGCAGGTCGACGGCCTGCCTGAAGCACCGGTCTGGCTGGGCAGCATTCCCTTGGTGGGCGAGCGGCTGGTGGGGATCTGGAACAGTATCGATCAGCAGGGCGCGGCGATGATGCTGGCGATCAAGCCCTATCTGGGCCAGGTCGGTAACTGGTTGCTGGCGCGCAGTGCGCAGATCGGCGGCGGGATTCTCGAGCTGACGTTGAGCATTGTCTTCGTGTTCTTTTTCTACCGCGACGGGCCGCGGCTGGCGGCGTTTGTTCATGGGTTGCTGCAGCGGCTGATCGGCGATCGAGCCGGCTATTACATCGAACTGGTGGCGGGAACGGTGCAACGCGTGGTGAACGGGGTGATCGGGACGGCGGCTGCCCAGGCGGTTCTGGCGTTGATCGGCTTCCTGATTGCCGGGGTGCCCGGGGCGCTGGTGCTGGGGATCGTCACGTTCATGCTGAGCCTGATTCCGATGGGGCCACCGCTGGTGTGGATTCCGGCCACGGCCTGGCTGGCCTGGAAGGGTGATTACGGGATGGCGGTGTTCCTCGGCTGCTGGGGGATGTTCATCATCAGTGGGGTCGACAACGTGCTCAAGCCTTACCTGATCAGTCGGGGCGGGAATTTGCCTTTGGTGATTGTATTGCTCGGGGTATTTGGCGGGCTGATTGCGTTTGGCTTCATCGGTTTGTTTATCGGGCCGACCTTGTTGGCCGTGGCTTACAGCTTGCTGACCGACTGGAGCAAAAGTCAGGCCCGGGTCGAGGATCGCCGGCCTTGAGAGGCCTCGCGGGTGCGCTGTTCGTCCTGGCAGATGATGCTGTGGGTGTGTGAATCGAATTGGACACAATGGACACAATGGACGCAGGGGCTAGGCTTGCGAGAGCCGACTCGACGATTTACCGATCATCGGGTCCCGCAGCGCCGCTGGTTCCGCTACAATGCGCGCCGATTTCGACCTGCCTGAGAGCCCACTCATGTCCGCCTGCCAGACTCCTATCATCGTCGCCCTGGATTTCCCTACCCGTGACGCCGCACTGAAGCTGGCCGATCAGTTGGACCCGAAGCTGTGCCGGGTCAAAGTCGGTAAGGAACTGTTCACCAGCTGCGCCTCGGAAATCGTCGGCACCCTGCGTGACAAGGGTTTCGAAGTGTTCCTGGACCTCAAGTTCCACGACATCCCGAATACCACCGCCATGGCCGTCAAGGCGGCTGCGGAAATGGGCGTATGGATGGTCAACGTGCACTGTTCCGGCGGTCTGCGCATGATGGCCGCCTGCCGCGAAGTGCTCGACCAGCGCACCGGCCCGAAACCGCTGTTGATCGGCGTAACCGTGCTGACCAGCATGGAACGTGAAGACCTGGCGGGTATCGGCCTGGACATCGAGCCGCAAGAGCAGGTGCTGCGCTTGGCCGCGTTGGCGGAAAAAGCCGGGATGGACGGCCTGGTCTGCTCAGCCCTGGAAGCCCAGGCCCTGAAATCGGCTCACCCGTCGCTGCAACTGGTGACCCCGGGGATTCGTCCCGCGGGCAGCGCCCAGGACGATCAGCGCCGTATCCTGACCCCGCGTCAAGCGTTGGATGCCGGTTCCGACTACCTGGTGATCGGCCGTCCGATCAGCCAGGCGGCGGATCCGGCCAAGGCCCTCGCCGCTGTGGTGGCCGAACTCGCTTAACCAAACACTCAAGATCAAATGTGGGAGCAAGCCCGCTCCCACATTGGTTTTGTGATCGGCTCAAGCGCTGGATTAAACCTTCAGAACCAACTTTCCGAAATTCTCCCCGCTGAACAACTTCATCAGCGTCTCCGGGAACGTCTCGAGTCCTTCGACGATGTCTTCCTTGCTCTTGAGCTGCCCCTTGGCCATCCAGCCAGCCATTTCCTGCGCGGCAGCGGCGTACTGTGCGGCGTAATCCATCACCACGAAACCTTCCATCCGTGCGCGGTTGACCAGCAGCGACAGGTAGTTGGCCGGACCTTTGACCGCTTCCTTGTTGTTGTACTGGCTGATGGCGCCGCAAATCACCACCCGTGCCTTCAGGTTCAGGCGGCTCAGCACGGCGTCGAGAATATCGCCGCCGACGTTATCGAAGTACACATCGACGCCTTTCGGGCACTCGCGCTTTAGCCCGGCGTGGACGTCTTCGTTCTTGTAATCGATGGCACCGTCAAAACCCAGTTCGTCGATCAGGAACCGGCACTTGTCGGCACCGCCCGCGATGCCGACGACGCGGCAACCCTTGAGCTTGGCAATTTGCCCGGCAATGCTGCCCACCGCGCCGGCCGCGCCCGAGAGCACCACGGTGTCACCGGCCTTGGGCGCACCAACGTCGAGCAGGGCGAAGTAGGCCGTCATCCCGGTCATGCCCAGTGCCGAAAGATAGCGCGGCAGCGGCGCCAGTTTCGGATCGACCTTGTAGAAACCCCGTGGCTCGCCGAGGAAATAATCCTGCACGCCCAAGGCACCGTTGACGTAGTCCCCGACCGCAAAATCCGAATGGTTCGACGCGATGACCTGGCCTACACCCAATGCACGCATGACCTCGCCAATACCGACTGGCGGAATATAGGACTTGCCCTCGTTCATCCAGCCGCGCATGGCCGGGTCCAGGGACAGGTATTCGTTTTTGACCAGAATCTGACCCGCGGCCGGCTCGCCGACCGGTACTTGCTGATAGGTAAAGGTCTCGCGGGTTGCCGCACCCACCGGACGTTTGGCGAGCAGGAACTGGCGATTGGTCTGGGTAGTCATGACAGGCACTCAAGATGAATGAAGTCTTGTTGATAGCCCTTGATGATCATTGCCGCAAGTCGCGCCGATGCCGCGAATGCAGTCCGATCCAGAACAGTGATGGCTGGCCCGGCAGCTTTATCACCGTCACTCATGGGCACTCAACCGGCCTTCTGATAGTGCTGCCGCGCGACGGATGCCTGTGGCTAGACTGCGGCACGCGAACCCCCGCATCTTCTCTACGAGGACATAACAATGAGCATGACGTTTTCCGGCCAGGTGGCAGTGGTGACAGGGGCGGCCGCCGGTATTGGCCGCGCGACTGCCCTGGCGTTCGCTGCCGAAGGCTTGAGAGTAGTGGTCGCCGATCTTGATACGGCGGGTGGCGAGGGCACGGTGGCGTTGATTCGCACGGCGGGCGGTGAAGCAACCTTCGTACGTTGCAACGTTACCGTGGAAAGCGATGTAAAAAATCTGATGGACGAAGTCGTGAATACCTACGGCCGTCTCGACTATGCCTTCAACAACGCCGGCATCGAGATCGAGAAAGGCAAACTGGCCGAGGGTACGATCGACGAATTCGACGCGATCATGGGCGTCAATGTCAAAGGTGTCTGGCTGTGCATGAAGTACCAATTACCCTTGCTGCTGGCCCAGGGTGGTGGTGCGATCGTCAACACCGCGTCGGTGGCCGGCCTGGGGGCTGCGCCGAAGATGAGTATCTACGCCGCCTCCAAACACGCAGTGATCGGCCTGACCAAATCGGCGGCCATCGAATACGCCAGGAAAAAGATTCGCGTGAATGCCGTGTGTCCCGCGGTGATCGACACCGACATGTTCCGCCGTGCCTATGAAGCGGATCCGAAGAAGGGCGAGTTCGCCAATGCCATGCATCCGGTGGGTCGCATTGGCAAGGTCGAGGAGATTGCCAGCGCGGTGCTGTACCTGTGCAGCGATGGTGCAGCGTTTACCACCGGCCACTCGTTGGCGGTGGACGGAGGCGTCACGGCATTCTGAATGTGATTTTCAGCTTCGGCGATGGTGCCGGCCAATGTGTTTCCAATGGTTAGAACCGAAGATTCTGGCGGCGTTGTCGCACATCCCATCGAGCATTCCTGTGATTAACTGTTCCAGCAAAACGAACAGGAGTTTGCTTGCTCATGGAATTGAGAATCGATCGACAGGCCTTGGTGCCGCTCGTCCAGCAAATTGTCGATGCGCTGGCGGGCTGGCTCCGGCAAAGCGAAGTATTGCCCGGGACGCGTTTACCTTCTGCGCGGCAAATCGCGCGGGATAATCTGCTCAGTCAGTCCAGCGTCGTTGAAGCGTGTGAGCGTCTGGTCGCTGAAGGGGTGTTGGCGTCGCGTCAGGGTAGCGGCTTTTTTGTCGCCGACCCGGTATTGGCTGCTCGCAGGCAACGGGATTACCCCTGGTTCGAAGGGGCGGCGGTAAAGCACGATGGCGTCTTCGGTGAACTAAAGCTGGGCTGTGGTGGATTGCCCATAAGCTGGCGCGAGACTGACGACCTGGGTTACGCGATCCGTGAGATCAGTCGCACCGACATGGCGGGGCTGTTCAACTATGGCACCCCGCTGGGCCTGCCAGCCTTGCGCCAACACATTCGCAAGCGCCTGCTGCAACTGCATATCGCCGTGCAGGAGCACCAGATCCTGACAACGGCGGGCGCTAGCCAGGGGCTTGATCTGATTGTGCGCACCTTGCTCAAGCCGGGGGAGTGCGTGGTGGTGGAAAGTCCCGGGTACTCGATGCTGTTCGAGTTGCTCCGGCTGCGCGGCGTCCACATGATCGAGGTGCCGCGAACGCCGAACGGGCCCGATATCAACGTGCTCGAGGCGCTGCTCCTGCAGTACCGGCCCCGAGCATTGTTCATCAACAGTTTCTATCACAATCCAACGGGCAGCAGCCTGACGCCAAAGGTGGCCCAGCAGATTCTGCAACTGGCGAAAACCCACTGTACGCTGGTCGTCGAAGATGACGTCTATGCGGATTTATCCGGCGGGCCCGGTACTCGGCTCGCCGCGCTGGATACTGCGGAAAACGTGATCTACGTCGGCAGTTTCTCCAAGACCCTTAGCAGCTCGTTGCGCGTCGGTTTTGTAGTAGCCGGCGCCGGGGTTGTTTCGCGACTGGCCGAAGTCAAGATGGTCAGCAGCATGGGCGCGTCACAGTTCTGCGAATCGGTGGTGGCTTGCCTGTTGGCCAGTGGTGCCTACCGCAAGCTGGTACAGCGACAACGCCAGCGTTTGAACAGCGATCGGGAGACCGCCTTGCAAGTGCTCGAAGACGCTGAGTGGGAGGTCTTCGGCAAACCTGCCGGGGGCTTGTTCATCTGGGCGCGATCGCCCATGGCCGACTACGCTCAAGTGCGGGCCCAGGCACAGCGCTTCGGCGTCCAGCTGTCTTCAGCGACGGCCTTCAGTCCCACCGGCGAGCCCGGTGACTGGCAGCGTATCAACGTGGCCTATGCCAGTGATCCGCGAGCCCGGGCGTTTTTCCAAGCCACCACTGTGGATCGACCTCAAGCGTTCTGAAAACGACGTGGGCGTAGCTTTTTGCCATTATTCCAGCGCCAGAGACTTGTGTTGATACAGGCCCGTTGCGACTCTGCGTCAACAGACTATATCAGGGGACCAAGTGCAATGATTTCGGCCGTGCAAGGACGTTTTGCCAACCTCGGTATGGCGAAAAAACTGGGTGTCGGGTTTGTACTCGTACTGCTGTTGACTGCCTTGGTGGCGGCCATTGGCGTGTGGTCCCTGCAGACCATCAGCCAACGCTTCGACGGGCTCAAGCAAATGTCGTCGCTCAACAGCGGTCTGCTCAAGGTGCGATTGCTTGAGCAGGAGTACGCGTTGGGTGGCAACCCGAAAACCGCTGATGCCTTGCACAAGGGCATTGACGACCTGGTCGCCCTTGCGAACGAACTCAAGGAGCAATCGGCTGCCAATGTGCCGGTGATGAGTGATGTCGAACAATCCCTGAGTGCCTATCGCAAGGCCTTTGACGAGTTCGTCTCGCTCAGCCAGGCCAAGGACCTGGCGCTGGAAATGGCCAGCTGGTCGGTGTCCAGCGTGGCCAATAACCTCGACGTGCTGCAAGCCGGGCTGGCCGATGACGGCGCCTATACCTTGAAAGAATCCGCAGGCAAGGATGGCGCGCAGTTCATCGAGCAAGCCAGTCAGGTCAGCCAGGTATCGCGGCTGATGTTGCAGGCTATGAACGAAGCGCGCGTGCGCCTGGACCAGAGCCGCAAGGGTGACGACAGCGCGGCACAGGGCAAGATCGAGCAGGCCGACCAGGCGCTGGTCCAGGCCGAGCAACTGAGAACCACCGTCAAGGATGAGGGCTACCAGACTGTGCTCAATGAAGTGGCCGGCCACATCGGCGGTTTCAGCGAAAAACTCGCCGAATACACTGGCTTGCTAGCTCAGGAAAAAATCGTTTATGAGCAACTGCATCAGCGCGCCGCGCAGGTGGTGGAGCGGGTGGATCAGGCCTATGTCGCCGAAGACCAGTCGATGCAGACCGAACTGAAAAAGAATTCGTTGCTGATTATCGGCTCCTCCGCGCTGGCCTTGCTGGTGGGGTTGATTGCGGCATGGGTGATTACCCGGTTGATCGTCGGCCCCTTGCGCAGCGTGATGCGTGTGGCGCAACAGATCGCCGCCGGCGATTTGAGTGCGACGGTCGAGGTGACTCGTCGTGACGAGATCGGTCAATTGATGCAGGCCATGCAGCAGATGGGAACAGGACTCAGCAGTATTGTCAGCGGTTTGCAGGCCGGCATCGAGCAACTGGCCAGTTCGGCGCAATCACTGTCGACGGTAACCGAACAGACCAATCTGGAAGTCAGCAGCCAAAAGGAAGAAACCGATCAGGTTGCTACGGCGATGAATCAGATGACCGCGACCGTGCACGACGTTGCGCGAAACGCCGAGGAGGCCGCTC
Source organism: Pseudomonas silesiensis (assembly GCF_001661075.1). NCBI lineage: Bacteria > Pseudomonadati > Pseudomonadota > Gammaproteobacteria > Pseudomonadales > Pseudomonadaceae > Pseudomonas > Pseudomonas silesiensis. The sequence continues at coordinate 1,350,163 of NZ_CP014870.1, forward strand.
AGGCGGCACAGACAGCGGACGACAAGGTTGAAAGCGGTCAGCAGGTGGTGCGCCAGAGTATGGCCCGGATCGAGCAACTGGCAGATTCTGCGACCTCGGCCAGTTCGAGCATCGAAAGCCTGAGCGCGCAAATCCAGAACATCGGCACGGTGCTCGGTGTCATCAAGAGCGTGGCCGAGCAAACCAACCTGTTGGCGCTCAATGCCGCTATCGAGGCGGCGCGGGCCGGCGAGCAGGGGCGGGGCTTTGCGGTGGTGGCGGACGAGGTGCGGGCATTGGCGAAACGGACCCAGCAATCGACCGAGGAGATCGAGCGACTGGTCAGCGCCTTGCGTTCGGCGGCGCACTCGTCGGTACAGCAGATTCAGAACAGTGGTGAGTTGGTGAAGCTGGCAGTCAGCGATGCGCTGCAGACTGAGAGTGCGCTGGGCAGCATTGCCGCGGCGGTATCGTTGATTCAGCAAATGAACCAGCAGATCGCAGCGGCTGCCGAGGAGCAGAGTTCGGTGGCCGAGGAGATCAATCGCAGTGTGACAAGTATTCGCGCCAGTGCGGATCAGTCTTCGTTGGCGATGCGGGGGAATGCGGCGTCCAGTATTGAGCTGGCGCAGTTGGGGGTTGAGTTGAAGGGGATGGTGGGGCACTTTCGGCTTTGATGTGGGCTTTTTTGGACTTGGCGGCCGTTGGGCCGACCAGGTTGTTGGTGGTTGAGTGCATATCCGTTGGTGCGGTAACGGCCGCCTATGGTTTCGCCCTTACGGCGAGTCACTTGGAAAAGCCCCAAGTAACCAAGGGCTCTTGCCCCTTTCGTTCGGTGCCTCGCTAGTGCTCGGCATGCCCTCGCTCCGGTCCTGCTCCGTGGGCCCGCCGCGATCGGCCATCCCTGGCCGTGCGCGGCTAACCCGGCATCCATGCCGGGTTGCCCACTACGCAGAACCTCCACTCGGCCTCTCGATGGGGCGGTGCGTCAAGATCAAAAGCTGCAGGCGAGCTAACGCTCGGCCTGATGAGTGGTGGAGAGCGTCGGTGTACGCCGATCCCTTGTAGGAGCGAGCCTGCTCGCGAAGGCGGCCTGACAGCCGACGTGATTTCAGAAATGCACGCGTACCCCTTGTAGGAGCGAGCCTGCTCGCGAAGGCGGCCTGACAGCCGACCTGATTTCAGAACGCACCCGTACCCCTTGTGGGAGCTGGCTTGCCAGCGAAGACGGCCTGCCAGCCAACCAATCTTTATCGGATGCACTCACCGCTAAAATCCAACCCAAAAAAAAGCCACCTTTTCGGTGGCTCTCCCGCTTCCCTTGATCAGTCGTAAACAACTTTCTTCTTCCAGTCCGCATCAGCCTCGGCGTCCTTCAGGCCTTCAGTCAGCTGGTTCACTTCGCCATCAGCCGGCGCGATGTTATCCATGACCTGTGCGTTGGCCCGGGCCAGGAGTTTTTCCAGGTAGTCCAGTTGTTCGGCGTAGACCTTGGGGTCCTGCTGTTTGCGCAGGTACTGCACGCCGCGTTCGAATGCCAGGCGGGCTTGGCCGGGCTGGTTCTGTTGCAGGGCGTGCTGGCCGAGGTTGTTGAAGAATTCGATGTGCAGCAGGACCAGGAGATGGCGAACTTCGCGGATCCAGCGCTTGGCTTCGTTGGTTGGCAGGAAGCCATCATGGGCGGCGCGGGTGATCTGGCCGTGCAGGGCTTCGAGCAGGAAGCGTACGTCCTTGGCTTTGGCTTCGGTCTGGATCGGTGCCGGTGGATTGTTGACCGGGATCGATTCGCCTTGGGCGACCAGGGCATTCAGTTCGGCAATCCGTTCCTTCATCGCGGCGTCGGATTTTTCCAGACTGAGCAGGCGCTGGCAGACATTAAGCTCCAGACGGGTCAACAGCAGTTTGAGTTCCGCTGTCATCAACTGACCGGGAAAAGTCTCGGTGATTTCGCCACAGCGACGCAGGCGGTCGTTCAGCTCGATCCGGGTGCGGGCTTTTTCCAGCTTGTTGTTTTCCACCACATGGTTCATGTAGCCAATGGCGATCAATAGTGCGATCCCGGCTACGACGAGCAGGGTGATCATGAGTGGTGTCACCGGTAAGACCTCTTTATGGGTTTATGGGGTCGCGTGCAGGGGAGTTGCCCGGACCGCTCGACGGGATGAATCGGTTATCCTTATGTGGTATCGGCCGCAACCCTGATTACTATAAGTAATAGTCGTTCTAGAGGCGTATTGCCATCACTCAGGGCATGCATGAACTATAACGCCTTGACGCTTGCCTGGCGTCAGAATATAGGCGTCAATCGTCGGACGGCGTAAAACCCGGATCGGTGTCCTAAAGCAGGGCGAAGTCATTGATTTAAATAAATTTATATCAGGGGGTTGACGACCCCTCAATCCATCCATAGAATGCGCGCCACTTACAGCGGAAAGCACACAGCGAAACGCGGTAGGGAGTGAATGTTGTACGTGTGTCCCCTTCGTCTAGTGGCCTAGGACACCGCCCTTTCACGGCGGTAACAGGGGTTCGAGTCCCCTAGGGGACGCCAATGCGGGAATAGCTCAGTTGGTAGAGCACGACCTTGCCAAGGTCGGGGTCGCGAGTTCGAGTCTCGTTTCCCGCTCCATTTTTAAACAGCGTTGCTTTCGGGCAGGGCTGAGTGAAACCAGAACCAAGTCTTCGGATGCGGGTCTGGGCACCGAAACACAGACCATGTGTTCCGGGCAGCGTGTCCCCTTCGTCTAGTGGCCTAGGACACCGCCCTTTCACGGCGGTAACAGGGGTTCGAGTCCCCTAGGGGACGCCATTTGCGGGAATAGCTCAGTTGGTAGAGCACGACCTTGCCAAGGTCGGGGTCGCGAGTTCGAGTCTCGTTTCCCGCTCCAATTTCACAAAAACGCCGCTCATCGAGCGGCGTTTTTGTTTGTGCGCGATTTGTGTCCGCAGCAGTAAAAAAGGCCCGCCAGTCAGACTGTGCGGGCCTTTTGCTCGTTCGACGTTTTTACATCGACAGAATCAGACGCCCTGCGAACAAGATCAGAATCACCCCCATCGTTCGTTCGAACCAGTGCCCCATGCGCAGAAAGAGCAATCGCACCCGGGCGCTGGAAAAGAACAGGGCGACAATGACAAACCACGATGCATTAACGAAACACATCCAGACCCCATACAGCGCCTGAACCTTGAGCGGTGTCGTGGCGCTGATGAGACTGGTGAATATCGCCAGGAAAAACAGCGTGGCCTTGGGGTTGGTGGCGTTGGTCAGGAAACCTGTGCTGAACGCCTTGAGCAGTGTTTGCTCTGCCATCGGTTGGTCCGCACCTTTGTCGCCTTCCAGCACGGTCTTGGGTTTGCTGCGTATCAGGCTGACGCCGAGGTACAGAATGTAGGCGCCGCCCACCACCTTGGCCACGGTCAGTAGCCAGGGGGTGGTGTGCATCAATGCGCCGACGCCGAGCAGGGTGTAAAGCACGTGCACGGAAATGCCCGCACCGATGCCCAGCGCCGTGCAGATGCCGACCAGTCTGCCGAAACGCACGCTTTGACGGATGGTGACCGCGAAGTCCGGTCCGGGTGCGACCACAGCGAGGAAGTGGATGATCGCCAGCGTCAGAAACTCGCCCATGTAATTGGAAAGCATCTCAACTCCAGAAAGTAAGGGGTGAAGCATTGCCGCGATAGCCGACAAAGAAGGAAAGGCTCAAGCGCGGGTCCGCCACACCCGGCGTCACTGAGTGCATGCGGCGCGAGTTGAACATGATGAAGTCGCCAGGCTCGGGGAGAATCTCCAGAGCCGCGGGGCCGAGCAGGGCCGGGTCGATGCCGTAGCTCTCGCCGCGCATCTCGTCGAATTGGTCCGGGGAAATGTCGTCGTCCCACATCTGCAATGCGCCACCTTCGGTGGGCATGTTCAGGTAAACGTTGCAGGCGAACTGCGCTTCCAGGCTTCTGGCCTGGTAGCTGTCAGGGGCGTCCTTGGCGAAAATGTCGTGGTGGGCGAGGAAGCACACGCCTGGCTTCACCACCCGGGACAGCCCTACATACATTTTGCGCCCGTAAAGATTTTCCAGGTGCGCACCCGCTGGCCAGGATTCGTCGAGCATGCAGCGCAGGGTGTCGACCGGGGACGGGTAGGGCGCGCAGCGGTTGCGTAATTCCGCGATGTTGCGGGTGGCGCGGGCGAAATAATCCTCGATCAACAGCGGCTGGTTTTCCGCTTCATAAAACGCCATGCCGATGCGACCGATGCTGGGCGCGTTGATATAGCCTTCGAAACCGGGGGTGAGGATCTTGTCGCCGATCTGCATCGCCAGCGATCGGGGCAGCAAGCCTTTGACGCGAATGGCGAGGACTTCTTCGTTGGCCAGTTTTTTTATGCACGTCTCATCGAGACGCTCGACGTCAAGCATCATGGTTTAAGGTCCATCTATCAAAGAGGCAACGGAGCCTGCGAATGCGGGCTGCCCCGGCGTCAGGCGATGCCGGGTTCGGCATCGCCCACATGCTCAGTCCACATCGTAGTGAACGGACAGCGTTCCTTTTTTTTGCGAAACGGCAGTGATCGAGACCACGCCCAAATCCTTCAAGCTACGTACATGGGTGCCGCCGCAACCGTAGGCGGGCAGTTCACCGAAACCGATTTCCCTGGCGCCTTCGCGCAATGACGTCAGGCGGGGCAGGTCGTGGGCGATCCATTGCTCGATGCCGTGCTGAACAGTTTGCGCATCAACGTCCTGCGCCGAATCTTCGGGTTTGAACTGCACTCGTCCTTCGCCTGGCCAGTGATGCGCCTTGATCGGCATCCAGCCCAAGGCCTGAACAAAGTGACCGATCAGATGGCCGGCGGAGTGCATGCGCGTGTTGAACTGGCGACACTGTTCGTCGACCCGAATCTGGGTCATGCCGAGTTTTACCGGGCGATCGACAAAATGGATGACTCGGTCCGGGTCCTGAACCACGCGCAACACCTGACTTTCACCGATCCAGCCGGTGTCGAAGGGTTGTCCGCCCCCCTGTGGATGAAACAGCGTGGCACGCAGCACCACCGCGAATTCATTTTCGCAGGGCGTGCAATCCAGCACTTCAACGTTGGCCTTGAGATCATCACTATGGAAAAACAGGCGAAGCGTCATAGTCCATGACCTTATTAAAGTTTCTGTTTTTCATTATATGGAGAGCGGATTTGCGTGATAATCCGTTCAAACATCAAAGGACTGTTGTGCTGTGAGCATAAATCTTCCACTGCCTCTGCTGGGTGAAATGGCGATTTTCGTCAAGGTCGTCGAGACCGGCAGTTTCTCCGAAGCGGCTCGCCAGCTGGGTTCTTCGCCCTCGGCGATCAGTCGCAGCATTTCGCGTCTGGAGAAGGCGCTTGCCACCCGTTTGCTGCAACGCACCACCCGTAAACTGCGCCTGAGCGACGGTGGCGAGGAAGTGTTCAAGCGCTGCCAGGAAATGGTCAGTGCGGCCAAGTCGGTCATGGAAATCAGCGGCCAGTTCACCCACGAAGCGGAAGGGCTGGTGCGCGTCAGTGTGCCGAAAGCGGTGGGGCGGTTCGTGATTCATCCGCATATGCCGGAATTTTTGCGGCGTTATCCCAAAGTCGATGTGGAGTTGTTGCTCGAGGACCGTCAGGTGGACTTGATCGATGACAACGTCGACTTGGCTATTCGCATTACCGATCGGCCACCCGCCGGTCTGGTGGGGCGGCAACTGCTGACCATCGACCATTTGCTCTGCGCAACGCCGCAGTACCTCGCCGAACACGGCACGCCGACCCATCCCCACGACTTGCTCGATCACAGTTGCATCTACCTGGGCGAAACCCCGAGCGATGCGCGGTGGAAATTCAAGAAAGGCACCAAGGCAGTGACCGTCGGTGTACGCGGTCGTTATGCGGCCAATCACACCGGTGTGCGACTGGGGGCGGTGTTGCAGCACATCGGGATCGGCAGCCTGCCCTATTTCACCGCGCGTTATGCGCTGGAGCAGGGACTCATCGTGCAGGTGTTGCCGGACTGGACCTTCCTCGCGTCCTACCACGGCGGCGCCTGGTTGCTGCATTCGCCGACCCGTTACTTGCCGCCCAAGCTTCGGGTGTTGATCGATTATCTGGTGGAGTGCCTCGAGAAGGAGCCGACCTTGAGCAAGCCGGGCAAGCCAAGTGCGCTGGGCAAGATGGCGGCACAGTATGAGCTTCCCGAGAGTGATGGGTTGTTCTGACGGGCGCCTTCGCGGGCAAGCCCGCTCCCACATTTGATTTGTGAGCGCCCCAGATCCAATGTGGGAGCGGGCTTGCTCGCGAAGGCGTCCGCCCGGTCACCACATGATTCAGCAATACCAAAAAAAGGCCCGCATGAATCACCATGCGGGCCTTTTGATTGCTGACCGTGAATCAGTGCTTGCTGTCGTCGTTCGACATTGCCAGCAGCTGTTTTTCCTGGTTCCAGTCGAAGGGTTCGTCGTTCTGTTCGGCTTCGAAACGACGTTCTTCCAGTGCCTGATACAGGTCGATCTCATCGTCGGGCATGTAGTGCAGGCAGTCGCCGGCGAAGTACCACAGCAGGTCGCGCGGAACCAGGTGGGCGATTTGTGGATAGCGGGTGATCACTTGGCACAGGATGTCCTGGCCCAGGTATTGGCTTTCGATCGGGTCGACCGGCAGCAACGCGCGCAGTTCGTCGAAGCGCTCCAGGAACAAGGCATGGCTTTCTTCGGGAACCTGTTCGGCCTCACCTACGGCGACCAGGATGCTGCGCAGGTGGTCGAGCAAGACAAGATGATCGGCAACGACATTGGACACGAGATAAGTCCTCAAGAGCAAAACGGGCGCGGGAGTATAAAGCGCCCGCGCCCTTTTTTACATGGTGGACGGGATCAGCGGACCTTTCCTTTGGCCAAAGCCAGCTCCTCTTTGTCGAAATCATCGACATCGATCACCTTGCGCCGCGCTGCTTCGGCATCGCGCAGGGTTTGCGCCTCCCCGGGCTGCAACACGCCGGCTTCCAGCGCTGCATCGATGACATGTTCCCCGACCGCCGGTTTAACCTGACCGCTTTTGAGGCCCATATGCAGTTTTTTCTGCAATGGCCGCGCCGCGTCCAACAGGTTGCAGGCGTGTTGCAGCGCGCCAACGGCGTCATCGGGTGATTGTGGACGGTAGCAACCGCCGAGCAATTCTTCGAGGGTCGGATCGCCCTTGGCCCGGCCAATCACCGCCGCGACTTCTGCGCCGAGCTTGTCCGAAGGGCCTTTGTGGCGACGACCCAGCGGGAATACGATCACCCGCAGCAGGCAACCCAGCACCCTGTTCGGGAAGTTGCTCAGCAGTTCATCGAGTGCACGCTCGGACTGACCCAGGCTTTCTTCCATGGCCCAGGTAAACAGCGGTGCCATATGCTCCGGTGAGTCGAGGTCGTGGTAACGCTTGAGCGCGGCGGAGGCGAGGTACATGTTGCTGAGTACGTCCCCCAGACGCGCCGACAAGCGCTCGCGACGTTTCAGTTCACCGCCCAGCAGCATCATGCTCAGGTCGGCGAGCATGGCGAACGCAGCGGCCTGGCGATTGAGGGCCCGGAAGTAGCCTTGGCTGAGCGTGTTGCCCGGCGCGTGTTCGAAATGCCCCAGGCCGAGGTTCAGCACCAGGGTGCTGGCGGCGTTGCCCACGGCGAAACCGATGTGCTTGAGCAGCAGGCCATCGAACTCGGTGAGTGCCTGGTCCTTGTCTTCGCGGCCGGCGAGGGCCATTTCCTTGAGCACGAAAGGATGGCAGCGAATCGCACCCTGGCCGAAGATCATCAGGTTGCGCGAGAGAATGTTCGCGCCTTCCACGGTGATGAAGATCGGCGCGCCATTCCAGCTGCGCCCCAGATAATTGTTTGGCCCCATGATGATCGCCTTGCCACCGTGCACATCCATGGCGTGGCTGATGCACTCGCGACCGCGTTCGGTGAGGTGATACTTGAGAATCGCAGACAGCACCGAGGGCTTTTCGCCCAGGTCTACCGCGTTGGCGGTCAGCATCCGCGCGGCGTCCATCATCCAGGCATTGCCGCCGATGCGCGCCATGGCTTCCTGGATGCCTTCGAACGCCGACAGCGGAACGTTGAACTGCTCACGAATCTGCGCATATTGGCCCGTCACCAGGCTGGTGAATTTGGCTGCGCCGGTACCGACCGCAGGCAGGGAAATCGAACGCCCGACCGACAGGCAGTTCATCAGCATCATCCAGCCCTTGCCGAGCATTTCCTGGCCGCCGATGAGGAAGTCCAGGGGAATGAACACATCCTTGCCCGAGTTCGGGCCGTTCATGAACGAAGCGCCAAGGGGCAAGTGACGGCGGCCGATTTCGACGCCGGCGGTATCGGTGGGGATCAGCGCCAGGCTGATGCCCAGGTCTTCCTCGTCCCCCAGCAGGTGGTCCGGGTCGTAGGCCTTGAACGCCAGACCGAGCAGGGTGGCTACCGGCCCCAGCGTGATGTAGCGTTTTTCCCAGTTCAGGCGCAGGCCGAGGGTTTCCTGGCCTTCCCATTGTCCTTTGCAGATCACCCCGGTGTCGGGCATCGCGCCAGCGTCGGAACCGGCCAGGGGGCCGGTCAAGGCGAAACAGGGGATGTCGTCACCCCGTGCCAGGCGTGGCAGGTAGTGGTTGCGTTGTTCATCGGTGCCGTAATGCAGCAACAGTTCGGCCGGGCCGAGGGAATTGGGGACCATCACCGTGGAGGCGAGGTCGCCGCTGTGGGTCGCCAGTTTCATCGCCACTTGCGAGTGGGCATAGGCGGAAAACCCTTTGCCCCCGAACTCCTTGGGAATGATCAGGGCGAAGAAGCCGTTTTCCTTGATGTGGGCCCAGGCTTCTGGTGGCAGGTCCATGTCTTGCCCGATCTGCCAGTCGCTCACCATGGCGCACAGTGCTTCGGTGGGGCCATCGATAAAGGCCTGTTCTTCTTCGCTCAGTTGCGCTTTGGGGTAGGACAGCAACTTGTCCCAGTCCGGACGACCGCTGAACAGTTCACCGTCCCACCACACAGTGCCGGCATCGATGGCATCGCGTTCGGTGGGCGACATCGGCGGCAGGGTTTTTTGGAACCAGTTGAACATCGGCGCACTAAAATATTTGCGGCGCAGGTCGGGCAGCAATAGCGGAGCCGCGGTGGCAGCGAGCAACACCCAGAAAATCAGCAGCAGCCAACCCGGTGCACGGCTGAAAATACCCATCGCCAACAGGTAGACAGCCACGATACCCATGGCGGGCAGCGGGGCGATGCGGCGGTGAGCCAGATAAGCTATCCCGACAACCAGAACCAGTATCCACAACAGCAGCATATTTAATCCTCCGTGAAACCAGGGCAAAACCAGCCTTCAGAGCTTAGACGGCATCCGTAAAACAAGGTGGTCAGAGCGATGTGATTGAAATCGTAGGAAACCGTGATGAGTTTTGTAGGACTGATGGGCGACAGGCCGTGAAAAATCAAGCATGGAGCGAGCGACAATGCGCTCAAGTTTGGCCGAAACGTCGTTATCTCTGTGCTGAACCTGTCGCTAGACTCGTGGCTTCCCCAGGAGAGTGTTCTCATGCACGAGTATCTGAGTCCCGGCCGCTTCATCGATAGTGACCATCCGTCGGTGGTGGAGTTCGCCGAAAAACATCGGGGCAGCAGTCGCGACCCGCTCGAGCAGGCGATCAATCTCTATTACGCCGTGCGCGAGGCGGTGCGCTACAACCCTTACACCTTCAGTCGCGACCCGCAGACCTTGCGTGGCAGTCATGCACTGGCAGCCGGGGTGAGTTACTGCGTGCCCAAAGCCACACTGCTGGCCGGATGCGCGCGGCATTGCTCGATCCCCGCACGCATCGGGCTGGCGGATGTGCGCAACCATTTGGCGACGCCGCGCCTGCTCGAATTGCTCAAGAGCGACGTGTTCGCCATGCATGGTTATACCGAACTGTACCTGAACGGAAGCTGGGTCAAAGCCACACCGGCGTTCAACCAGGACTTGTGCGAACTGTTCAATGTCGAACCCTTGGAATTCGACGGCATCCACGACAGCGTATTCCATCCGTTCAATCGTGACGGAGCGCAATTGATGGAGTACCTGATCGATCACGGCCAGTTCCCCGACGTGCCTGAAACGTTCTTTTTCGAGCACCTGGAAAAGTGCTACCCACATCTGTTCCGCGAGCAACTGCCGGTGCTGTTGGGTGATATGCAGAGCGATTTGAGTCGCGCCTGATCCGGCGTATGCTGCCTGCGCATTCATCCATAAAGAGGCGGTCATGCTGAAGATCTGGGGTCGGAAAAATTCGTCGAATGTCAGGAAACCGTTGTGGGCCGCCGAGGAGCTGGGCCTGGCCTACGAAGCGATCGATGCCGGCGGCGCCTTTGGTGTAGTCGATACACCGCAGTACCGCGCGATGAATCCCAATGGTCGCGTGCCGGTGATTGAAGACGACGGTTTCGTGCTGTGGGAATCCAACACCATCGTGCGTTACCTGCTGGCCTCTCATGCCAACGGTACGGCCTGGTACCCGGAGAGTCCTCAGGTCCGCGCTGCTGCGGAGAAGTGGATGGACTGGACCACTTCAAGTTTTGCCGGTCCGTTCCGCACAGTGTTCTGGGGCGTTTTGCGCACGCCGGAGGATAAACAGGACTGGCCCGCCATCAAGGCTGCGATCAAGGAATGCGACGATCTGCTGTCGATGGCCGATCAGGCGCTGGCGACCCAACCGTACCTGTCGGGCAACGACATCGGCATGGGCGACATTTCCCTCGGCAGTTTCATTTATGCCTGGTTCGAGATGCCGATCGAGCGTGCGCCGCAACCTCATGTGGAAGCCTGGTATGCACGATTGAAGCAGCGTCCGGCGTATCGGAAAGCCGTCATGACCGCGTTGACTTAATACTCACTATCGACACGCTTGACTGTACTTGTGTGGCGGCGACAAGCACCATTGCTTTCATGCGCTGCGGTTGCATTGCTCGCCGCCCGCCCTTATTTATTCCTTCCTTCCCTTCTTGGTGCGTAAATCCGATATGAGTTCCGCTCTGTCCATCCGGCAGCTAACCAAAACCTACGGCAACGGTTTCCAGGCCTTGAGTGGTATCGATCTGGACGTCGCCGAAGGTGACTTCTTCGCCTTGCTTGGCCCTAATGGCGCTGGCAAATCCACGACCATCGGCATTCTCTCGACCCTGGTGAACAAGACCAGCGGCACGGTGAATATCTTCGGTAACGACCTGGACAAAAACCCGGCGCAGCTCAAGCGCTGCATAGGCGTGGTGCCTCAGGAATTCAACTTCAACCAGTTCGAAAAGACCTTCGACATCGTCGTGACCCAGGCCGGTTACTACGGGATCCCGCCGAAAATCGCCAAGGAGCGAGCCGAGCAATACCTGACCCAGCTCGGCCTGTGGGACAAGCGCGATGTGCCATCCCGCTCGCTGTCCGGTGGCATGAAGCGTCGGTTGATGATCGCCCGGGCGCTGGTCCACGAACCACGCTTGTTGATTCTCGATGAACCGACGGCGGGTGTGGACATCGAACTGCGTCGCTCGATGTGGACCTTCCTGACCGAGCTGAACAAGAAAGGCATCACTATCATCCTCACCACCCACTACCTGGAAGAGGCTGAGCAATTGTGCCGCAACATCGGCATCATCGACCACGGCACTATCGTCGAGAACACCAGCATGAAGCAGTTGCTCGGCCAACTGCATGTTGAAACCTTCTTGCTCGACATGAAAAACGATCTGAAAGTGGCGCCGCAGTTGCTTGGTTACGCCACCAGGTTGCTCGACAGTCACACCCTGGAAGTTCAGGTGGACAAGTCCATGGGCATTACGGCGCTATTTACTCAGCTTGCGCAGCAGAACATCGAAGTGCTGAGCCTGCGTAACAAAACCAATCGCCTCGAGGAGTTGTTCGTGTCCCTGGTGGAAAAAAATCTGTCGAAGGTGGCGGTATGAGTTCCGAGCTGCAACCCAATCTCGTTGCCCTCAATACCATCGTCTACCGTGAGATCAGACGCTTTACCCGGATCTGGCCGCAGACCTTGCTGCCGCCGGCCATCACCATGGTTCTGTACTTCGTGATCTTCGGCAATCTGATCGGTCGGCAGATCGGCGACATGGGTGGCTTCACCTACATGGAGTACATCGTGCCAGGGCTGATCATGATGTCGGTGATCACCAACTCGTACGGCAACGTGGTCTCGAGTTTCTTCGGCAGCAAATTCCAGCGGTCCATCGAGGAATTGATGGTATCGCCGGTGTCGCCGCATACGATTCTGATCGGCTACACCCTCGGTGGCGTACTGCGCGGATTGATGGTCGGGGTCATCGTGACGCTGCTGTCGCTGTTCTTCACCCAGTTGCAGGTGCATCACCTGGGCGTGACCATTCTGGTGGTAGTGCTGACGGCGACGATCTTTTCGCTGCTGGGCTTCATCAACGCGGTGTTTGCGCGCAACTTCGATGATATTTCGATCATCCCGACCTTCGTGCTGACACCCCTGACGTACCTGGGCGGGGTGTTTTACTCGATCAGCCTGCTGCCGCCGTTCTGGCAGACCGTGTCCCTGGCCAACCCGGTGCTGCACATGGTCAACGCTTTCCGTTACGGCATCCTGGGCGTTTCGGATATCCGGATCAGCGTGGCGATCACCTTCATGCTGGTGGCGACCGCAGTGTTGTATATCGGTTGTGCGCGGTTGCTGGTGAGTGGGCGCGGGATGCGCACCTGAGGAGAGACCGTGTCGTCTGCTTCGCGGGCAAGCCTCGCTCCTACAGCGAAGGCGTCAGCCCGGACACCACAAAAAAACGGCCTCTCCATAAAGGAAGGAGGCCGTTTTGCATTCACTGCATCCGCTTTTTCTTGCGCCGCGCCCATTGCCGACCCACCCACCAGCGCCAATACATCATCACCAGACAATAAGCCAAGCCTCCGAGTACCAGCCCCACCACCACCGATCCCAGCAGGAATGGCTGCCACAACGTCGAGAGTTGGCCGCTGATCCACTCCCAGGTCAATTCATCCGGCAAATGCCGGGCAGGGACATCCATCAACCACGCACCGGTCTGGTACGTGCAGAAGAACACGGCCGGCATGGTGATCGGGTTGGTCAGCCAGACCAGGCTGACGGCGATCGGCATGTTGCCGCGCACGATGATGGCGAGGATGGCGGCCACCAGCATTTGCAAGGGAATCGGCAGAAAAGCAGCGAACAGACCCACTGCCATGGCCCGGGCGACGGAGTGTCGGTTGAGGTGCCAGAGGTTCGGGTCATGCAGCAGCGTGCCGAGAAAGCGTAAGGACTTGTGTTCCCTGATGCTCGTCGGGTCTGGCATGTAACGTTTGAATAAGCGCCGGGGCATAAGGCTTCTCGGTCGGTTAAGGCGGCAAGTATGTCTGGATTCCATGAACCGCCCATTCAGACTTTGTGACAATTGATATCCGCAGTCGTGCGATAAGCCAGCTATGCCTAGGGCTGGAACCCTCAAGGACGGGCTTATGCGCACAGGGATGATAGCGTTGGCGCTGGGTCTGCTGGCCCTGCGTTTTTTACCGGTACTACCGCCGGTCTGGTTTTGGCTGGTGTTGCCGGTAGCGGCTTTGATGATGCTGCCGTTCAGGACGTATCCATTGGCATTTTTCCTGTTCGGCTTCAGTTGGGCATGTGCGAATGCGCAGTGGGCCTTGGATGATCGCCTGCCCGCCAATCTGGATGGCGAAACCCGTTGGGTGGAAGGGCGGGTGGTGGGATTGCCCCAGAATGGTGAGGCGGTCGTGCGTTTCCAATTGGCAGACGCCCATTCGCGACGCGAAACTGTCCCGCCATTGATACGCCTGGCCTGGTACGGCGGGCCGCCGGTCAACAGCGGCGAACAGTGGCGACTGGCAGTGAAATTGAAGCGTCCTGCGGGGCTGCTCAATCCACATGCCTTCGATTACGACGCCTGGCTGCTGGCGCAACGCATCGGCGCCACCGGGACGGTCAAGGATGGCGTGCGTCTCCAGGAAGCTCGATGGGCCTGGCGCGACGGCATCCGCCAACGCTTGCAGGCGGTGGATGCCCAAGGCCGAACGGGAGCGCTGACGGCGCTGGTGCTGGGGGATGGCGCCGGGCTCAGTCGCGAGGATTGGCAGGTGTTGCAAGACACCGGCACCGTGCATTTGCTGGTAATTTCCGGGCAGCACATTGGCTTGCTCGCGGGGCTGGTGTACCTGCTGATCGCCGGCCTGCCTCGTTATGGCCTGTGGCCGGGGCGTCTGCCCTGGCTGCCATGGGCCTGCGGCCTGGCCTTCGCCGCTGCGCTCGGTTATGGGTTGCTGGCCGGTTTCGACGTGCCCGTGCGGCGAGCCTGCGTGATGATCGGCCTGGTGCTGTTGTGGCGGCTGCGCTTTCGCCATCTCGGTGCCTGGTGGCCGTTGTTGCTGGCGCTCAACGCCGTTCTGCTGCTGGACCCGCTGGCGAGTCTGCAGCAGGGTTTCTGGTTGTCTTTCGCCGCGGTAGCCGTGTTGATCTTCATTTTCGGCGGCCGGCTGGGTCCCTGGCGCTGGTGGCAATCCTGGACTCGCGCCCAGTGGCTGATCGCGATCGGCCTGGGCCCGATATTGCTGATACTGGGCTTGCCGATCAGCCTCAGCGGGCCGCTGGTCAATCTGCTGGCCGTGCCCTGGATCAGTCTGGTGGTGCTGCCGCCAGCCTTGCTGGGGACGCTGCTGTTGCCCATCCCTTTTGTGGGCGAGGGGTTGCTGTGGGTGGCGGGAGGCTTGATCGATCTGTTGTTCAGGGGCCTTGCACTGATGGCCGGGCGTTTCCCCGCGTGGATGCCGGCGGCGGTACCGTTGTGGATAGGGGGCCTGGGGGCACTGGGTGCGTTGCTGCTGTTAATGCCTCGCGGGGTGCCCCTGCGCCCGTTGGGTTGGCCGCTGCTGCTGTTGCTGGTATTTCCACCCCGCCAACTGTTGCCGGAGGGCACGGCCGAAATCTGGCAACTGGACGTCGGCCAGGGACTGGCCATCCTGGTGCGCACCCGTCATCACACGCTGTTGTACGACGCCGGGCCACGTTTCGGCGATAACGACCTCGGCGAGCGCGTGGTACTGCCGACGCTGCGCAAACTGGGGGTGAGCGGCCTCGACCTGATGCTGATCAGCCACGCCCATGCCGATCACGCCGGCGGGGCGCAGGCCGTCGCCAAAGGGTTGCCGGTGAGGCGCGTGCTCAGTGGCGAACCCTTGGAGTTGCCCACCGAGCTGCAAGCCGAGGCCTGCGAGAGCGGCCGGCAATGGACCTGGGACGGTGTGCAGTTCGCGCTCTGGCAATGGGCAGCAGCCCGGGAAAGCAACCCAAAATCCTGCGTGTTGCAGATCGAAGCCAACGGCGAGCGGTTGCTGCTGACCGGTGACATCGACACCGCGGCCGAGCGGGCCCTGCTCGACAGCCCCCTGGCGGTGACAACCGATTGGTTGCAGTCGCCACACCATGGCAGTCGCAGTTCATCTTCGCCGGCGCTGCTTGCCGCGTTGCAACCCGCGGCGGCGCTGATCTCCCGCGGCCAGGGCAATGCCTTCGGCCATCCCCATCCCACGGTCTTGGCGCGTTACCGACAGCGTGGCATGGCGATACATGACAGCGCCGAACAGGGTGCCATCCGTCTGCAACTGGGACAGTTCAAGCCAGCCTGGACAATGCGTCAGGAACGGCGTTTCTGGCGCCCTGCACCCTGATCGCCCCTGAATGAAGCCCGGCGGATGCGACATCCCGGTCTTCGGTGCGCCCACCCCCTATGTTAGAGTGGCGCACTTTTTCGAGGGGACTGTCACTGTGTGGGAATTGGTCAAATCCGGCGGCTGGATGATGCTGCCGATCATTCTGAGTTCCATCGCGGCCATGGCAATCGTTGCCGAGCGTCTCTGGACCCTGCGTGCCAGCCGTGTGACCCCGGAGCATTTGCTCGGGCAGGTCTGGGTCTGGATCAAAGACAAGCAACTCAATAAAGAGAAGCTCAAGGAACTGCGCGCCAACTCGCCGTTGGGTGAAATCCTGGCGGCAGGCCTGGCCAACTCCAAGCATGGTCGCGAGATCATGAAAGAGTGCATCGAAGAGGCCGCCGCACGGGTCATTCATGAACTCGAACGCTACATCAACGCCCTGGGCACCATCGCCGCCATGGCCCCGTTGCTGGGCTTGCTCGGTACGGTGCTGGGCATGATCGACATCTTCAGTGCGTTCATGGGCTCGGGCATGGGCACCAACGCTGCCGTGCTGGCCGGCGGTATTTCCAAAGCGCTGATCACCACCGCCGCGGGCCTGATGGTCGGCATTCCGGCCGTGTTCTTCCACCGCTTCCTGCAACGCCGGATCGATGAGCTGGTGGTGGGCATGGAGCAGGAAGCGATCAAGCTGGTCGAGGTTGTGCAGGGTGATCGTGACGTGGACCTGTCCGAGGGCAAAAAAGCGTGAAATTCCGCCGCAAGCAACGGGAGAATGTGGACATCAACCTCGCGTCGCTGATCGACGTGGTGTTTATCCTGCTGCTGTTTTTCGTCGTGACCACCACCTTTACCCGTGAAACCCAGTTACGCGTCGATCTGCCGGAAGCGGTCAGCGGTGCGCCTGCCGAAGATCGACAGGTCAAGCAGCTGGATGTGGCCATCAGTGCCGAAGGGGTATTCTCGCTGAACAATCAGGTATTGCCGAAGAATGACCTGGCGACCCTGATGGACGCGCTGCAGAAAGAATCCAGCGGTGACACGACTTTGCCGCTGTCCATCAGCGCCGACGGCAAGACCCAGCACCAGGCCGTCATCACCGCCATGGACGCCGCCGGCAAACTCGGCTTCAGTCACCTGCGCATGACCACTGTCGAGGCGGCGCCGCCCGCGCCCTGATGGCCATGTCCGATCGCTTGCTCGCCGCGTGGTACCAGGGTCATCCGGCCCTGAAGCTGTTGCAGCCGCTGGAGTGGTTGTATCGGCGCGTGGTCAACAACAAGCGCAAGCGCTTCCTGGCGGGCGAGGGCGAGATCTATCAGCCGCCGGTGCCGCTGATCGTGGTCGGTAACATCACCGTCGGCGGCACTGGCAAGACGCCGTTGATTCTGTGGATGATCCAGCACTGTCAGCGCAGCGGTTTACGGGTGGGCGTGGTCAGTCGCGGATACGGCGCCAAACCGCCGCACCTGCCGTGGCGGGTCGAAGCCGAGCAGGGCGCCGAAATCGCCGGGGATGAGCCTTTGTTGATCGTCCAGCGCACCGGCGTACCCTTGATGATCGATCCGGATCGCAGCCGCGCGGTCAAAGCCTTGCTGGCGAGTGAACCACTGGACCTGATCCTGTCCGACGACGGCATGCAGCATTATCGCCTGGCCCGTGACCTGGAACTGGTGCTGATCGACGCCGCCCGTGGCCTTGGCAATAGACGCTGCCTGCCGGCCGGGCCGTTGCGCGAGCCGGCCGAGCGCCTGCAAAGCGTCGACGCGGTGCTCTACAACGGCGCCGACTCCGACCGCGAAGGTAGTTTTGCCTTCCGGTTGTACCCCACTGCGCTGGTCAATCTGCAAAGCGGCGAACGGCGCGCGCTCGACCACTTTCCCGCCGGCCAAGCCCTGCACGCCGTGGCCGGAATCGGCAATCCCCAGCGTTTCTTCACGACCCTCGAAACGCTACACTGGCAGCCAGTTCCCCACGCGTTTGCCGACCACGCTGAATACAGCGTCCAGGCCTTGAATTTCACTCCGTCATTGCCGTTGGTGATGACTGAAAAGGACGCGGTGAAGTGCCGTGCCTTCGCCGCCGCCGATTGGTGGTACCTGGCGGTCGATGCTGCGCCGTCACCGGCCTTCGTGGCCTGGTTCGACACGCAGCTGATGCGCCTGTTGCCGGCCCGACTTTTGCCTTGAAACCGATTTAATCCAGGGAATGCACATGGACACCAAATTGCTCGACATCCTCGCTTGCCCGGTCTGCAAAGGCCCACTCAAGCTCAGCGCCGACAAAACCGAGCTGATCAGCAAGGGCGCCGGCCTGGCCTACCCGATCCGCGACGGCATTCCGGTGATGCTCGAAACCGAAGCCCGCACCCTGACCACCGACGAGCGTCTGGATAAATGACCACAGCCTTTACCGTTGTCATCCCGTCGCGTTACGCCTCGACCCGCTTGCCGGGCAAACCGCTGCTGCTGATCGCCGGCAAGCCGATGATCCAGCACGTCTGGGAACAGGCCAGCAAGAGCAGTGCCGAGCGGGTGGTGGTGGCCACTGACGATGCGCGTATCGTCGAGGCTTGCCAGGGGTTTGGCGCCGAAGTGGTGCTGACCCGTGAAGACCACAACTCCGGCACCGATCGCCTGGCCGAGGTCGCGGAGAAACTGGGCCTGGCGCCGGACGCGATCGTGGTCAACGTCCAGGGTGACGAACCGCTGATCCCGCCAAGCGTGATCGATCAGGTCGCCGCCAACCTGGCCGCCCACACCGAAGCGCGCATGGCCACCCTGGCCGAGCCGATCGAGGATGTGCAAACCCTGTTCAACCCCAACGTGGTCAAGGTCGTCAGCGACCTCAACGGCCTGGCGCTGACCTTCAGTCGTGCGACCTTGCCTTGGGCCCGGGATGCCTTCGCCAAGAACCGCGAGCAACTGCCGGAAGGCGTGCCCTATCGCCGCCATATCGGCATCTATGCCTACCGCGCCGGTTTCCTGCATGACTTCGTCAGCTGGGGCCCGTGCTGGCTGGAAAACACCGAATCCCTGGAACAGCTGCGGGCCCTGTGGCACGGCGTGCGGATTCACGTCGCCGATGCGCTGATCGCACCACCCACCGGCGTCGACACCGTTGAAGACCTCGAGCGCGTTCGTCGCCTGTTGGAGGCCTGATGCGGGTCCTGTTCGTCTGTCTGGGCAATATCTGCCGGTCGCCCACGGCGGAAGGGGTGCTGCGGCATAAACTGCGCGAAGCGGGGCTGGCCGATCACGTCGAAGTCGCCTCTGCGGGCACCGGTGACTGGCACGTCGGCAAGGCGCCGGACAAGCGCAGCCAGGCCGCGGCCAGGCTGCGCGGCTACGACCTGTCCGCGCAGCGCGCCCAGCAAGTCACCCGTGCCGATTTCGCCGCCTACGACCTGATCCTGGCCATGGACAACAGCAACCTGCGCAACCTCAAGGCCCTGCAACCGGCCAAGGGCAAGGCCGAGCTGGACCTGTTCCTGCGTCGCTACGAGTCGGAAATCGACGAAGTCCCCGATCCGTATTACGACGGCGACCAGGGCTTTGAGCAGGTGCTCGACTTGATCGAGCGCGCCACCGATCGGCTGGTGATCGAGTTAAAGGGGCGGTTATGAGTTTGCAGGTACTGCCCCAGGTGTCGCTCAAACCGTTCAACACCTTCGGGGTGGACGTTCAGGCCCGGTTGTTCGCCGAGGCCCACAGCGATGCCGACGTGCGCGATGCACTGGCCTATGCCGCGGAACATGACGTACCGCTGCTGGTGATCGGCGGCGGTAGCAATTTACTGCTGACCGCCGACATCCAGTCGCTGGTGTTGCGCATGGCCACCCGCGGGATTCGCATCCTGAGCGATGACGGCAGCAAGGTCGTGATCGAAGCGGAGGCCGGCGAGCCTTGGCATCCGTTCGTGCAACACACCCTGGCCCAGGGGTTGTCGGGCCTGGAAAACCTAAGCCTGATTCCCGGCACCGTCGGCGCGGCACCGATGCAAAACATCGGCGCCTACGGCGTGGAGATCAAGGACGTGTTCGCCGGCTTGACCGCGCTGGATCGCCAGACCGGCACCCTGCGGGACTTTTCCCTGGAAGAATGCAACTTCGCTTACCGCGACAGCCTGTTCAAGCAGGAGCCGGGGCGCTGGTTGATCCTGCGGGTTCGTTTCCTCCTCGACCGCGCCGCGCCCCTGCATCTGGAGTACGGCCCGGTGCGTCAGCGCCTGACCGAGCAGGGCATCGATCACCCCACGGCCACCGATGTCAGCCAGGCGATTTGCAGCATCCGCAACGAAAAGCTTCCGGACCCGGCGGTGCTCGGCAATGCCGGCAGTTTCTTCAAGAACCCCTTGGTGCCCGCCGCGCTTGTGGCGCAGCTGAAGGGTGAATTCCCGGACCTGGTGGCCTACGCGCAACCCGATGGGCAAATGAAGCTGGCGGCGGGCTGGCTGATCGAGCGCGCGGGATGGAAAGGTTTCCGCGAGGCCGACGCTGGGGTGCATAAGCTGCAGGCGCTGGTGCTGGTCAACTACGGCAGCGCGACCGGCCTGCAATTGCTGCATCTGGCGCAGCGCATCCAGAAAGACATTTCAGAACGTTTTCACGTCGACCTGGAAATGGAGCCCAATCGTTATTGAAGCTAAGCTTTAGTGGATGATTCCAAAGCCCTGCACACCTTCAACTGTGCAGGGCTTTTTTGTTAATGCTGGGTTAACTTAGCCACCTAACGATGCAACTCTTTGCTCCATCAAAGGCCCGATGCAGACCCTGCCGTCTGCATAAGAGAGCCCATTTAGCCTGAGCAGATCTGCGTGATGCCAACCGCCATCCCCTCATGGCGGCAGATTGCTCGACCCCATAACTTCCAGACATATGCGGGCGTGCCCATGATTACCCTGAAGCTCAATGGTCAAGACCATCAACTCGACGTCACCGAGGATATGCCGCTGCTCTGGGCGATCCGTGATGTGGCCGGTTACAACGGCACCAAATTCGGCTGCGGCATGGGCCTGTGCGGCGCCTGCACCATTCACATCGAAGGCGCTCCGGCGCGCAGTTGCATCACGCCGATCGGCTCGGTGGTCGGCCAGAACGTCACCACCATCGACAACCTGCACGTCGACCCGGTCGGCCAGGTCGTCCAGCAAGCCTGGCTCGACACCGCCGTGGCGCAGTGCGGTTTCTGCCAGGGCGGGCAGATCATGTCCGCCACCGCCTTGCTCAAGACCCACCCAAACCCCAGCGACGAACAGATCGAAGAGGCGATGGTCGGCAACATTTGTCGTTGCGGCACTTACAACCGCATCAAGACCGCCATCCGCCAGGCATCCACTCACCTGAAGGAGGCCAAGGCATGAGCCGGTTACCCAATGATTTCGCCCTGAGCAACCTCAGTCGCCGTGGTTTTCTCAAAGGTGTCGGTGCCACCAGCGCGCTGGTGCTGGTGGCCAGCTGGGGCTGGCAGGACGCGTTCGCTGCCGGGGAACAGAAGAAGTTCGGCGCCGACGGCATGCCCCACGGCTGGATCGATGACCCGAAGGTGTACATCAGTATCGCTGATGACGGCATGGTGACCGTGGTCTGCAACCGCTCGGAGATGGGCCAGGGGGTGCGCACCAGCCTGACCATGGTGGTGGCCGATGAGCTGGAAGCCGACTGGGCGATGATGAAGGTGCAACAGGCGCCGGGGGACGAAGTACGCTTCGGCAACCAGGACACCGACGGTTCGCGCAGCATGCGCCACTGGTACGAGCCGATGCGTCGCTGCGGTGCGGCTGCACGGACCATGCTCGAACAGGCCGCCGCGCAGCAGTGGAAAGTGCCGGTCAGCGAGTGCCGGGCGCAATTGCACAAAGTGATTCACCAGCCGACCGGTCGCGAACTGGGCTACGGCGCCCTGGCCGCCGCTGCCGGCGCGCTGGCGGTGCCGGCCCGCGACAGTCTGCGGCTCAAGCAACCGTCGGAATTTCGCTATATCGGCAAGGAAGGCAGCAAGGCGATCGACGGTGACGACATCGTCAACGGTCGCGCGGTCTACGGCGCCGATGTGCATTTTGAAGGCATGCTCTACGCGACCATTGCCCGACCTGCGGTGTATGGCGGCAAGGTCAAATCCTTCGACGCCAGCGCGGCGATGAAAGTCCCCGGCGTGATCAAGGTCATTCAGATCGAAGATCGGCCGCTGCCGCTGGAATTTCAACCGCTGGGCGGCGTGGCCGTGGTCGCCAGCAATACCTGGGCGGCGATCAAGGGCCGCGATGCGCTGAAAATCGAATGGGATGACGGCCCCCACGCCAGTTACGACTCGATTGCCTACCGCAAGGAACTGGAAGCCGCGTCCCTCAAACCCGGCAAAGTGGTGCGCAATACCGGCAACATCGAAGAGGCCATGGGCAGCGCCGACAGTACCCTGGAAGCGTCCTACTACCTGCCGCACCTGACACAGGCGCCGATGGAACCGATGGTCGCCATCGCGCGTTTCAAGGACGGCCTGTGTGAAGCCTGGGCACCGAGCCAGGCGCCGCAGGTCACCCGCGAGCGCATTGGCGAGCGCCTGGGTATTCCCTTCGAAAAGGTCACCTTCAACGTCACGTTGTTGGGCGGTGGTTTCGGTCGCAAGTCCAAACCGGACTTCATCATCGAAGCGGCGATTCTCGCCAAGGAGTTCCCGGGCAAGGCGGTGCGGGTGCAATGGACCCGTGAAGACGACATCCATTGTTCCTATTTCCATACCGTATCGGCCGAATACCTGAAGGCGAGCCTGAGCAAGGACGGCTTGCCGTCCGCCTGGCTGCACCGCACCGTAGCGCCGAGCATCACCGCGCTGTTCGCGCCGGGGATGAATCACGAAGCGGCCTTCGAACTGGGCATGGGGTTCACCAACATGGCGTATGCGATCCCCAACGTGCGCCTGGAAAACCCCGAAGCGGCGGTCCACACCCGGGTCGGCTGGTACCGCTCGGTGTCGAACATCCCCCACGGCTTTGCGATCCAGAGCTTTGTCGATGAGCTGGCGCACAAGGCCGGGCAGGACCCGCTCAAGTACCAGATCAAATTGCTCGGTCCGGATCGGCAGATCGATCCGCGCACACTGAGTGAAGAGTGGAACTACGGCGAATCGCCCGAGCGTTATCCGATCGACACCGGGCGGATGCGCACGGTGCTGGAAACCGCGGCCAAAGCCGCCGGTTGGGGCCGTGAAATGCCCAAGGGCCGAGGCCTGGGGCTGGCGGTGCACTACAGCTTCGTCACCTACGTGGCTGCGGTGATCGAGGTCGAAGTGAAAGACGACGGTACCTTGATCGTGCACAAGGCTGACATCGCCGTGGATTGCGGGCCGCAGATCAACCCGGAACGGATTCGCGCGCAGTTCGAAGGCGCCTGCGTCATGGGCCTGGGCAACGCGGTGCTGGGGGAGATCAGCTTCAAGGACGGCAAGGTCCAGCAGGACAACTTCCACATGTACGAAGTGGCGCGCATGTCCCTGGCACCGAAGGAAGTCGCGGTGCATCTGGTGACGCCGCCGGGCGATGTGCCGTTGGGCGGTGTCGGCGAACCGGGCGTGCCGCCGATTGCGCCGGCGCTGTGCAACGCGATCTTCGCCGCAACCGGCAAGCGCATCCGCGATCTGCCGGTGCGTTATCAGTTGCAGGGTTGGCAGAAGGCTCAGGCCTGATGGACAGCGTCGATCTGAACGTATTGCGCAGCGTGCTGCAGTGGCGTCGCGCCGGTCAGCGGGTGGTGTTGTACAGCGTGGTCCAGACCTGGGGCACCGCGCCCCGGGCCCCTGGCGCCATGCTGGCCTTGCGTGAAGACGGGGTGGTGATCGGCTCGGTGTCGGGTGGCTGTGTCGAAGACGATCTGATCGCCCGGCTGCACGACGGACGGATTCCACCCGATGGGCCGCCGGTGCAGCTGATCACCTACGGTGTCACCCGTGAGGAAGCCGCGCGATTCGGTCTGCCCTGCGGCGGCACCTTGCGTCTGACCGAGGAGCGAGTCGGTGATCCGGCCTGGGTGGCCGAGTTGCTGACACGCTGCGAGGCCCATCAAATCGTGGCGCGGGAGTTGAATCTCGCGACCGGCGCAGTGGTTTTGCAACCGGCCAGCAAGACCGACGCGCTGACGTTCGACGGCAAGACCTTGCGCGCCATCTATGGTCCGCGTTGGCGGTTGTTGTTGATCGGTGCGGGGCAATTGTCCCGTTACGTCGCCGAGATGGCGCGGCTGCTGGATTTCGAAGTGCTGATCTGCGATCCACGCACCGAGTTCGTCTACGGCTGGGAAGAACAGCACGGTCGCTTCGTATCGGGAATGCCGGATGAAGCGGTGCTGAACATCCAGACCGACGAACGCACCGCCATCGTTGCCCTGACCCACGATCCTCGACTGGACGACATGGCGTTGCTCACGGCCCTGGACTCCAAGGCTTTTTATGTCGGTGCATTGGGTTCCCGGGTCAACAGCCAGAAACGCCGGAATAACCTGGCTCAGCTAGGCTTGTCAGATCAGGCCATCGAGCGGCTGCATGGCCCGATCGGCTTGCACATCGGCAGCCATACCCCGGCGGAAATCGCCTTGTCGCTGCTGGCCGAAATTGTCGCGATCAAGAACGGTATCGAGCTGAAACAGAAGAGGCCGTTGCAGGAGGAGGTATGAGCGAACCCATAGGCGTGATCGTACTGGCGGCGGGGCAGGGCAGGCGTTTCCGCGAGGTGGCGGGTGCCGGGCAGGACAAGTTGTTGGCGGACTGTACCGGGCGTGATGGCGCGGTTCATTCGGTGATCGAGCAGGTACTGGTGAATTTACCCGCTAGCCTTGAAAAGCGCGTCCTGGTGACGACCGTTGATCGCCCGCAGGTGATTCGCATGGCCAAGGCTTATGGGTGCGAGATTGTGCTGGTCGAGTCGACTGGCATGGGCGACAGCATTGCGGCCGGGGTGGCGGCGTGTCCGCAGCTTGGGGGATGGTTGATTGTGTTGGGGGATATGCCGTTTGTTTTGCCGTCGAGTATTGAGCAGGTGGTGGCGGGGATTGCTGATGATTCTGTCAGTGTGCCGGTGCACGAAGGCAAGTATGGGCATCCGGTGGGGTTTGGGCGCATGTTGGGGCCCGGATTGATGGCGTTATCGGGCGATCATGGGGCCAAGCCGTTGTTTGCGCGGGCAAGGGTGGTCGAGGTGGCGGTGGATGATCCCGGGGTGTTATGGGATGTGGATGTGCCTGAGGCGTTGGTCTTTAAGTAGGCCTGGCGCAGATCCGGTGTGGGAGCGGGCTTGCTCCGGGCGGCGTTCCGACGAATGCGGTTTAACATTCGACATTGATGCAAGCTGATTCACCGCATTCGCGAGCAAGCCCGCTCCCACACTGGTTCTCGGATGTTCAATGACATAAAAAAAGCCCCGCCTGGGTTCACCAGGCGGGGCTTTTTAATGGCCGATGGAATCAGGCGAGGGGTTTAGTCTCGTGCTCTTTTTCCAGGGCTTGCTCGCGTTGCTCTACCGCTTCCTGAACGGAGCGTGGCGCTTCGTCGATCGCGGAGTCAACCGGCTCGGCGGCGACTTCTGCAGCCGGGGCAGGCGCTGCCTCGACCACATCAGCAACAACCGGATCGGCTTCGACCACAGCCGGTGCAGCAGCGGCCGCCAGTTCGGCTTCCTTCTGCAGGCGCTCGGCTTCACGCTTGCGACGACGCACTTCACGTGGGTCGTTCGGTGCACGGCCGCTTGGCGTCAGGGCGCTGACAGGCGCCGCTTCGACTTCAGGTTCCGCCACTTCGGCGACAACCGGCGCCGCCGCTTCGACTACCGGAGTCGCTTCGGCCACCGGTGCAGGCTCGGCAGCGGCCACCACAGGTTCGGAAACCATGGCTTCAGCTTCTGGCGCTTCGGCGGCGGTTGGCTCGGCAACCCAGTTGAACGCAGTTTGCTCTTCGCGAGCTTCACGAACGGTTTCGGTCACGGTTTCGGCGACAGTTTCAGCGGCCGGCTCTGCAACCACGGCTGGCGCTTCGGCGATGACCGCCGGCTCGACGGCCGCTTCAACTTCAGGCTGTGCTTCACGAACCGGCGCGACTTCGATTTCCGGAGATGCGGTGGCTTCGATCGGCGTGGTCGCTTCAACCACTGGCGCTTCCACCGGAGCAGCTTCCAGGGTGGCGGCCGTGGCGCGTTCGGCTTGCTCGTTGGCCTGGGCCTCGGCTGGCGCGCTGATCACGCTGCTGGCAACGGCAGCGGTCACCGCCAGGCCAGCGGCCAGGTCGGCAGCGCTTGGCGCTTCGGGGGTTTCGCTGGCTTCGCCTTCGGCGGACTCGGACTCATCCGAACCTTCGATCACGTTGCCATTGGCATCGCGTTGACGCTCGCGGCGGTTGCTGCGACGACGCTGGCCACGGGAGCGGCGGCGTGGACGATCGCCTTCGGCGCCTTCCTGACCGTCTTCCTGCAGTTGCTCATCGTTGCCGGTCAGCTCTTCTTCGGCAACGGCGGCAGCCGCTTGCTCGGCCCGTGGTTGACGCTCTTCACGCGGTGGGCGTGGAGCACGTTCTTCACGTGGCTGACGTGCTGGACGTTCTTCAGCGGTGGCGGTGGCGGCGGTAGCGGCGGTGGCGGTTGCGGTAGCCGCGGCAGCCGGAGCGGTGGCATCCAGAGGCTCACGCAGTTCACGAACCCGTTCTTCACGGTCGCCACGGGGCTTGCGATCTTCGCGAGGAGCACGGGGGGCGCGTTCTTCACGAGGAGGGCGTGGCGCGCGTTCTTCGCGAGCGACGACGGCCGGGGCCTCTTCACGGGCTTCGCGTGGTTGACGCTCTTCGCGCGGCTCGCGGGGTGCGCGCTCTTCACGCGGAGCACGTTCCTCGCGAGGCTTGCGCTCTTCGTCGCGGCGACCGTTACGGTTCCGGCTTTGCTGACGACCGTTGCGACGCTCTTCGTTGCGGGCCGGACGCTCGGTGGTCGCTGGCTTTTCAACCACAACCGGAGCGGCTGGCTCTTCCTTGGTCGCGAACAGGCTGATCAGCGACTTCACCAGGCCTTTGAACAGGCTTGGCTCTGGCGCGGCAACCGGCGGGGCAACAGGCGCGGCAGCGACGACTTCCACTGGAACCGGAGCGTTGGCGCGGGCCGGTGCGGTCTTCACGGCGGCTTCCTGGCGAACCAGGGTGCGGGTCGCGGCGGCTGGCTGGACTTCTTCGACTTCGGCAGCGGCAGCAGCGATTTCGTAGCTGGACTGGCCGACTGCGGCTTCCGGGCTGTCATCGCGCAGGCGCTGAACTTCGAAGTGCGGCGTTTCGAGGTGATCGTTCGGCAGGATGACGATGCGGGCACGGGTGCGCAGTTCGATCTTGGTGATCGAGTTGCGTTTTTCGTTGAGCAGGAACGCGGCCACCGGGATCGGCACTTGGGCGCGAACTTCGGCGGTGCGGTCTTTCAGGGCTTCTTCTTCGATCAGGCGCAGGATCGCCAGGGACAGCGATTCAACGTCACGGATGATGCCGGTGCCGTTGCAACGCGGGCAGACGATGCCGCTGCTTTCGCCCAGGGATGGACGCAGGCGCTGACGGGACATTTCCAGCAGGCCGAAGCGCGAGATGCGACCGACTTGCACGCGAGCGCGGTCGGCTTCCAGGCATTCGCGGACTTTCTCTTCCACGGCGCGCTGGTTCTTGGCAGGGGTCATGTCGATGAAGTCGATGACGATCAGGCCGCCGATGTCGCGCAAGCGCAACTGACGGGCGATTTCTTCGGCGGCTTCAAGGTTGGTCTGCAGGGCGGTTTCTTCGATGTCGCTGCCTTTGGTGGCGCGCGCCGAGTTGATGTCGATGGACACCAGGGCTTCGGTCGGATCGATGACGATGGAGCCGCCGGAAGGCAGTTCGACGACGCGCTGGAAAGCGGTTTCGATCTGGCTTTCGATCTGGAAACGGTTGAACAGCGGAACGCTGTCTTCATACAGTTTGATTTTGCTGGCGTACTGCGGCATCACCTGGCGAATGAAGGTCAGGGCTTCGTCCTGGGCTTCAACGCTGTCGATCAGCACTTCGCCGATGTCCTGGCGCAGGTAATCGCGGATGGCGCGGATGATCACGTTGCTTTCCTGGTAGATCAGGAACGGCGCGGAACGATCCAGGGACGCTTCTTTGATGGCGGTCCACAGTTGCAGCAGGTAGTCGAGGTCCCACTGCATTTCTTCGCTGCTGCGGCCCAGGCCGGCAGTGCGCACGATCAGACCCATGTCAGCCGGGGCAACCAGGCCGTTGAGGGCTTCACGCAGTTCGTTGCGCTCTTCACCTTCGATGCGACGGGAAATACCGCCGGCACGGGGGTTGTTCGGCATCAGCACCAGGTATCGACCGGCCAGGCTGATGAAGGTGGTCAGGGCGGCGCCCTTGTTGCCACGTTCTTCTTTTTCGACCTGAACGATGACTTCCTGGCCTTCGCTCAGGACGTCCTTGATGTTGACGCGGCCTTCAGGGGCTTTCTTGAAATATTCGCGGGAGATTTCTTTGAGGGGCAGGAAGCCATGGCGCTCAGAGCCGAAATCGACAAAGGCAGCCTCGAGGCTTGGTTCAATGCGAGTAATCCGGCCTTTATAGATGTTGGCCTTTTTCTGCTCGCGTGCACCGGATTCGATGTCCAGGTCGTAGAGGCGCTGGCCATCTACCAGTGCAACACGCAACTCTTCGGGTTGGGTTGCGTTAATCAGCATTCTTTTCATGTAGTACCGTCGGTTTCCGGGCTGCCGGAAACGGCGTTCGGCACACACGACTTCTCACGGTCGGTGTCAGGTGCGTCGGGAATGGTTGGCCATTCCCGTGTCCAGCGAAGTCCGGCCAATGTGGGCCTTCATCGCGACGTACGCGTCCTGCTTGCTGTGGCTACTTAAGCACTCAGTCAGGAGGAGGAATCAACCGGCGGCTGTGGACGAGATGAAGCGTCTTGATAAAGCCTAGTGCTACACAGTCCAGCGGTTGTGCATCTCCACCCTACACGTATCCCTGATAATTCGGGTGCTGCCGCGCGCAGAATCCGCAGCGGGTTGGCATTTACCGTGAGCTCCGAAGGGGGAGGTCACGCATCATGGCTAATTTAGGCGTTGTTTCCGAAGCGTTCGCTCGGGGTCGTTCGTAGCTGACTGCACTTTGTGAACTGGCCGTGAATATTTGCTCGCAAGGCGAGTGAAAACTCTGCTTTGCGGCATGATTCAGGCCTCATGTCACCTGCGCTTGTTACACCTGCAAACTCTACCGTTACGTAGCGAAAGCGCCGTAGGACGGCCTCTCGTCCTCGTGAATTGCGATGGTCAGGGCCGGTTTTTGACCGTTGGTCCGCTGTCCAGGCCACTTTTGGCGGCGTTCGCGACTATAGCAGCAATGATTAAGTGCTTCAATTCCATAAAAAATTGTTATCATCGCGGGATGACGACTACTGCCCCTTCGACCCCAGCGGTACAACTGCTGGAGGTCTCGCCGGAATATGCCGGCCAACGTATTGATAATTTCCTTCTCGCTCGGCTCAAAGGCGTGCCCAAGACCTTGATTTACCGCATTTTGCGCAAAGGCGAAGTGCGGGTGAACAAGGGTCGGATCAAGCCCGAATACAAGCTGCAGGCGGGCGATATCGTGCGCGTGCCGCCGGTTCGCGTGCCTGAGCGCGACGAGCCGGTGCCGCTGGCCCAGGGCCTGCTGCAGCGACTCGAAGCCTCGATTGTCTTCGAAGACAAGGCGTTGATCGTGATCAACAAGCCTTGCGGCATCGCGGTTCACGGAGGCAGCGGCTTGACTTACGGGGTGATCGAAGCCTTTCGTCAGTTGCGTCCCGATTGCAAGGAGCTCGAACTGGTTCACCGTCTCGACCGTGATACCTCCGGCCTGTTGATGATCGCCAAGAAGCGCAGCATGTTGCGTCACTTGCACACGGCCTTGCGCGGCGATGGTGTCGACAAGCGCTACATGGCGCTGGTTCGCGGTAACTGGGCGGCTTCGATCAAGCAGGTCCGGGCGTCCCTGGGCAAGAGCAATCTGCGCTCCGGCGAGCGCATGGTCGAGGTCGACGAGGAGGAGGGCAAAGAGTCCGTGACCGTGTTCAAGGTCCTGCGTCGCTTCGGCGACTTTGCCACCCTGGTCGAAGCCAGGCCGATCACCGGCCGCACCCACCAGATTCGGGTTCACACCTTGCACGCCGGGCATTGCATCGCTGGCGATACCAAGTACGGCGATGAAGGTTTCAGTAAAGAGATTCGCGACCTGGGCGGAAAGCGCCTGTTCCTGCACGCCTACCTGTTGACCGTGCCGCTGCCCGATGGTGGCGAGCTGAAATTGCAGGCGCCCGTCGACGAGATGTGGGCCAAGACCGTGGAGCGATTGAGTGCGCCCATCTGATTACAAGCTGCTGATTTTCGATTGGGATGGCACCCTGGCCGACTCCATTGGTCGGATCGTCGAGGCAATGCATGTAGCGTCCGAGCGATCCGGGTTTCAGCAGCGCGATGATTTTGCCGTCAAAGGCATCATCGGCCTGGGCTTGCCGGAAGCGATTCGTACGTTGTATCCGGACATTGGCGATGATGAACTGGTCGCCTTCCGTCAGCACTATGCCGACCACTACATCGCCTCCGAAGCCGTGCCCTCGCCATTGTTCGAGGGTGTGGTCGAGTCGATGGAGGCGTTTCGCGCCGACGGGTACCGCTTGGCAGTGGCTACAGGCAAGGCCCGTCGAGGGTTGGATCGGGTGCTGAAGTCCCACGGCTGGGAAGATTACTTCGACATAACCCGGGCCGCCGATGAAACGGCGAGCAAGCCCCATCCTCTGATGCTGGAGCAGATTGTCGCGCGTTGCGGTGTCCGTCCCGAACAGGCGCTGATGGTGGGCGACTCGTCCTTCGACCTGCAGATGGCGCGCAATGCCGGCATGGATTCGGTGGCCGTCAGCTACGGTGCCCAGTCGATCGAGGCGCTGAAACTGTTCGAACCGTGCCTGGCGATCGATCGTTTTTCAGAATTACATACCTGGCTGAGTCAGCGGGTCTAACAGGTTTTTGCTGGGGTAGATGTCATGGTTGACGAATGGAAAGCGCCCGCCAAGGCGAGCGCAGAGAGCGGTGACGAGAAAAGCTGGAAGCTGCTGGAAAAGACCCTGCTGGCCAGTGTGCAGGAGCAGCGCCGGTCCCGTCGCTGGGGGATCTTCTTCAAGCTGCTGACCTTTGTGTACCTGATTGGCGCGCTGATCCTGTTCACGCCGCTGATGGACATTGAAAAAGCCGCGACCCGCAGTGGCAACTACACCGCGGTGATCGACGTGACCGGCATGATTGCCGACAAGGAGTCCGCCAGCGCCGACAACATCGTCGGCAGCCTGCGTGCCGCCTTCGAGGATGAAAAGGTCAAGGGCGTCATCCTGAGAATCAACAGTCCGGGCGGCAGTCCGGTGCAGTCGGGTTACGTCTATGACGAGATCCGCCGCCTGCGCGGCCTGCATCCGGACACCAAGCTCTACGCGGTGATCTCCGACCTGGGCGCTTCCGGCGCTTACTACATCGCCAGTGCGGCCGATCAGATCTATGCCGACAAGGCGAGCCTGGTGGGCTCCATTGGAGTGACGGCGGCCGGTTATGGTTTTGTCGGGGCCATGGAGAAGCTGGGTGTCGAGCGTCGTACCTACACCTCGGGCGAGCACAAGTCGTTCCTTGACCCCTTCCAGCCGCAAAAACCTGAAGAAACGCAATTCTGGCAGGGTGTGCTGGATACGACTCATCAGCAGTTCATTGCCAGCGTCAAGAAAGGGCGGGGCGACCGCCTCAAGGACAAGGAGCATCCGGAGCTGTTCTCCGGCCTGGTCTGGTCTGGCGAGCAGGCGCTGCCGCTGGGGCTGATCGATGGGTTGGGCAGTGCCAGTTCCGTGGCGCGTGATGTGATTGGCGAGAAGGAGCTGGTGGACTTCACTGTCCAGGAATCGCCGTTCGATCGCTTCTCGAAGAAACTCGGTGCCAGTGTGGCTGAGCATCTGGCGATGTGGATGGGGTTTCAGGGGCCGTCGCTGCGCTGATTCTCTGGCGGGCTGAAAAACCGGCGTGAATTCAGTCGCCTGTAGGAGCGGGCTTGCTCCGGGCGGCGTTCCGACGAAAGTCGTGAACGATAACGCGTGAAGCCAGATGCCCAGCGGCGTCCCTGGTTTTTTCGCGAGCAAGCTCGCTCCTACAGTTTCCTTGGCGGCTAATTGGTTTTTTTCAGGGGATCTGTACGCCTTCGACCAGCAGCATGTCGATCAGCCGAATCAACGGTAGGCCGACCAGGCTGGTGGCGTCAGGGCCTTCGGTGCTTTGAAACAGGCTCACCCCCAACCCTTCGGCCTTGAAGCTGCCAGCGCAGTCGTAGGGCTGTTCAGCGCGCAGGTAACGCTCGATGCGGGCGATATCGAGTGTGCGCATGTTCACGGTAAACGGCACGCAGTCGACCTGGCAGTCGCCCGTCTGGCTGTTGAGCAGGGCCAGGCCGGTGAGGAAGGTCACGCTGGCGCCACTTGCCGCCAGCAATTGCTCTCGGGCCTTGTCGAACGTATGAGGCTTGCCGATGATCCGGTCGCCCAGTACAGCGACCTGGTCGGAACCGATGATCAGGTGTGCGCAATAGCTATTGGCTAGTGCGCGAGCCTTGGCCTCGGCGAGGCGTTTTACCAGCTCGATGGCGGACTCCCCGGGACGATGGCTTTCGTCGATATCCGGTGAACTGCAGGTGAACGGCAGCTGCAGGCGGGCCAGCAACTCACGGCGATAGACCGAGCTTGAAGCGAGTAATAAAGGCAGCATGCGCATCTCCATAAGGCAGGTGCGAATTCTAGCGAGGTGACCAAGTGACGGACAGGGCTGAATTTCCTTTGACATGCCCGGGGGCATCCCTATAATGCTGCGCCTATGTTGAATGACCCGATTCCACCTCACGTTGACCCGCGCAAATTGGCTGACCGTGGCACCACCCTCCAAGGTGAACTGCTGCTGGCCGATTTGGAGAGACTCTGCGACCCGCTTTCCGATACTGTCGGTACGGTGCAGGCTAAATTCGTTTTTGAACGAGATGAACGTAAATCTGTGGTCATCCACAGCTTTATCGACACCGAAGTCAAAATGGTTTGCCAGCGTTGTCTTGAGCTGGTCACCCTGCCGATCCACAGCGAGTGCAGTTATGCTGTGGTGAAGGAGGGTGCGAATACCCAGTCGTTGCCGAAAGGTTATGACGTGCTGGAACTGGGCGAAGATCCATTGGATCTGCAGTCACTGATCGAGGAGGAGCTTCTGCTCGCCTTGCCCATTGTGCCTGCTCATCATCCGGAAGAATGCCAGCAGCCGGCGGGTCTCGATGAGCCCGAACCGAGCGAGGACGAGGTAACGCGGTCCAACCCGTTCAGTGTATTGGCGCAGTTAAAGCGTGACCCAAACGTTTAGGAGTTAATCAATTATGGCTGTTCAGCAGAACAAAAAATCCCGCTCTGCCCGTGACATGCGTCGTTCGCACGACGCCCTGACGGCAAGCACTCTGTCTGTAGAAAAAACCACCGGTGAAATTCACCTGCGTCACCACGTATCGCCAGAAGGCGTATACCGTGGCCGTAAAGTGATCGACAAGGGCGCTGACGAGTAATCACTTGTCTGCTCAAGTCATCGCGATTGACGCAATGGGCGGGGACTTCGGTCCCCGCAGCATTGTTCAGGCCAGTCTTGCTTGCCTGAATGCTACGCCCTCGTTGCACCTGACCCTCGTCGGTCAACCCTCACTCCTTGAAGAATTGATCGCCAGCCAATCGGCTGTGGATTGCCCGCGCCTGTCGATTGCGCCGGCGTCTGAAGTCATTACCATGGACGAAAAACCGGCCCAGGCCTTGCGCGGCAAGCCCGATTCGTCGATGCGCGTGGCGCTGGAGCTGTTGCGCGACGGCAAGGTCCAGGCCTGCGTCAGTGCCGGCAACACCGGCGCGCTGATGGCATTGTCGCGATTTGTCCTCAAGACCCTGCCGGGCATCGATCGGCCGGCCATGGTCGCGGCGATTCCGACACAGAAGGGTTACTGCCAGTTGCTCGACCTGGGCGCCAACGTCGATTGCAGTGCCGAACATCTGTTGCAGTTTGCGGTGATGGGGTCGGTCGCGGCAGAAACCCTGGGTATCGTTCGTCCCCGAGTCGCGTTGCTGAATATCGGCACCGAAGACATCAAGGGCAATCAGCAGGTCAAGCTGGCGGCAACCTTGTTGCAGAATGCCCGCGGCATCAACTACATCGGTTTTGTCGAAGGTGACGGCCTGTACCGCGGCGAGGCGGATGTGGTGGTCTGTGACGGGTTTGTCGGCAATATCCTGCTCAAGTCCAGCGAAGGCCTGGCGACCATGATTGCCGGGCGTATCGAAGCCCTGTTCAAGAAAAACCTTGCGTCGAAAGTGGTCGGCGCAATGGCGCTGCCGCTCATGAAGCGGCTGCAAGCCGATCTGGCCCCTGCGCGGCATAATGGTGCCAGTTTCCTCGGGTTGCAGGGGATCGTCGTGAAAAGCCACGGCTCGGCCGGGGTCCAGGGCTTTCAGAGTGCCATTGCCCGGGCGCTGATCGAGATCCAGGAAAACCTGCCGGAACGGATTCACGGTCGTCTGGAGGATTTGTTGCTTTAGGCGTTTTCGTCGGACAATGCTTAAATGTGACCGCTCAGTTCAATTGGCCATCCAATTGTCAGTTTTCTTGCGTCCCAGGGCGGGACGTCAATTCTTCGGCGACAAGATCATTAGGGGCTTGTTACATGTCTGCTTCCCTCGCATTCGTCTTTCCGGGACAGGGTTCGCAGTCCCTCGGCATGCTGGCCGAGTTGGGCGCGCAACATCCGCTTGTCCTCGACACCTTCAAAGAAGCTTCCGATGCCTTGGGTTACGACCTGTGGGCACTGACCCAGCAGGGGCCGGAAGAACAACTCAATCAAACCGATAAAACCCAGCCGGCCATTCTGACCGCCTCGATCGCCTTGTGGCGTCTGTGGCTGGCTGAAGGCGGCGCGCGGCCGGCTTATGTCGCCGGTCACAGCCTGGGCGAATACAGCGCCCTTGTGGCGGCAGGCAGCCTGAGCCTGGGGGACGCGGTGAAGCTGGTTGAACGCCGCGGTCAACTGATGCAGGAAGCCGTTCCGGCGGGGCAGGGCGGCATGGCCGCAATCCTCGGTCTGGAAGACTCCGACGTGTTGGCCGCCTGTGCCGAAGCGGCGCAAGGCGAGGTGGTCAGCGCGGTCAACTTCAATTCCCCGGGCCAGGTGGTCATCGCCGGTGCCAAGGCGGCGGTCGAACGCGCCATCGAAGGCTGCAAGGCCCGTGGCGCCAAGCGCGCCATGCCATTGCCGGTCAGCGTGCCGTCCCACTGCGAGCTGATGCGTCCGGCAGCCGAGCGTTTCGCCGAATCGATCGCGGCGATCGACTGGCAGGCACCGCAGATTCCAGTGGTACAAAACGTCAGCGCCAACGTGCCGGCGGATCTGGAAACCCTCAAGCGCGATCTGCTTGAGCAGCTCTACAAGCCTGTACGCTGGGTCGAGTCGGTCCAGGCGCTGGCCGCCAGGGGCGCGACCCAACTGGTCGAATGCGGCCCTGGCAAAGTGCTGGCCGGTCTGAACAAGCGCTGCGCCGAAGGCGTGTCGACATCCAACCTCAATACCCCAGATGCTTTCGCTGCCGCCCGTGCAGCGTTGGCCTGAATCAGGAGAAGCTTGCATGAGTCTGCAAGGTAAAGTTGCACTGGTCACCGGCGCGAGCCGCGGTATCGGCCAGGCTATCGCCCTGGAACTGGGTCGTCAGGGCGCCATCGTTGTCGGCACCGCGACCTCCGCTTCGGGGGCCGAGCGCATTGCCGCTACCCTGAAGGAAAACGGCATTCAGGGTACTGGCCTGGAACTCAATGTCACCAGCGATGAATCCGTCGCTGCGGTGCTGGCGAGCATCCAGGAACAGTTCGGTGCGCCGGCGATCCTGGTCAACAATGCCGGTATCACCCGCGATAATCTGATGATGCGGATGAAAGATGACGAATGGCATGACGTCGTCGATACCAATCTGAACAGTCTGTTCCGCCTGTCCAAGGGCGTTTTGCGCGGCATGACCAAGGCCCGTTGGGGACGAATTATCAGTATTGGTTCGGTTGTGGGTGCCATGGGCAACGCAGGCCAAGTAAACTACGCTGCCGCCAAGGCCGGTCTGGAAGGTTTCAGCCGTGCACTGGCGCGTGAAGTCGGCTCGCGTTCGATTACGGTAAACTCGGTGGCCCCAGGGTTCATCGACACCGATATGACCCGCGAACTGCCCGAGGCGCAGCGTGAAGCCCTGCAGACGCAGATTCCGCTGGGTCGTCTGGGACAAGCTCAAGAGATCGCGTCTGTGGTCGCTTTTCTTGCCTCCGACGGTGCGGCTTACGTGACTGGGGCTACAATCCCGGTGAACGGCGGGATGTACATGAGTTAAATGTGACGGATCGTTTCAAAAAAATGTCATACGAGCTGTCTAAAATCCGTTATAAAGCTGCAATCTATTTATAGACAGAGGGCCACCGGGTCTGAGGAGTGAAGCTTTCAGTTGAAAAACTGAAAAGTCTTTCTATACACTTACCCACTGGCCAGCTGCCTGAATTTGTCCATTAGGAGTGAAAACAAGGTATGAGCACCATCGAAGAGCGCGTCAAGAAAATCGTTGCCGAGCAACTGGGCGTTAAAGAAGAAGAAGTGGTCAACACTGCTTCCTTCGTTGAAGACCTGGGTGCTGACTCCCTTGACACCGTTGAGCTGGTGATGGCTCTGGAAGAGGAATTCGAGACCGAAATCCCTGACGAAGAAGCCGAGAAGATCACTACTGTACAAGCTGCAATCGACTACGTTACCAACCACCAGGCGTAATAGCTTGTAGTCGTTGCTTGCTGTCATGGAAAAACCGCACTGCCATCACGGCGTGCGGTTTTTTCTTTAGGCCTGATGCAAAGTCGTCAATTGAAAAAGGAGAGTGCTGTGTCGCGTAGACGCGTCGTAGTCACCGGTATGGGTATGTTGTCGCCACTGGGCACGGATGTGCCGAGCAGTTGGCAGGGCATTCTGGCTGGCCGCAGTGGCATTGGTCTGATCGAACACACCGACCTTTCTGCCTATTCCACCCGTTTTGGCGGCTCGGTAAAGGGCTTCAATGTCGAGGAATACCTGTCGGTCAAGGAAGCGCGCAAGCTCGACCTGTTCATTCAGTACGGTCTGGCCGCTGGTTTTCAGGCGGTTCGCAACGCGGGTCTGGAAGTCACCGACGCCAACCGCGAGCGTATCGGCGTGGCCATGGGCTCGGGTATTGGCGGTCTGACCAATATCGAAGAAACCAGCCGCACCCTGCATGAATCCGGCCCACGGCGGATTTCTCCGTTTTTCGTGCCCGGCTCGATCATCAATATGATTTCCGGGTTCCTGTCGATCCACCTGGGTGCACAGGGGCCCAACTACGCCATCGCCACGGCGTGTACCACCGGTACGCACTGCATCGGCATGGCGGCACGCAACATCATGTACGACGAAGCCGACGTGATGATTGCCGGCGGCGCCGAGATGGCGGCCTGCGGTCTGGGCATGGGCGGCTTCGGTGCCTCTCGTGCACTGTCGACCCGCAACGACGAGCCGACCCGCGCCAGCCGTCCATGGGACAAGGGCCGTGACGGCTTCGTGCTGTCCGATGGTGCCGGTGCGCTGGTGCTCGAAGAGCTGGAACACGCCAAGGCGCGTGGCGCGACCATCTACGCCGAGCTGATCGGTTTCGGCACCAGTGGCGACGCCTTCCACATGACTTCGCCGCCGGCTGACGGTGCGGGCGCCGCTCGCTGCATCACCAATGCCTTGCGCGACGCGAAGATCAATAGCGATCAGGTCCAGTACATCAACGCCCATGGCACCTCGACGTCGGCGGGCGATCTTGCCGAAGCCTGTGCGATCAAGTCGGTGTTCGGTGATCACGCCTACAAGCTGGCGGTCAGTTCGACCAAGTCCATGACCGGTCACCTGCTGGGTGCGGCGGGCGCGGTCGAGGCGATCTTCAGTGTGCTGTCGATCAATAGCCAGGTGGCGCCGCCAACCATCAACCTCGATGAGCCGGACGAAGGCTGCGATCTAGATTTCGTGCCACACACCGCGCGCAACATGGAGATCGATGTGGTGCTGTCCAACTCCTTCGGGTTTGGCGGCACCAACGGCTCGCTGGTGTTCCGCCGGTTTGCCGATTGATGGACAGCTGGGTCGACGGTCAGCCGGCTGACGCTTTGTCGCTGAAGGATCGCGGCCTGGCTTACGGCGATGGCCTGTTCGAGACCATTGCCGTGCACAACGGCGCTCCGGTGCTGCTGGACCGGCATCTGGTGCGTTTGGTCGAGGGTTGCCAGCGATTGGCGATCAACCTCGACCACAGTGCGCTGTGCAGCGAATTATCGAGCTATGCCCGTGCGTTGGGTGAGGGCGTGCTCAAGCTGATCGTCACCCGTGGCGACGGTCTGCGCGGTTACGCTCCGGATCCTTTGGCGCAGGCGCGGCGCATTATGCAAGGCAGTCCTCCGGCTGCCTATCCGGTGGCGAACGCGGAGCATGGCGTGCGTCTGTTTCCCTGCTCGACGCGCCTGTCCAGGCAGCCCTTGCTCGCCGGGCTCAAGCATCTGAATCGGCTTGAACAGGTCATCGCCCGTTCCGAGTGGCAAGACACCGAGCATGGGGAAGGGCTGATGCTCGATCAGGCCGGTCGCGTGATCGAAGGTGTCTTCAGCAACCTGTTCCTGGTGCGCGACGGGGTATTGATCACGGCCGATCTCAAGCGCTGTGGCGTGGCCGGCGTGATGCGTGCGGAATTATTGTATCAAGCCGAGTCGTTGGGCATCCCCACGCAAATTACCGACATCTCCCTCGATCAGCTGCAATGGGCCGATGAGGTCTTTGTCTGCAACAGTGTTTATGGCGTTTGGCCGGTACGCGCCTGTGCAGCACTGCGCTGGCCGGTTGGGTCGCTCACCCGTAAACTGCAAACCATTGCCCGCGCGCTACTGGATACTTGATTCGTGAGACGTAAATTTTTGCTGCTGCTGGAAACCGGATTGGTTCTGGCAGGGCTGTGTCTGGGCGTTTCTGCCTGGAAAATCCATTCGGCGCTGGAACAGCCGCTCAATATCACCCAGGAAGAACTGCTGGAGGTGCCCAAAGGCACCACGCCGACCCGCACCCTCTATCGACTCGAAGCCGATGGCGTGATCAAGGACGCGTTCTGGCTGCGCGTTTACTGGCGGTTCAATCTCGCGCGGCAACCCTTGCACAAGGGCGAATACCGCATGCAGCCCGGCATGACTGTCGAAGGGTTGATCGATCTGTGGAAACGCGGGGAAATCGTTCAGTACAGCCTGACCCTGGTCGAAGGCTGGAATTTCCATCAGGTCCGCCAGGCACTGGCCAAGGAAGAAAAGCTCGAACAGACCCTCGACGGTATGAGCGATAGCCAGGTCATGGAGAAACTCGGTCATAACGGGATTTTTCCGGAAGGCCGATTCTTCCCCGACACCTATCGCTACGTGCGTGGCATGACCGACGTCGAGTTGCTGAAGAAAGCCTACGACCGCCTCGACGAAGTCCTCGCCAAAGAGTGGGGGCAGCGCTCGGCCGACCTGCCGTACAAAGAACCCTATCAGGCGCTGATCATGGCTTCGCTGGTGGAAAAGGAAACCGGTGTGCCCCAGGAGCGCGGGCAGATCGCCGGCGTGTTTGTGCGGCGCATGGAAATGGGCATGCTGTTGCAGACCGATCCGACCGTGATCTACGGCCTCGGCGACCGTTACAACGGTAAATTGACCCGGGCCCATCTCAGGGAAGCGACCCCTTACAACACCTATATGATTTCCGGTCTGCCGCCGACCCCGATTGCCATGGTCGGTCGTGAAGCGATCCATGCTGCGCTGAACCCGGTGGCGGGCACCAGCCTCTATTTCGTGGCCCGGGGTGATGGCAGTCACGTGTTCTCGGATGATCTGGACGCCCATAACAATGCGGTGCGTGAATTCCAGCTCAAGCGCCGCGCCGATTATCGCTCCAGCCCGGGACCGGCGACCGCGCCGGAGGCGCTGGACGAGCAGATGCCGATTCCGGCCGCTTCGCCCAACATGGCCCCTGACAGTCTGGAGCCCGTGCCGCCGCAAGAGCCTGCTCAGGTGGCATCACCCGAATCAGCAGCGCCTGTCGATGAGCCGCCTCAGGAGTCCTCACCGGCGCCGGCGCAGCAACCCGCTGAAGAGCCCGCTGCCGCCCCCGTGCCCGAACCGGACGCGGCCGCGCCGCAAAGCCCGCAATGACTCTGATTAAGGACTGCCTGTGACTGGCTTGTTTATTACCCTGGAAGGGCCGGAAGGCGCCGGCAAGAGCACCAACCGCGACTACCTGGCCGAGCGCCTGCACGCCGCCGGCATCGAGGTGGTGCTGACCCGCGAGCCGGGTGGTACGCCCTTGGCTGAACGGATCCGCGAGGTGCTGCTGGCACCCGTCGACGAAGTCATGAACCCCGACACCGAGCTGTTGTTGGTGTTCGCCGCGCGAGCCCAGCATCTGGCCGAGGTGATTCGCCCGGCGCTGGCCCGCGGTGCTGTGGTCCTCTGCGATCGCTTTACCACAACGCTATTTTTTAATGGAAGAGAATGTAAACGTGCAAAGGGGGTGGGACAAAATCGGGGATTTATAGGGCAATCCACTGTATCTAGGGAGCTTCAGGCCGCCTAGTACCTGCCCGCTAAATCTATCTTAGCACTGATCCCGAAAAAAAAGTAAACCCCCCTCCATTTCGCGCCTTTCGAACCCCGAATGTAAACCTGGTTTCACTGCATTCGCCCTATAGCGTGCATCTCGAAATCGAAAAATCTCTCAATCCCGCGAGTTTCTTAGCTTTTCAGGTTTACATTCTCTCTTTCTTACCCTTCCATACGCCTCAAAAGCTCGTTGAAACGGTGGCATTTAGCTAGCCAGAAATTTTTGTCAGATAGCGCTGCACGGTCGATTTCGAGACCCCCAGCTGCTGGGCAATCTCAGAATTTGACATCCCGGACTGTTTGAGGAGAGGTGCGCGTTCGAGCGCCTTCTGCGCGTCACGAGCCACCGGGCGACCGGTTCTAGGTTCGGGTTCGTAGATGATCCGCTCGAGGGCTCCCTCACGTTTGAGAGAGTCGAGCTTAGTAGAGATGCGCTGCAAGGCCACATCTGCAGGTTCGCCAGACTGCAGTGAGTTGGCGAGGAGGATGATGAGGGCGAAATCAACATGAAGCATTTCGGCGATCTTTGAAATGGTCTCCATCGTCGCGTTAGCCTTGCCTCTTTCAACGCGATTTCTTTGAGAGCGACCGATCAAAGTTAGGTCGTCCTGCGTCATATTCGAACTCTGTCTCAGGGCTCTGACAACCGCTGCAAGGGCCTCGCTAAGAGACATAATTGCCACCTGTAAAAATACAGGATGAGGCCACATTGC
This sequence comes from Pseudomonas silesiensis, assembly GCF_001661075.1. NCBI lineage: Bacteria > Pseudomonadati > Pseudomonadota > Gammaproteobacteria > Pseudomonadales > Pseudomonadaceae > Pseudomonas > Pseudomonas silesiensis. The sequence goes on from NZ_CP014870.1 coordinate 1,391,371, forward strand.
ATCGACCCATAACACCCCCTATACTGCCCGATATGGGTTTTCCCCGATTACCCCGCATACCCATAGGTGTGGCGCGGTGCCTCTACGTCCTAAAAATTAAGATGGTTAAACATATGCCATATATTGACGGAAGTTAGGTTCCCGCGGAGATGGCTGAGTAGAGGAGAGTTGATTACGATGACGGCAGATCAAGGTCAGATTGGGGCGTGTCAAGTCGCTGCATGATGGGTAGGGCGTGCTGAGGAATTCGTGCGTATTAATATTACAGAAGGGTCGGAAATGTTTAGTAGTCATGAGTTTTGGAGTTCTAGTGCGTCTGTACTTTTAGGGGATGGTCACACCTGCATGACAATTGTTGAGTGGCACAGTAATTATCACTGGTATCAGGTTGTTGTGAGCGAAATTGAAAATGGAAAAAAGGTATCGCGCACGTTCTTAATAAGCGATGTCGATATCCTAGACAGTGTTCTCGAAAAACAATGTGACGACTTTAAGGTTGCCGAAGTTCTTTTGGTAAGCCCAGCTTGGATGAATGGCACCAACGGCTGGGCCCTGAATAAGCTGTTGAGTTTGATTGTTGGGCGCAGCCAGTCCGGTGGGAAGGTTTGTTTGCATAAAGTAGCAGATGGTGTGGTTTACACTTCGCCAGCTGGGGGTAAGATTGATACGTTAGAGGAGGATGGATTTAAAGTCATTATCTAAGTGTGCGGCTGATATGTCGGATCATATTTCCGAATTCATATCTAGCGTTAAAAACAGGCGCGCTGCGCACTCTTGCGTAAATGGGCTAAATTCCCGTTTTCGGACGATCTATAAACACTCCAAGACTGCACATTCAGCAGAGAAGGAAAGTGCCGAGCACTCAATAAAACGGTGACTCCGATGAAACTTCAAATCTATTCAGATCTGCACCTCGGCTTCGCTCCGTTCGAGCCCGTAATAACTGACGCAGACGTAGTCATTCTCGCCGGCGACATTGACATCAAATCTCGCGGCGTGGTTTGGGCGAACGACACATTCCAGTGCCCGGTGATCTACGTCTGCGGAAACCATGAGTACTACGGCGGCCACATTGATCACACGCTGCGAAAAATGAAAGAGGCGGCTGCTGCTCACGTGCACGTCCTCGAAAACGAAGTATTGATCATCAACCAAACTAGGTTTTTGGTCACGACTGCATGGACAGATTACTCGTCGACCGGAGATGTCGTTGCCGCGAAACGAGTCGCTTGGGACTGGATGAACGATTTCACTGTGATCAGAACTGATGCAAATTTCCGGCGTTTACGTCCTGATGACTTGATCGCTAAATCTCGGGCGGCGTACGCCTGGCTTACTGGAGAACTGGACAAGCCTTTCGACGGTAAAACTGTTGTGGTCACGCACCATGCTCCTACGTCGGAATACGTAAGTGGGGATTTTCCAGCGCACCTCATTGCTGCGTACGCAAACAATTGGCCCGAGCTTCTGAAGAAGGCCGATGTGTGGATTTATGGACATACCCACATCGCTGCGGATTTCGTTAAGCAGGGTTGCAGAGTTGTGTCAAATCCTCGCGGATACCCAACCGAAGACACCGGTTTCGATCAGGATTTCGTGCTCGAGATTTGACGAGCGGCATGCAGCGATGAACCTCTGCAATTTGAGTTTTTCCTACGTTCTAGCGCTGGGATGAATTCCATTTGTGCGATCTAAACCCAAATCGATCGAGAAATTCACATGGTTACGTTAGAAGAGATTTCCCAACTCCTTTACGGAGCAGGGGAGGAGATACTCGGCTGGCAAGGCTCCCAAGACGAGCTGATCGCATTGTCCGAAAAAGCCTTCCCGGGCAAAGCCCTCTGTGTTGTGAAGCAGTGGATCCTGATCGACCTCACTGTGACACCTGCTGAGAAAGACAAACTCACCGGCCTTGGTCTACTTCCCGCGACGCTTTTCGCCCACGAAATTGTCCACGACAGCCAAAATCGCTTCCAGCCCACCATGTGGGTACGCAGTAATTTCGGCGTCTCTTCCAGCCCTTACATGTTTGAAACCAAAAATACTGTCTATCTCCTGCTTGGGCCAGGACTGAGAAAAGAGGCTAGCATTGGTGTCGCTTTTTCAATGAAAGCAGGGTGAGCGATGCTTGCCGACGGTTTATTCATGGTCGTTTTGGAGCTTGAGTTGGATGCCTGAAGTAATTGAGCTGGAATTTCATAGTAAAGATGTCAGCGAATTTCAGCTGCGCCGTTTGGTGCGAGCAAGCCTTCGCAAATACACGGTGCCTGTCACGGCATTCATCAGCGACGCTTTTATTGCAGATGACACATGCGTCGGGGTGTCATTCGATCACTCTGAGAAGGATGATGCCTACCACAGAGCTGATGGTTCAATTCTTCACACGGGTAAAATTCAGTCGGCGAGGAAAGAAGGGCGGTTTTGGTTGCTCGAGACTCAGGATGGTAATTACGTCATCGCTAGCTTCAGGCGAGACCTCGGAAGAGCTAGCTTTTCAAAGCTTCTCCAGTCCGCCGATAGATTCTGATCGGTAATATGAAAGCCATCATTTGATAACCTGGTAGGGCCGTGTCATATGCCAGATGAACGATGGTCAGTCGTTAGGGCAATAGCCCATTTTGACGAGTTGCTCGACCAGGTTATCGCGACGCGCAAACCAGTATTCGTTGATGGAGAACGCGGGACTGCGGTGTTCATTTCAATGGAGGAATGGAAGACGATTCAGGACAAGCTCATTGCTCGAGCCCCCTCAAACCTCTGAACTTTCGCTTGCTAGGCCTCTTACGGTTTTAGTCTGCTGCGCTCCGAGTTCACCATGCGGAGCGCTTCAAGCGGCATCTGTCCTGTAACGCTCGCCATCGAGCGGAGTCACCGCTCGCCTTAGCTCAGTAACCGAGCTCGTTCAGCAGCTGTTGCAAAAAACCACGGCGCCTACGAACCGCGCACAGGATTAGATAGTCGCGGTCGGTATCGGTTGTTGAAAGATGCCCGGCGTCCACCAAGCCATGGATGTAGCCTTCAGCTTTTCCTCTCGCCTCCAGCAGGGCTTCGATGGAAGTGCTTTTGAAAATGTCGCCAGCAATGAGCTGCCACCGCTTCTTCTGGCGGTTCCCAACGGAGTCGTCGGAAAATTTCGGTGCGTTGATCAGTGTGTTGAAATCGGCACGTGCGTCAGGTGTGTTCAAAGCGGATTCTCGGAACGGTGATAACTGAGCTGAGGCTATCATGCGCACACTAAATCGCTTGTTGTTAGCTGGTTTTTGTAGGCGCTGGCGCGAAGGGACGACTTCAATGATGGTGCACGCTATCGGTGGCACTTTGAACATTGCGGAGCGTAGAGGCAGTGCTATTCAGTGAGTACATTCTTGGCACGGAGTTCGAAATGGGATACCTAAGCCTAGAGGACATCTACCCCGAAGACGTAAAAAAATATGGCCATATGCGGGTAGGAATGACCGATCTCTATGTGAAGGATAATCACGATATTTATGGTGTGGTTACGCGTGGCGAATACCGCGAGCTGACCAGTAGGTTACTGCGTGACAATGCGGTGCAAATGATCATCAGCGCTAAGCTCACCGCTTTGCCCGCGGACTACGATCCGTGGATCAGGCGGATCGAGCGCAATCGCGCCTTACACGCTAGGTATGGGGACAAATTCGATCCCTGGGGAGATGACTGACAAACCCCACGCCCAATCACAAATGCAGCGCCACATCATACTCGGCCGACTTGGTAGTCATGCTCCTCGCAGATCGATCGGTACTCTAAATAGTGGGACGAGCATGGGCGCCAATGACAGGCCACGCTAGCACTCGTTGAAAAGGACAGGGCGTTGAAAATATTCCTAGATTGCGAATTCACGCAGCTCAATCAGTACTCGAAGTTGATATCTCTAGCGCTGGTATCGCAGTCTGGCGAAGAGTTTTACGTTGAGTTGACGAATACCTATTCGCTCGACGACTGCAGTGACTTTGTCATCCAGAACGTTTTACCGCAGCTCGATCCTCTGCGATGTGGTCAGTCGCTTAGCGACGCCCAAGTCTCTCTTCGAAGATTTCTAGGGAGCTTCGCCGAGCAGCTTGAGGTGTGTTCAGATGAGCCCAATCGGGATTGGAAGTTTTTCTATGATCTCGTTTGTGCAGATCATCAACCATGGCCAGTCCAGGTTTTGAATCAACCGACCAACCTCGCGATCCTTTTTAATGAGGTCGATGCGGAAGCTCTTGAACAGGTAGAGCTGTCTGATCCGCCCCACCATGCATTGCTAGACGCGCGGATGCTTGCAGAGCTTTTCGAGGCACTGGCTTCTCGCTTTGCTCTGTCACCATAGAGGTACATCGCGACGTGGGTCGCTGAGCTTTGAACGGTGTCCTGCTGGTGATTTGAGTTCCACCATCGGTGGCGAAGCTACAAAACTGGATTATTTCAAATTATGGCTCAGCCATAATTATTGCTGAGCCATAATTTTCACATCCAAAAGCTCCCTTTAATCGGAGCACCACTTCGGCATCAGAACAGGCGGAACCTGCCGCAGTTGCTGCAACGTCGAACCGCATAAGATTGAGTCATGAATGACCCTCGTATCCTCAACATCAAGTCCGCGCACCACATTCAGAAGACCTCGCCAGCGAATGAACCGATGGAAGCCCATCTATCCGTATCCCGAACTCTCGGGCTTCTGGCGGCGGATATGGACGCGCATCCGGAGCTAATTCAGCCCGTAGATTCGCGTTTGGTCGATCGCATCAATGCGCTAGTCGGTCAGGCAGATGTTGACCTCAATTCACCGCTCTCAGCGGAAGACGAATAAATCAGGGCGGCGAACCTCGACTCACCTACACGGGGCTCCCTGACTCTAAATTCAAATTGTGGTTTTTGGTGTATTGTTAGGTGACTAACTAGCTAGAGAACCACCATGTCCAAGCTCGCAGAATTCCGCCAACTCGAAAAGAATCTCGCCGAACAGCTCCAAGCTCTCGAAGCCTTGAAAGGCGATGCTGGCTTGAAAAAAGAAATCGAATTTGAGACCAAGCTGCGGGCTCTGCTGGCCGAGTACGGTTACAGCCTGCCGAACGTGATCAACCTGCTTGATCCGAAGTCTGGTCGTCGCGCACCAGTAGCTGAGTCCAAGACCGGCCCCCGTAAGCCACGCGTGTTGAAAGTCTATAAAAACCCTCACACCGGTGAAGTCGTCGAAACTAAAGGCGGCAACCACAAGACCTTGAAAGAATGGAAAGCAGAACACGGCTCCGCGACCGTCGAGTCCTGGCTCACCAAGTGACTTTGGTTTGAGTACAAACAAAGGGGCCCGTTGAGGGCTCTTTTTGTCGGCTAGGAGGATGGAGAAAAATCGAGAGACAGAGCAGTTTCCTAAGCTTTTGGCTTTAGATGGCAGGCCTACCGGCCAAAACGAATTGCTTTCGACTTAAGTTGGACTCTTCCCCTCAATCAACTGTTTACTTTGACGGAAGGCCGAAGCTGGCGATGAGGCTTGCCGTCGCTAGAACACACATCACAACGAGCAAAGGTGTTGAGCCGAGTTTGTCCAGAATAACAGCAGCTGCCACAGGGCCTACGGCCTGTGCGACCAGCATTGGACGGGCCAATAAGCCCATGCGAGTACCGTAGCCATCTTGCCCAAAAAGAGCCAGTGGTAGCGTCCCACGTGCAATGGTCAGAATCCCATTTCCAGCGCCGTACAGCGCCATTGCAACGAATGCCAGCGATGGAATGGCCGGTATCAGCAACCCGATTCCTATCCCGCTTAACAGTATCGCGGCCTTGGCGGAGGTAGTCGGATGCAAGTTTCGTCCAAGGGAGAACTCTGCAAGCCGGGCTGCGACTTGAGATGGCCCTATCATCATGCCGATGGCCAGTGCGGTCGCCGTAGCGATGCCGAGCAGCTTCAGCACATCAAGCAAATGGACAGAAATCGAAGAAACCACCAGCGACTGGAGTGTCAGGAGGGTTGCCAGTAGCAGGAAGAGACGATTATAGGATTTTGTGTGGTGGGCAGTGGTGGTGGAGGGATCACGGATAGGCGTCGTTCCGCTGTTCGAAATCCTCTCACTCTTTGGAATTACAAAGAGATGAATTGGCAATCCAATGACCAGGTGAGTTGCAGCTAGCGCCACACAGCTATATCTCCAGCCAATCTGCTGCTCCAGGCCGGCTATCAGTGGCCAGCCCAAAGTGCTCGCGAAGCCACCCAACAGAGTAAGACCGGTCATTGAAGTCCGTGCACTATCTCCGAATAGACGTCCGAGAGTCGAGAAGGCAGCGTCATACAGTCCGGCAGCCATGGCGACGCCAATGAATGTCCAGGCCAGGTAGTAGATGCCCAGGTTGCTCGCCATGCCCATCAGCAGCAGTCCCAGTGACATCAGTATTGAACTGGTTGCCAGGACGGGACGGCCCCCATGCCGATCTATCTGCCTCCCGACCATAGGAGAGCAAGCCCCTGCGACCAACAGACCCCATGAAAGTCCGGCTACTGTGCTGGTAATTGACCATCCCATATCTCGTGCAATCGGCGTCGCAAGGACTGCGGGCAGATAGTACGTTGTACTCCACGCCAGTAGCTGTGCGATGCCCATCGCCCAGACCAACCCTGTTCGGTTGATTGTGCGAGGACGGCTGATTGAATAACTCACAAGGTGCGAGCCCATTTTAGTTGTTAGGTGCAACAAATTAGCTACACCGGTGCAGCGTCGTCAATCAAAATGAAGGAGCGGTTGACCATTTCCTGAAGTCGGGACTATCGTTGCACCTAACAACTAATTTGTGGCGATCATGGCAAAGCGAAAAAAAGACCAGCTGACTCAAGACTCCGAGGATCTATACGAAGCCTTGAACCAGCTCGTCCGGGTGTATCAGTTCCGCGACCGGGATCGCATCTGCTGCTATGACGTTTCGGTCACCCAGTGCTATGCCATTGAGACCTTGGTCAAACGGGGCCGACTCCGCCTACAAGCGCTGGCAGAAGAGATGTTCCTGGATAAAAGCACCGCAAGCCGGGTGGTCGATACACTTGAACGCAAAGGCTATGTGTCGCGGGTGGAAGACAGCGAGGATCGTCGCGCAGTTCAGGTGGAGGTTACTGAATCTGGTCATGAGCTTTACCAAAAGATCCGCGCTGACCTGATAGCTGAAGAGCGGGCAATGATCGAAGACTTGTCACCCGAAGCACGGCAAGGCGCGTTGAGCTTGCTGAAACAGATCACTCGAGCGACTGAGATTCGCTGTGGACTGGTCAGTGGCTGCTGTCCGTCGGTGCCTGAAGTGAAATGAGGGGGAAGCCCCTTTTTTATCTAGACTGTTGTTACTACCAACTATAAGGGTTTAAGCATGCGCATTCGATTCGCTGAAGTTAGGGATGCTGCGTCAATAGCTGACATCTACAACTAGGGTATTGAGGAGAGAAGCTCCACATTTGAAACGACGCCGCGCAGGCCAGAGGACATGCTTGAGCGCGTCGCCTTGATGGAGCGCTACCCGACCCTGGTAATGGTCAGCGATGCAGATGAGGTGGTCGCTTGGGCAGGCTTGAGTAGTTACCGTTCCCGCGCTTGTTACGACGGTATCGCAGATTTCTCAATCTATCTGGATCGGAGCATTCGAGGCCAGGGGTTAGGAAGAGTTTTGCTTCAAGCGCTACTGGACGAGGCCAAGGCTCGAGGATTTTGGAAGGTTCTTTCTCGTATCTTCACCTTCAATGCGGCCAGCTTGGCGTTGTGCCGTTCGTGTGGATTTCGGGAGGTGGGTGTGTACGAAAAACATGCTTGCCTCGAGGGGCGGTGGCTCGATTGTGTAATCGTCGAGCATCTAATTCCTACCAATCAGCCGCAATAACGTGAGGAGTCAGCCATGGACAGTACACTTCCTGTTGCGATCATAGGTGCCGGCCCTGTTGGGCTAGCTGCAGCCTGCCACGCCATCGCGAGGGGGCTGACTCCTTTGATCTTCGAGGTAGGGCCCAATGCAGGTGCAAGCATCGAAAAATGGGCGCACGTACGGATGTTCTCTCCATGGGGATTCAACATCGACAAGCAGGCGGCCAAGCTGCTTGCGGCTCACGGATGGGTGGCGCCTGCTGAAGATACTTATCCATCTGGACGTGAACTGCTGGATCAGTACGTGTATCCACTTGCCGCGTTGCCATCCCTGAGTAGACACCTTTGCCTGAATACCGAAGTCTTGGCGGTGACTCGGCTTGGCCAGGACGTCATGAAGACGAAGAGCCGTGCGGCTGCACCATTTCTGCTGCGAGTTAGAACTCCAGAGGGCGAAAAAGATGTGTTGGCCAGCGCCGTCATCGATGCGTCGGGCACGTTCCGCTCGCCAAATTGGATGGGAGCACATGGTATTCCTGCGTTGGGCGAGAAGGATTTGGCTGAGCGTATCGCTTACGGTATTCCCGAAGTGCTTCGTAGTGAACGGCAACGCTATGCCAATCGCCGAGTCATGGTGGTTGGCAGCGGTCACTCTGCGTTCAATGTCTTGCAAGACTTGGCCCGGCTTGCCCTCCAGGAGTCTGGCACGAAGATTTTCTGGGCGATTCGCGGCTCCTCTTTGGATCGCATATTGGGTGGTGGGGCAAACGACAAGCTGGAGGAACGGGGGAAGCTAGGGCAGAGGATTCGCCAGTTGTTGAACGATGGGGCCATTGAGCTGTTCACCAACATCGCTATCAACAAGGTTTTCGCAACCGACAAGGGCATCGTTGTTGAGGCGGACGGCCATGCTCTCCCGGTGGTGGATGAAGTCGTGGTCGCAACCGGCTTCCGACCTAAATTAGAGCTGCTTGCCGAGCTGCGTTTGGCGCTGGATTCAGCGACTCAGAGCCCCATTCATCTTGCTCCGCTGATTGATCCGAATGAGCATAGTTGCGGCACTGTTCGCCCACATGGTGCCGTAGAGCTGGCTCACCCTGATGAAGGGATCTTCATCGTAGGAATGAAGAGCTATGGACGCGCCCCGACCTTCCTGCTCCTGACAGGCTATGAGCAGGTGCGTTCAGTGGTAGCGGCGCTGGCCGGTGATTGGGATGCGGCTAAGCGAGTCGAATTGGTCTTGCCAGAGACAGGCGTGTGCAGCACGCAATTCGATGATTCTGAGTGCTGCGACCGAGCGGCAAGCTCTGGCTGTTGTGAGCCAAGTTGTTGCACCGATTCGGCTAAGGTTGCCGAAGTTTCGCCTGTGTTGAAGGGTTCCTGCTGCTCGTAACTGTGTGCAAATCTACATGCATAAGTCAGGCATTTGAGTTCGTCCTGACCACTTGCACGCAGCTGATGTAATTACTAAGTCATCGACTCAATTTGCGATTTTTTACGCCAAACCAGAGCTGGTATTGCACGGATATAGATCAGCTCACCAACCAACTCGACCAGCGTTTGGGTGATCACCGCAGCCGCAGCAAGGCCTCGAATTTCTTCAGGCAATGCCAGGGCCAGAGGGAGTACGACCAAAGAGTTACGCGTTGACGAGCTGAAAGTGACTGCTCTTGCGGTCATGGAAGGCAACTTGAAAGCTCTCGACGCCAAGGCGCCCACCAACGGTGCCAGCAACATAAAGCCGATATACACAGGAATGACCGGAGCAAGTTTGTCGATGTCGCGAACGACCGAGGAGATTTGAGAACCGACCACCGCGATCAGAACTGCTGCCATCGCTGGAACGGGTAGCCAGGCCCAGGCGGCGTTCCAGCCACCGACGATTTTTGACTTTTTGGCCAGAGCCGCTGTCACCACGGCCAACAACAACGGCGCGACAATCAGCACGAGAAAGGCTTCAACAAATGGGCCTACCGAGATCACGACTTCGGACTGCCCACCCAACATGAAGGCCAAGTACACGGGTAGCAGAACAAGCTGAAGCAGCAGCAGGATTGGTGTGGCTGCAAGGATTCCACGAGAGTCGCCCTTGCCAATATGGGTAAAAACCACCACGTAGTCGATGCAAGGTGTCAGCAGCACGAGGAGCGCACCAACAAGGATCGCCGGATGATCTGTGAGCCCTCTGGTGAGTCCCCATACCAACAGCGGAATCAGTACGAAGTTAGCGATCAGCAGGGCTGACATGAAGCGTCTATTGCTCAGCCCTTCGCGCAGATCAAGAAAAGGAATCTGTAGGAACATCGCGTACATCAGCACGGCGATGGTTGGAGTCACCAGCGCGTTCAGCCCCTGAGTGGCGACAGGCGCCATGAACCCACCGATTGCTGCGGCAATGACCGCGACGAAATAGATCGGTATCTGGTTCTGTTCAAGTGCGTCCCTATCCATAGTGCTCCCCTCGGGTATCAAAAAAGGCCGTCAGCCTAAGCAACCGCAGCTCTTCCGTCGAGCTATGTGTGTATTTCGAATGTCGTGCGAAGACCATCATTGATATTTAACGGAACACCCATAAGGTTGTGTTGAAGAAATGCTAACCGGCTTACCAGCCAGGCTTTCATCCAGAGTCGCTTTAACGAAGTTCTTCGCGATTTTTACGTCCTCGATATTCGCACTGCGCTTGTCATCAATGGCACCCGCGTACACCACCATGCCGGCAGGGTTGACCACAAACAGGTGAGGTGTCGTTTTAGCGCCGTACAACTTGGCTAAGCTGGTGTCTGAATCCATTAACAAGGCAGAGGGGGCTGCTTTCATCTCAGTGCCCCATGCGTTCATTTCTGGGCCTGGACTGTAAGAAGAGCTTCCTGCATCTGCGGAGTTGACTGACAACCACACCACGCCTTTGGCGCGGTACTCGCTTTGTAAGGCCTGCATGTTGCCGCTGCGGTAGTGCTTTTGTGTAAACGGGCAAACGGGGTTCATCCACTCCAGAACAACGTACTTCCCTTTGTAATCTGCCAGCGAGACAGAAGTGCCATTGCTGTCCGTCGCGGTGAAGTTCGGAGCGGCTTGCCCTACGACTGCCGCAGCGCTCGCCACGTTCGCCCAGAGCGATACAAGCAGTAATGTCATTGAAGCGACGATGGATGTTTTCATGTTGGGTTTTCCTTGGTTAAAGAGTGCCCAGAATGGGCTTTGATGACTCACTGCCAGGTGACTCGGGAGAAGCAAGTGCAGCCTTCACCAGAGATTTAGTCAGCAACTCTGGCAGCAATTCTGGTGATTGGCCTGGACGAAGAACGAGATACATGGGAACCGCAGAGCGGCCATAGCGCGCCAAGGCACGGGTAATTTCAGGGTCTCGATTTGTCCAGTCGGCGCGCATTCTGACCACGCCGCTTTGCTCGAAGGCATGATCGATTTCGTTGGTATTCAGCACGAGCTTTTTATTGACTTGGCAGGTGACGCACCAGGCAGCGGTAAAGTCGACAAATACTGTCTTCCCATCACCCAATCGCTGTTCAACCCTGGCTTGCGAGTAGGTCTCCCACTTACCAGCTTGGGGTGTTAACTCGGAAGTCGCGGAGCCGGCGATATTGGCCATTGGTATCAGGATGCTCAACGCCAAAACCCATGAAACCGTTTTACCCAACCTGGAGGGAAACCTGCCGAAAAACCATAGGCCAAGACCAATTAACCAGAGTGCCAAAAGAAGGTCGATCAACGGGCTCACGCCAGCCTGGACGCCCAGAACCCAAGCGAGCCATATGACGGTTGCAAGCAGCGGAAAGGCTAGGAATTGACGTAATTGCACCATCCATGGCCCTGGTCGCGGCAACCACTTCCTGATGCCGGAAAACCAAGCTAGCAGGAAATATGGCAAGGCCATACCGAGGCCCAGCGAGGTGAAGACGGCCAATGAAGTCCATCCGGGCTGGGTCACCGCATAACCAAGCGCCACCGCCATGAACGGGCCGGTGCAGGGTGAGGCAACCGCAACAGCGAGCACACCGGAAAAAAATGCACTGACGTCTGGGTGACGAGGGCTGATGGATGCAAGAGGGCTCGGCACCAGGCTGCCCATCTCGAAAACACCCAGAAGATTGAGCGCAAGCACAAAAAACAACAACGCAAGGCTGGCGACTATTACCGGTGATTGAAGCTGAAAGCCCCATCCGAATTCATGCCCCGCAGATCGTAATCCCATCAGCACAATCGCAAGTAGCCAGAACGATATGACGACGCCGATTGAGTAGAACAGGCCATTTCGACGCGATTTGTCAGCATCTGCTTCGCGAGCAAATGCGAACACTTTCATCGAGAGGATCGGAAAGACGCAGGGCATCAGGTTGAGCAGTATCCCGCCTGAAAAAGCCAGCAATACCGCAGCAATCAACCCCAGTTGAGCGCTTGTATCGATGGCCGCGTCCGGCTTGGCAACTTCTGCACCCTGGACTGGAATATCGATTTCCAGCGCCTCTGGTGAGGCCGTGCCATTTTTCGTCACCACAATGCCGCGAAGTCTCACCAGGGGAGCCACTGGCTGAACTGCACGTGTGATGGAGAGCTGATAGCCAGCGCCATCGTGTGACAAGGTCTGAACCGCGCTCGGCTCGACCACCCCCTCATCATAAGGAAAAAAACTGACGCTCTGAGGGAAGGGTTGCCCCTGTGGAGGCACGATGGAAAGGGTGCTGCCGGCAATCGTCGATACCGCAGAAAAGCTCCAACCATTTGCCTTTTTTGGCAACAGGGTTCGCACCGTCTCGAAGCCCCGAACGGCCTCGGGATTGACGATAGGAGAAGTGCCCGGCAATCCAACTGGCAGGGTTAGTGTCATCTGCCCCTCCTCAGGGATACAGACGTCATTGCAAACCAGCCACTCCACGTGACTACTCAGCGTGACCGATGGTTTGGCAAAGTCCGGTGGCAGGGTGATGTCACTGATGAGCCAGGTTTCACCCTCGTAGCCAAAGTTCATCAGCGGGCCAAACGGCAGCCGCTTTGGAGCCGGCCAGTGAATAGCTCCCATTTTTACGCCGGCAGGCACGTCCCATTTGATCTGCGTCGGCAAGCCTGAATCGCCAGGTGTACGCCAATAGCTGTGCCACTGGGGACGGTGGTTCAGTTTCAACGCAATCGACGATGCTTTTCCCGGAATCAGCTCCTGGTGTTCTGCAATTAACTGCGCACTCATGTGCTCAGTGGTCACCACGTTGCTCACAGTGGCCGCCCATAACGTGCCTGCGTACACACCGAGCAGGAGCGTAACGCATACACGTAAGAGGTGCCTTTGCAGGCCCGCCAGTCGGTAGATGCTCGCGATATCAGCGACCACTGCACTCCGCTCCTTTGCACGGCTTTCGAATATTTGCGCAGCGGCTTTGCTTTTGGCTGACGTTGCGATAAACCAAGGCTCCAACCGATAGAACCACTATGGTCAGCGCAAGCCACCAAAAATTGGCGACTCCGGCGATTATGGAAACTGCGGAAAGCCCCACCAGCCCATTCATGAGCCCAAGCACCGGGGTGACGCAACAGGCCAGGCAGCCTAGCCCCACCGCGCCGCCTATTCTATTGAGGGTTGTGGCCTTCATCATTAGGGTATCTCTTGAGAAAAACAAAGCTTGAGCCGATCACCATGCGTTGGTTATCAATATCAAGCCGAACCAGAGTAATATCTGTAGCTACTACAGGTTCAAGCGATTTCTTTGGAGAAGCGATATGTGGGGAATCGGCGCCTTGTCGAAGCAGACCGGATGTAACATCGAAACCATCCGGTACTACGAAAAAATTGGCCTGCTACCCGTCGCCAATCGTTCATCTGGAGGACACCGGGTTTACACGGAACAGCACCGAGCGCGACTGCTGTTTATCCGCCAAGGACGGGAGCTTGGATTCCCTCTGGATGAAGTCCGAGAACTGATCAGCCTCTCAGGTGATCAGCAACGTTCTTGTGGTGAGGCATTGTCTGTGGTCAGAAAGCATCTGGAGTCCGTAGAAGCCAAACTGGCCCGATTACAGACCATCAGACAGGAGTTGCTGTCCATGGCCGACAGCTGCCAAACCTGCTGCCCCGGAACGATGGCACCCGATTGCACCATCGTCGAAGCGCTGGCCGAATCCGGAATCAAAGTCAGCTCAAGGTGTTGTTCCTAAGCGCGCATTTACTTCACGCCGCGCTTAACTCGCGGCATGCCAGTTGTGGGGCAACAGCGCGTCGATGTGGCTTGACTGTTGAGCTGGGCTGCTCATATTGGTTGAGGTAGTCGACCACATGGTTTCGTGTGGGGTAACCCTCTTGTGCGGGCGGCATCATCCAGCCAGGGATCGAACTCCAGGTGGACGGCGAGAACAAACGCAGCGAGTTCCAGCCATGCCGCCAGGCACCACCGGGCTCTTCCTCTGCGTCGAGGATGACGAACGAAAGTTGAGTCCGGCGCAGGAAATACGCTACAGCCAAGGCTGACTGCCCCCCACCGATAATGACTACATCTAGTTGGTCACTGGCCGAATGAGTCATGGTGGAAACCTTAAGTCGATGCTGGGCGGTAGCCAGTATAGTGACCCACGTTTGAATCCAACTGATCTAGCTCATATGTTGAGGATGCTGATCGACATTGATTGAATGCTTCGAAAGACTGCTTATCGGATTCTCGACGTCGTAGCAGCTTGAATGTCTGTCAGCCGGTGCTATAGGATGAAAGCAGGAGATGGCATTCCTCCTTTAACCGCCTTTGTGCTGATGATGCCTACGTGAACCCTGGACAGGGTGCGTAGGTGTGTCTCCTTGTCCTCCAATCTAGGACAGGATCGTGACTCCAAATCTCATATCAGCTCCCCCTCATAATCTGCAATTATCAACACCTCTTCGGCGCTACCAGCCCAGAGGAGACTTGCAGCTATGCTGATATCACTATTAGTTATCGCCATCGGCGCATCGCTTGGCGCCTGGTTGCGCTGGCTTCTGGGCATGAAGCTGAACGCGCTATTCCCGACAATTCCCCCAGGCACTGTGGTGGCGAACATGGTCGGGGGTTACATCATTGGCCTAGCCATCGCGTTCTTGGCCGCATCCCCCTCCCTAAGCCCTGAATGGCGCCTGCTGATCATCACGGGTTTCTGTGGGGGCCTTACCACCTTTTCCACTTTTTCCGCCGAAACAGTTGCCTTGATTCAGGAAGGCAGACTTCTGTGGGCGCTCGGTTCGATTTCGTTACACGTCGTGGGCTCGTTGGTGATGACGGCTGCCGGGCTTCTGTCCTATCAAATGATTGGTACACGCTGAGGAGATGAACATGAAAGGTTATCTAGTGATTTTCTTTACCCAGCAGAACCGTCGTTATCAGGGAAAGATGCTGGGAGAATGGATCGTCGACGTGGCTAAAGAGATGGGGTTGCGCGGCGCGACCCTCTGCACAGGAATCGAAGGATTTGGGCACACAGGGAAATTGCACTCATCGCACTTTTTTGAGCTGGCGGATCAACCGACGGAAATTCGAATGGCTATTACCGAGGATGAATCCGAAAGGTTATTCAAGCGATTGGAGATTGAGGAAATCTCTGTATTTTACGTAAAGACCCCAATCGAGATGGGAACCGTAGGAAAAAAGGCCAGTTAGCCAAAGGGTAAATAATCGAGCGTAGTTAGTGCCAACTCACGACCATTACCACCGGAGAGGCCTTACCGAGTCAGCCGCAAGCCATAGGTGAAAGGGCAAAGCTTAGGAGTACGTCTCGAGTTAACCGGGGACGTACTCCACGATCAAAAAAACGAGCAAAGACCTACTGTCCAGGCTTAGCCGGTGGCTGCCCCTGCATATAGTTTTGGTGCCACATCATGTGATCCATCATCATCTGTTGCATCCCCGTGTACCTGTCCATCATGTACTGGCGTTGACTCTTTTGCTCCGGGGTCAAGTTCGAGTAGTCCTGCCACCCCATCATGTGGCCGCCACCCATCATGTGTCCATTGCCCTTCATGCCACTACCTCCGCAGCATCCCATCATTCCCGGCCCCCACATACCGTTCATCATGCTCATTCCATTTTGCATCGTATTCCAATGCTCCTGAAGGAGCTTCTGCCGTTGTTGGGGATCTGGGGTCTGCTGAATTTTCTCCATCTGCGCTTGCATCTTCTTGAAGGTTTCTTGCGCCTGGGACATCTGCTTATCGAACTCGGCAACATTTGGGGTTTGTTGCTGCGTCTGCGTCACTTGAGATTGCTCTGCTGCTAACGCCCATACGGGGGAAAGCGATGCGGCGAGGAAAAGCACGGCCAATTTGGTATTTTTCATTTCGCGCTGCCTTTGTGGGGTGAGCCGAACCAAAATCTAATGAGTCAACCGATTACGGTGCTTGGGTTCAATCGCTTTCGCCCGAAATTATAGACCTCAGCATGACAATCGCCTGTTACTCACTTACTGATTAACAGGACTGTCAAAAGCGACCTTGATGTATATCAAATACTGAAGTGTTTCTCCGGAGCTCGCATTTTACGGCGGGCGGAGGGAATCACATCCCCCTGTGAACAGTCACAGCCTGTAAATGAACACCTGATCAATGCGTGCGTCGGCTTTCCAGGGCAGAGAACAAATACATACCGGTCAACATGGCCAATACGAAAATGATGATTTGCCAACGCCCCGTAAGCAGAATAGCGACCGCTGGCCCAGGGCAGATTCCCGCAATTCCCCAACCTATGCCGAACACCAGACTGCCGCCAACCAGCCGGGCGTCCAATTCTCTTTTCACTGGTAACTGCATGCGAGCAGCCATAAAGGATCGCTTGTTCTTGCGCGCCCAATTCAGGGGGATAAACGCCACTGCGATGGCCCCTCCCATCACCAGAGTAAGTGACGGATCTCAGGCCCCGGCCACATCAAGAAAAGCCAATACCTTGGAAGGGTTTGCCATGCCTGCCAGAAGTAGACCCAGGTCAAAGATCAACCCTGTAAAAAATGCGGTCAACTTGAGCATCTTCAGCTCCCAGCACGAGACGAATGACGTACACCGTAGCAAAGCCAGCGGCCATAACCGGCAGAGAACGACCCAATATAGACGGTGGCGACAGATAGAAGTCGATCAATACCGGCCAGTCGCCTTCACGCTCAATGCTGCGTAAGTCATATGTTAACGATAATGCTGGCTTAATTCAGATACGGTGATATCGCCTGAATCAGGGCCTTCGGCAGGCTGTGAGAACATTCATTCAATTGTAAGAGCCCATTTCAGCCTCTACACTCCAGTCCATGAAACGCTATCTGCGGTTTTGCATCATCTTCATGATTAGCTTGGCGCTTCCCCTCAGCGGGATGGCGGGGGTTCAGGCACCGACAGAACCTTGCCCAATGAAGACGATGGGCATGGCGATGATGGACGACATGGGCATGGACTGCTGTAACGACATGAAAAGCCCGACAGAGCATGGCAAACCCTGCAAGCCGGGCCAGGAATGTAAGACGGGCGGCATGCTGCAAGTTTCGATCCTCAAGCCTCCTGTAACCGTATTCAGCCCCATAGTAGTGGTTTCCTTCTTCAGCGATTCCCTGCCCGTACAAACCCCATCCGGGGTATGGCGACCGCCTCGCGTTTGATTCCTGTCCAACATTGAGCCTCATTCCACATTAGCGGGATGGACTGGCTGCGCGCATTTCTTTTTGACGCGTGCAGTGGATGATCACAGGAATCGTAAACATGAACTCCAAGTGCTATTGCACAGGTTGGCCCCTCGTGGCCGGTCTGGCGGCAAGCGTACTGGCATTGCCGAGCTTCGCTGCCGCATTGACACTCGATGAAGCGTTGCGGCTGGCTGAAAACAATGCACCGTCGCTGGCCGCACAAGACGCCAAAATTCAGGCTGCCAGCAGTGCGGCTATTCCAGCGGGTGAATTACCTGACCCCAAGTTGCTGGCAGGTGTGCAGAACTACCCCATCGGCGGCTCAGATCGCTGGAGCATCAACGACGACTTCATGACCATGCAAATGGTCGGGGTCAGACAAGAGATGCCCAACAGCGACAAGCGCAAAGCACGCATTGAGGTCGCCGATGCGGCCATTGATCGAGCTGCGGCAGAGCGTGGAGTCGAGCGCCTGAAGGTACGCCAGTCCACGGCATTGGCTTGGATCAGCAGCTACTCGGTTGAGCGCAAAGATGCGCTGTTCCAGGACTTCTACAAAGAAAATCGCCTGCTGACCGATACCGTCCGCGCCCAGATTGCCGGTGGCCGCGCTCAACCCGCCGATGCGGTGACGCCCAAGCAAGAAGCAGCTCGACTGGAGGAGCAACAGGACGATCTGGTTCGCCAGCGCGTGCAGGCCCGAGCGGCCCTCAAACGCTGGATAGGCTCCGCCGCCAACGACAAGCCTGTGGGCAGTTTTCCTCAATGGCCTGTCGATCCCTCAAGCTACGCCCATAAACTGCAACACCATCCCGAGTTGGCCGCGTTTGCGCCGATGACCCGTGAAGCGCAAGCCAAGGTTCGTGAAGCCGTGTCTGAGAAGCAGTCGGACTGGAGCTGGGAACTGGACTACCAGCGCCGTGGCCGTGAGTTTGGCGACATGGTCAGCGTGCAATTTTCCTGGGATCTGCCGCTGTTTCCAGACTCTCGGCAAAATCCCAAAATCGCAGCCAAACAGGCTGAACTCAGTCAGCTTGAGGCTGAGCGCGATGCCCTGTCACGCGAGCACACTCAGCAACTGGAAAACGAACTGGCTGACTATGAGCGCCTTAATCGTGCGGTAAGCCGCAACCAGGAAAGCCTGTTGCCGCTGGCCAGGGAAAAGGTCGAACTCAGCATGGCCAGTTATCGCGCTGGTAAAGGCGATTTAAACGCCGTTGTTGCCGCCCGACGTGAACTCATTGAAGTCCGCCTCAAACAGGTCGATGTGGAAGAGCAGCGAGCACTGACCAGTGCGCGTCTGTATTTTGCTTATGGGGAGTCCAGCCAATGAACCTCAAAAAATGGAATGGGGCATTGCTGGTGGGAGTATCGATGGCATTGGGTGTTGCCGGTGGTTACTGGTTCGCTCACCTGCGCACGAGCGGAGTACCAAGTACTGCTGCTGAGCAGAGCCTAAATTCCCCGGACGAACGCAAAGCCCTGTATTGGTACGACCCCATGTACCCGCAGCAAAAGTTCGATAAACCGGGTAAGTCCCCCTTCATGGACATGCAACTGATCCCCCAGTACGCCGGCGGCGTCGGGGATCGTGCGACCGTCAGTATCGATCCGAGTCTGACCCAAAATCTCGGTCTGCGTTTTGCGACTGTCACTCGTGGAAATTTTGAGTCCAGCCTCGACGTGACAGGTGTCTTGGCGTTCAATGAACGGGATGTCGCCGTGATTCAGGCACGCACCGCAGGCTTTGTAGAACGGGTCTATGCCCATGCTCCAGGCGATGTGCTCAAAGCCAATGCGCCGTTGGCTGATATTCTGGTGCCAGAGTGGGCCGCCGCCCAGACAGAGTTCCTTGCACTCAAGCGCAACGGTGATGCCGACCTGTTGGCTGCGGCCCGCCAGCGACTGCGGCTCACTGGGATGCCGGCAACACTGATTACCCAGGTAGAGCGTGGCGGTAAGGTTCAACCTTACCTGACGCTCACCAGCCCCATCGGTGGTGTGCTGCAAGAATTGAGTGTTCGTACGGGGATGACCGTGGCGACTGGCGACACTCTGGCGCGCGTCAATGGCTTGAGCAGTGTCTGGCTAGCCGTGGCTGTTCCAGAATCGGACTCCGCAGCTATCACCGTGGGGCAGCCAGTCGAAGCGCGTCTGCCAGCTTTCCCTGGGACAATGCTCAATGGCAAGGTCAGCGCGATTTTGCCCGAGACCAATCCGGACAGTCGCACGCTTCGCGTGCGGGTGGAACTACCCAATTCGGACGGGCGCCTCAGACCGGGTTTGACGGCGCACGTACGCCTGAACAGCTCAACCGGGCAGAGTGTCTTGTGGGTGCCGAGCGAGGCGGTTATTCGTACTGGCCGACGTGCTCTGGTGATGCTCGCCGAAGACGCTGGCCGCTACCGTCCGGTTGAAGTGCAACTCGGCCAGGAAAGCGACGGCAAGACGGCGATAGTGAAAGGCCTGGAAGAAGGCCAGAAGGTGGTGACCTCTGGCCAGTTCCTGCTCGACTCGGAAGCTAGTCTCAAGGGCATCGTTGCAAGCTCGGAGAAAGAGTCGCTGCCCAGTGCGGCAGCCGCCAGTTTGCATGAGGCGGATGGGCAGATCGTTGAGATCAACGACAAAGAAGTCACGCTCGCCCATGGCCCCTTCAAGACGCTGGGCATGCCTGGCATGACGATGACGTTCCCTCTCGCCAGTCCGGCGCTGATGCAAGGCCTCAGTGCTGGTGACAAGGTTCGGGTCGCGGTGAGCCAGACCGATGATGGCTTGCGTGTCGAGCGCCTGAATAAATCGGGGAGCCAGCCATGATTGCAGCTCTCATTCGTTGGTCGGTGGCCAACCGATTCCTGGTGCTACTGGCGACACTGTTCGTCACGGCTTGGGGTATTTGGTCGGTGCAGAGCACGCCCATCGATGCGTTGCCGGATCTCTCCGATGTTCAGGTGATCATCCGCACTACTTATCCAGGACAAGCGCCGCAGATTGTCGAGAATCAGGTGACCTATCCGTTGGCCACCACCATGCTCTCAGTACCAGGGGCCAAGACCGTGCGTGGTTATTCCTTCTTTGGGGATAGCTTCGTTTACGTGCTGTTCGAAGACGGCACTGACTTGTACTGGGCCCGCTCGCGGGTGTTGGAATACCTGAGCCAAATACAAAGCCGGTTGCCGGCCAGCGCCAAACCGGCGTTGGGGCCGGATGCGACAGGGGTGGGTTGGATCTACCAGTACGCACTGGTGGATCGCAGTGGCGGTCACGATTTAGCCCAGCTTCGAGCACTTCAGGACTGGTTCCTCAAGTTCGAACTCAAGACCCTGCCCAACGTTGCAGAAGTGGCTACGGTGGGAGGCATGGTCAAGCAATACCAGGTGCAGCTTGATCCGCTCAAACTGGCCAGCCTTGGCATCACCCAGACTGAGGTGACCGACGCTATCGGCAAGGCCAATCAGGAAACGGGTGGTGCAGTGCTGGAGATGGCGGAGACCGAGTTCATTGTGCGGGCTTCCGGCTACCTGAAGACGCTCAATGACTTTCGGGCGATCCCGCTGAAGCTGGGCTCGAGCGGTGTGCCGGTGACTCTTGGTGATGTCGCCACGATCCAACTGGGGCCGGAAATGCGGCGTGGCATCACCGAACTCGACGGTGAGGGCGAGACTGTCGGCGGCGTGGTTATTTTGCGCAGCGGCAAGAATGCTCGCGAGACCATTGCTGCGGTCAAGAGCAAACTCGACGAGCTGAAAAGCAATTTGCCGGCTGGGGTTGAAATCGTCACCACCTACGACCGAAGCAAGCTGATCGACCGCGCTGTGGAAAATCTCAGCCACAAGCTTATCGAAGAGTTCATCGTTGTCGCGTTGGTTTGTGGGATCTTCCTCTGGCACTTACGCTCGTCGCTGGTGGCGATCATCTCCTTGCCGGTGGGGGTGTTGATTGCCTTCATCGTCATGCGTTACCAAGGCATCAACGCCAATATCATGTCTTTGGGCGGGATTGCCATCGCCATTGGCGCGATGGTCGATGCCGCCGTCGTGATGATTGAGAACGCCCACAAGAAGGTTGAGGCCTGGCACGCAGCCAATCCTGGGGAGGAACTGAAAGGTGAGCATCATTGGCACGTGATGACTGAAGCGGCAGCGGAGGTAGGCCCAGCACTGTTCTTCTGTTTGTTGATCATCACCCTGTCGTTCATTCCGGTTTTTACCCTGGGAGCACAGGAAGGGCGATTGTTCGGCCCACTGGCTTTCACCAAGACCTACGCCATGGCCGCAGCGGCGGGATTGTCAGTGACCTTGGTGCCAGTGCTGATGGGCTACTGGATTCGAGGACGAATCCCCAGTGAGCAACAGAACCCGTTGAACCGGTGGTTGATTCGGATCTATCAGCCAGCCCTGGACGCAGTCTTACGTCGACCAAAGATCACGCTGCTGGTGGCGCTATTGGTTTGCGTCAGTGCCCTATGGCCAATGTCGCGCTTGGGTGGAGAATTTCTTCCGCCGTTGGATGAGGGCGACCTGCTCTATATGCCTTCTGCTCTGCCGGGATTGTCGGCGCAGAAAGCGGCGCAATTGCTGCAACAGACCGACCGCCTGATCAAGACCGTTCCAGAGGTTGAGCACGTCTTTGGTAAAGCAGGCCGTGCCGAAACCGCAACCGACCCGGCACCGCTGGAGATGTTCGAAACCACCATTCAATTCAAGCCGCACGAGCAGTGGCGTCTGGGCATGACCCAGGAAAAATTGGTGGAAGAACTTGATCGCGTGGTACGAGTCCCTGGACTAACCAATATCTGGATACCGCCGATACGAAACCGAATCGATATGCTGGCGACAGGTATAAAGAGCCCAATCGGAGTGAAAGTTGCCGGCACCAACCTGACGGAGATCGATGCCGCGACTCAGGCAGTCGAGCGAGTGGCCAAGGACGTGCCCGGTGTCAGCTCAGCTCTGGCCGAGCGACTGACCGGTGGCCGCTATATCGATGTAGATATCGACCGCAAGGCCGCCGCCCGCTACGGACTGAATATCGCTGATGTGCAGTCCATTGTGGCTGGTGCTATCGGCGGTGAAAACGTCGGGGAGACCATTGAAGGGCTTGCACGCTTCCCGATAAACGTCCGTTACCCTCGTGAGTGGCGAGACTCGCTCGGCGCCTTGGAGCAGTTGCCAATCTACACCCCGCTAGGCAGCCAGATTACCCTTGGCACTGTGGCGAAGATCAAGGTCAGCGACGGGCCGCCGATGCTCAAGAGCGAGAACGCACGGCCTTCAGGCTGGGTGTACATCGATGTGCGTGGTCGGGACATTGCATCGGTGGTCGCCGATCTACGCCGGGTCGTCAATGAGCAGGTCAAGTTGCAGCCCGGTATGAGCCTTAGTTACTCAGGACAGTTCGAGTTTCTCGAAAGGGCCAACGCACGACTCAAACTGGTGGTGCCTGCCACGCTACTGATCATCTTCGTGTTGCTCTACCTGACTTTTGCCCGATTCGATGAGGCCTTGCTGATCATGGCCACATTGCCATTCGCACTGACTGGGGGGGCATGGTTTCTCTATCTTTTGGGCTTCAACCTTTCGGTCGCGACCGGGGTGGGTTTTATCGCCTTAGCCGGGGTTTCTGCCGAATTCGGCGTGATCATGTTGCTCTACCTGAAAAACGCCTGGGCCGAGCGTGAAGACCTCGGCGACAGCACTGAGCGCGGGTTGGTGGCGGCAATTCGTGAAGGCGCTGTGCAGCGCGTTCGACCCAAGGCCATGACCGTGGCCGTGATCATTGCCGGTCTGTTACCCATCCTGTTAGGCAGCGGCACCGGCAGCGAAGTCATGAGCCGCATCGCCGCGCCCATGGTCGGCGGTATGGTCACGGCACCCTTGCTTTCCCTGTTTGTCATTCCGGCAGCCTATCGCCTGATGCGTCGTCGGCACCTCTCCGTTAAAACCGTCAAACCTGAAGGAAATGTCGTATGAAACTGACCCTGATTGCAGCTGCAAGCACCGTATTCGCGCTATCAATTTCTGCCCATGCGGAGGACATGCCGGGCATGAAAATGGACGGTATGGAGGGCATGCAGATGGAGCAGAAAACAAAACAGGCTCAAGTCGCAAACACCGAGGGAACGATCAAGGCTATTGATTCTAAGAAGCATACGGTGACCATCTCCCACGGAGCTGTTCCAGCCGTGCAATGGCCGCCGATGACCATGGCTTTTTCGATAACGGAGGATCAGCTGACAGGGCTGGCGGTCGGAGACCGTGTCTCGTTTTCCTTTCGGCTAGAGGGTGGCAAAGCCGCAATCGTTTCCATTAAAAAATAAGACTGTAACGATGAGAATTGCCGGCACGCTCTATCGTGCCGGTTGTCTTCCTAAACCACCCCCGCCTCATCAACCTACTGCGAGCTTAGCCAAGCTTCCATTTTCTGTAGCCTACCTAGCTCGAAAAGCTTGGATTTTCCCCAATCCAACATCGCAAGCAACCGCTGTCTTTCGGCTTTAGAAGGAAACCACTCATCGATCTTAACATTGCAGCGCAGGGCCTCGCTCAATGTACAAATTACCCAGTGCCGACCTAATCACGTGTCGACAACGATTCAATAATGCGGCATTGCTCGATTACTCCACCCTGACAACATAGATTCAAGCGCTGCAACTCCGCTTCAAGGCCTCGCAAGTCGCGAATACGTATTCTCACCTGTTCCAATTGAGCTTCGACCTTTGCGTCTACCCCTGCGCAGGAAGCATCACGTCGATCAGCAAAACCCAGTAATTCACGAATGTCATCCAGGCTGAATCCGAGCGAACGACTACGGCGGATGAACAGCAGGCGGTCACGCTCCTCATTCGTGTAATAGCGGTAGCCCGATGGCGATCTCCCGGCAGAAGGCAACAGCCCCAGCTGTTCGTAGTACCGGATGGTTACCGCTTTGGTATCGGTGGTTTTCGCCAAGGCGCCAATCGTGTAAGTGGCCGCATTCATTTCGCTTGACCTTATAGTCGCTAGAACCTTTATTCTACTCACATCGGTCGATTAGAAAATCCGCGTGTGTATGTGCCTCATCTACAAGGAAGGGCTTTAACTTCATGCAAACCACACACCCACAAGCTCAATCCCAAGGTTGGGCATTACTGCTTTGGGCATGGCTGATTGCACTGGTTTCCACCATTGCCGTGCTGTTCGTTGGTGAAGTCATGGGACAGGAACCTTGTGTACTTTGCTGGTTTCAGCGTGCCTTCATGTTTCCCCTGGTGCTTGTACTGGGTGTCGCTTGTTGCGTGTCGGACATGGGCGCCTGGCGTTACGCATTGCCTTTGGCCGTTACGGGCTGGTTGATCGCCCTGTATCACAACCTGCTTTATTTCGGATTGATCCCCGAAAGCATCAAACCCTGTGGTGCCGGCCCGTCCTGCTCTGGCGATGACATGACCATCCTCGGTGGCGTGCCGTTGCCTTTGTTATCGCTGGGTGTATTCAGCCTCCTGATCATTCTTCTTGTTCTTATCCGCCGGAGATTCAACCAATGAGCCGACGCACACTCGTCCTCGCCATCAGTGTCCTGACAGTGATCGGCTTTGCGGTCGCTGCATTTTTTTATGAACGAGCCTCCACGGTGCCTCAAGCGACCGCGCCCGTGCAGGAAATCGGCGCGCTGGTGCGTTTCAATTCGCCAAGCTTTGGCCCTGCCAAGGCACCGGTCACGATTGTCGAGTTCTTCGACCCGTCGTGTGAGAGTTGCCGCGCCTTTTATCCCATTGTGAAAAAAATGATGTCCCAGCACCCGGCAGATGTTCGTCTGGTGCTACGTTATGTCCGGCTTCACGCCGGTTCTGAAGAGGCCATCCGCATTCTGGAAACTGCGCGCAAACAGGGCGTGTTTGTACCAGTACTTGAAGCTGTGCTTGAGGCTCAGCCGCAATGGCATGGCGACGCAAAGGCTACGGCGGCTTGGGACGCAGCGGGTCAGGCAGGCCTGGACGTGGCCAAGGCTCGCGAGGACATGATGTCTGCTGAGATCACGGCGACCATTGAACGAGACGCTGCCGATGCGAAAAAGGTAGGCGTCAGCGGAACACCGACTTTCTTCGTCAACGGTAAACCGCTCACCAACTTCGGTGCCCAGCCGCTCTATGACCTGATCTGGAGCGAGATCAACCAGTCGCGATAAACAAGATTAGCGATGCTGAAAACGGGTCAACGATCTTCATGATTCGCTTGACCCTATAGTGGCTATAAGGTGTTCACTCTTCGCCATATCCTGCCGGGAGTGCCCTCATGAAAAGCTGTTGCGGTGACAAACAAACACCTGGAACACAGGCCGTCGTCGAAGTGTTTGATCCATCCGCAAGCTCGGGTTGCTGCGCCCCTGCTGCAACGACCTGCGATTCAGGCGCGGCGAAAGCTCAGTCGGCTGACAGCTGTTGTGCCCCGAAAGCCACAAACGTGAATCCAGAACCCTCCAAGGCAGAAGGCGCGGGTTGCTGCGCGCCTGCTCCGGACGGTGGCAAATCATGCTGCGCTGCTACAGCTGCGCCGTCTATCCTGTACAACCTGGCTGAACCGAGCAAACCTGCCGCTGCGGTCGACAACGCTCTTTTTACCGAAGTGGCCAGCCCTCCATCAGACCCGAAATCTTGTTCACCAGAAGCTCATCAAACGGGTGCCAGCGACGGTGCACGCTTCAGCAGTTTCCGCATCGGACAGATGTGCTGTCCCTCCGAGCAAACCATGATCGAGGGCAAGCTCGCTCGAATGAGCGGGATACAAAAACTCGAATTCAACATGATGAACCGCACACTGGGTGTGTGGCACGAGTTGCCGGATACCTTGGGTATCGAAGCAGCAGTGCTGTCGCTCGGCATGCACGCGGAGCCATTGACGGCTAAGAGCAAGGCACCTGACGCCAATGCAGGGCAAACCGAGTCACAAGCTAAACCCGTGCCTAAAAGTAGTTGGTGGCCGTTGGTGCTGTCCGGTGTTGCTGCGGCGGGCGCGGAAGTCCTGCATTACACCCAGGCGGCGCCGGAATGGGTGGTTGCCGTCATAGCCTTGTTTGCCATCGCCCTCTGTGGGCCGACGACCTATAAGAAAGGCTGGATTTCACTCAAACATCTAAATCTGAACATCAATGCGTTGATGAGTATTGCAGTGACTGGCGCCGTGTTGATCGGGCAGTGGCCAGAAGCGGCGATGGTCATGGTGCTGTTCACCATTGCGGAAATGGTCGAGGCGAAGTCGCTGGATCGTGCACGTAACGCCATCAAGGGGCTGCTGGATCTGACTCCGGAACGCGCCACTGTCCGCCACTCCGACGGTTCCTGGCTGGAAGTCGATGTGAAGACGGTCGGGATCGGAGCGCTGGTTCGGGTGCGTCCTGGTGAGCGTATCGGCCTGGATGGTGACGTCGCTTCCGGCACGTCTACCGTCAACCAGGCCCCCATCACGGGTGAGAGCCTGCCCATCGAGAAGTCGGTTGATGATCCTGTGTATGCCGGCTCCATCAATGAATCGGGCTCCTTTGAGTACCGTGTAACCGCCGAGGCCAACAACACGACGCTGGCCCGAATCATTCACGCCGTTGAAGAAGCGCAAAGTTCGCGGGCACCCACCCAGCGATTCGTCGACAAGTTCGCCAAGGTTTACACGCCGGCAGTGTTCTTCTTCGCCTTGGCCATTGCGGTGTTACCGCCTTTGCTCATGGGTGGAGTATGGACTGACTGGATTTATCGCGCCTTGGTGCTTCTGGTTGTTGCTTGCCCCTGCGCACTGGTCATTTCCACGCCGGTATCCATCGTCAGCGGGCTGGCGGCGGCGGCTCGCAAAGGCATTTTGGTTAAGGGCGGTGTCTACCTGGAGATTGGCGCCAAGCTGAGCTTTGTCGCGCTGGATAAAACCGGAACCATCACCCACGGCAAGCCGGTTCAAACCGACTACCTGCCCCTGGCCAAGACTTCAGATGTAGCGCCTCAATTGCTCGCCGCCAGTCTGGGGGCTCGCTCGGATCACCCGGTCTCACAGGCAATCGCCAGGCATGAGGGGCTGGGAGCCACAATGCTGAAACAGGTCGAGAGCTTCGAGGCCATTCCCGGTCGTGGGGTGAAGGGCTTGATCGATGGAAAGCTTTATTACCTTGGAAACCACCGTTTGATCGCAGAGCTGGGGCTGGGTACGCCAGAGCTGGACACGTCTCTGAACCGATTGGAGCGTCAGGGAAAAACGGTCGTGGCGTTGACCAGCTCCACGCAAGCATTTGCTCTGTTTGCCGTGGCCGATACCGTAAAGGATTCAAGCCAGCTCGCGATCAAGGAACTGCACAAGTTAGGCATCAAGACCATGATGCTGACCGGTGACAACGCGCACACGGCTGAAGCCATTGCTCAGCGCGTTGGTATTGATGAGCCGCGAGGCAACTTGCTGCCTGCCGACAAGCTGGCGGCCATCGCTGAGTTGCAAAGCCGCAACCACGTGGTGGGGATGGTGGGTGATGGAATAAACGATGCGCCGGCTCTCGCCAAGTCCCAGATTGGCTTCGCCATGGCTGGGGCTGGTACGGGAACCGCCATCGAAACGGCTGACGTTGCGTTGATGGATGATGACCTGCGCAAGATCCCGGCCTTTGTTCGCCTGTCACGGCAGACCGCGCTGATCCTCAAACAAAATATCGTGTTCGCCCTCGGCATCAAGGCGATATTCCTGATGTTCACCTTGATGGGGGTCGCCACCATGTGGATGGCGGTGTTTGCAGATGTCGGCGTCAGCCTCCTGGTAGTGCTCAATGGGCTGCGCTTGCTGAAAAAATAGTCCGGAGATTCAGCATGAAAGAGTTGTTGCATCGTGCAATTCTTGAGGGCTTCGGCGAAGCTCGTATCGCGATTCGGTGTCGAGATTTTGAGAGCGCCTACTATTGGCTAGAGCGTACCCACATCCTGGCGCAGCGCCATCCGCTGCTACATGCGAAATCTCACGTCTTGATGTTGTTCGTGGGCATCAGAGCACAAGACCCCCGGGAGGTCTTTGGACAAATACCACGTGTTATTGCTGCACTGCTATTTTCTAGGTTATGGGTGCCTCGTGGGAACACCGGTCGCGCCCGAATCAACGCTTTTCAGGTGATGCCTCTCTCTCCGGAACTAGAATCTCTTCTTGACGAAGAGTGACCCGCAGACAGTTCTCTGAGTAGCCACCACATCTTTACATTCACATGGAGAGTCATATGGGCGCTGGTCATAGTCACGGTCAAGCTCGTGCAGGACACGAGAAAAAGTTGTGGATTGCTCTGGCGTTAACGACAAGCTTCATGATCGCGGAAGTCATTGGGGCTTTCGTTACCGGTAGCTTGGCGTTGTTATCCGATGCGGCTCACATGCTGACCGATTGCACTGCCCTGGCTATTTCATTGATCGCTATTCAAATCGCCAAACGCGCTGCAGATAAAAAACGGACATTCGGCTACGCACGATTTGAGATCCTCGCAGCTACTTTTAACGCGATTCTGTTGTTTATGGTGGCGGTGTACATCTTGTACGAGGCTTATCAGCGGTTTAAAACCCCGACAGAAATCCAATCGACAGGCATGCTGATCGTCGCGGTGATAGGGCTCGTTGTGAACCTTATTTCAATGCGGTTGCTCATGTCTGCCAGTACCGAAAGCCTTAACGTAAAAGGCGCGTACCTGGAAGTCTGGAGCGACATGCTGGGCTCCATTGGCGTAATAGGGGCAGCATTGATCATTCGTTTTACCGGATTGACTTGGGTTGACTCGATCGTTGCCGCAGCCATCGGCCTGTGGGTGCTTCCCAGAACCTGGGTTTTGCTCAAAGAAAGCATGAACATCCTGTTGCAAGGGGTTCCGGATGGTATCGATATCGCTGAAGTGGAGGCGAGCATCAGGGCGGTTGAAGGCATTGAGGATATCCATGATCTGCATATCTGGGCCCTGACCAGCGGCAAGAATGTCATGAGTGCTCACCTTGTCATCCAGCGTTCCTCCCGTGCCGAGCAAGATATATTGGCTGAGGTGACGCGACTGATGAGCGAGGTATTCCATATCAGCCATACGACTCTTCAATTAGAAAACTCGCAGTTTCATGCAGGGCTCGAAAAAAACGAAGGCATGCAGCACTAGAGCGGGATCTTGTGAACATCCCATGTCGGGGTGGGGTCTGCTGCGATGTCCTCAGAACCCAACGGACATAAAACCCTGACCACCGGAGCATGTCCAGCGGTGCAGGGAAGGGGCGGGTTATACAAGCTTGTTGCGGGAATTTACCCTTGAGCCTTTCTAGCCTGCTGCCAGGTGGTCTGTCCCTCGAGGTTTGGGAAGTTCAGCCTGAAAACGGTCATGCCGCCAGGCATGCTTTGAACGTCCGCCGCTCCCTGGTGGAGGCTCATGATCGATCGAACAATGGCCAAACCAAGACCGGTACCACCTTCTGCACGTGAACGACTGGTGTCGACCCGATAAAAGCGGTCGAACAAGTGCGACAGATGCTGAGGCTCGATCCCCGCACCAGGGTTGCCGACGAGTAGCGAGACTTGTTCGGCATGGTTTTCGATAACGATTGAAATGGATTGTCCGGCCGGGCAGTGACGTATCGCGTTGGACAACAGATTTGATATTGCTCGCTGAATCATCAACCTGTCGCCAATGGTCTTGCCGTTTCCAGTGACGCTCAGGCTGATCCGTTTTTCTTCCGCAGACAGTGAAAACAGATCGACGACTTTCAACGCTTCATCCTCCAATGTAATTGTCTCGAACGGGACGAGCGCGGCGGGGTGACTGACCTGAGCAAGGAAGAGCATATCCGAGACAATTCGGGTGACACGCCCCAACTCTTCGGTGCATGAACCAAGCACTGCTTTGTATTCTTCTGCTGGACGCTCCCGAGACAGGGTAACCTGGGCCTTGCCCATCAAATTGGTGATGGGGGATCGTAATTCGTGGGCTAAGTCATCGGAGAACTGCGACAGTTGCTGAATACCGCTGTCGAGTCGGTGCAGCATGAAGTTGATGCCGTGCGCCAATTCACTGAGCTCTTGAGGCATTTTGACCACAGAGAGTCGATGGCTGAGGTCTTGAGCTGAGATCATGGCGGCGACCTTCCGGAACTCTCTCAGAGGAGAAAGTCCCCGTTGCACCACGGCCCAGGCACTTATTCCGATGAGTATCAGTAAAAGCGGCAGAGCAATAATCGTCGACCGAAGATACGCATTGAGCAACGCTTCATCGTTCGCACAATCCATCGACAGCAATACGGGAACACTCACACCGTTCTTTAATCGGATGAGCTTCGATGCGGTAAGGAAGTGTCGACCCTCACCATCGGAATTGGTGGAGTATGAAATCCTGTCAACGGCAGCAGTCGCAGCTTTCAATTCAATCCGCGGATCCGACAAACCAGACCCGAATTTCAGTAAGGGTGTCCTGAGGTTTGTCAGGTCATAGATGGCCAGGTTCAGATTGTCATGCCCCATGACTTGATCCAGCAACGAGTGCGGTGTCGAGTTTACGTCAGCCGTGTCCTCGTATAGTGAGAGGCTGTGCTCAACCTGCTGCATTTTATTGTCCAGACTATTTTTCGCCAGCTTATCCAGCTCATGCGTCAGGGCGAAAAAGGCCAGGATAGCCAAAAACACCACCAACAATGCTCCCAGAATACTTACCGTCAAACCTAGTCGCATTGACAGGCTGACCGGCTTCATTCGCGTGCCTCCAATACGTAACCAACACCGCGAAGGGTGTGGATCAATTTGTTATCGAAGGGGTCGTCTATTTTGGCCCTCAACCTACGGATTGAAACCTCGACAACGTTGGTGTCACAGTCAAAATTCATGTCCCAGACCAATGAAATGATTTGGGTGCGGGAAAGCACTTCTCCAGTCTGGCGCATCAGCAGGTGCAGAAGCGCAAACTCCTTGGTCGTCAGATCTATGCGCTGATCACCACGAAAAGCACGGTGACGTCCTTGGTCGAGCTCCAGATCGGCTACCTTAAGTACCTGCGGGACAGGAATGTGCTCACTGCGCCGCATCAGGGTTCGTACCCTTGCCAGTAGCTCAGGAAACTCAAACGGTTTGACCAGATAGTCATCGGCGCCTAAATCCAGTCCGCGGATCTTGTCCGCCAGGCGCCCTCGCGCCGTCAACATCATGACTCGTGCGTTACTGCTTTGGCGCAGACGTTCAAGAACACCCCAGCCGTCAAGTTCCGGAAGATTAACGTCAAGTATCACCAAGTCATAGGCATGTTGACGCGCCAGATGAAGCCCATCTGCACCCGTTGCCGCACGATCAACAACATAGCCACTTTCGGTCAGTCCTTGATGCAAATACTCGGCAGTTTTAGGCTCGTCCTCAATTACAAGGATTCGCATGATATATCACCATTTTATATAATTAAAAATCAATTAACTAATTCAGAAAAGTTAGTATTTTTTTAGGGTTTCTGACCGAAATATTAAAACTATAAAGCTCTTCATTTATTCGTAGCCTCAACGTCCATCCGCTGCGTATTGGGCATCACCTTAAAGCCTATAGCTGCTACAGGGTCAAGCCAAAGCACCGCTCTTGAGCCATCAAAGCAGTGTCTTGCGACAACGTGTCGCACAAAGCGCTCTTGAATTTATTCATGAATGGCTATGTTCACGGCTATCGGTTTTCGACAAGTGCTGTTCGGCAGATATTGGAGTGGATTTGTTGCGTCATATTGCCAACCTTGCGAATCTGTTTTTTACTCCCCCTATGCTAGTGCAAAAAATACAGCGGGATCGTTGGATAACGTATTTGTAATTTTTCAGTCACCTTGCTGATAAGTGAAAAACTCTACATTTATGCGTAGAGAATATTAGCGTTAAAGGAATTTGGAAATTGCGTTGGCATAAAAAGTTAACTGCACTCTTGAACATAAAAAAGGCCTTACTGGTAGTAGGCTTAAGTTGTATGTTCTCATCGGCAGGCACCAGTTTTGCCGCAGTTTCGTCTTCACAGACGCTGACCATAGATCAAGCACTAGAAACGGCCTTTGCGAACAATCCCGACCTGGCGGCAGCACAGTGGGAAATTGGTATCACTCAAGGAGATCGACAACAAGCGGGCTTGATTCCTAATCCCGAACTGTCGTGGGAGGCTGAAGATACTCGCCGAAATTCACGGACTACGACGGTGATGATCAACCAGCCGATTGAGCTGGGTGGCAAGCGTGGGGCTAGGATAGACGTTGCCAGCCGAGCCCAGGACGCGGCGGGGATTGAATTGGAGCGCAAACGCAATGTTCTGCGTGCTGATGTCATCCAGGCGTTTTACAGCTCATCGACGGCCCGGCAGAGGTTGCTCTTGGCACGTCAATCCCTTGAGCTCGCCGAGCGAGGTTTGCGTGTCGCTCAAGGGCGTATCGAAAGTGGTAAGTCATCTCCCGTGGAAGGTACTCGAGCACAGGTTCAACTATCGGAAGTGCGTCTCGAGTTGAGACGGGCTGAGCGGGACGAGGCTAATGCCTATCAGCAACTCGCTCAGGTCATGGGGGCACCCTTGCCCGCATTCACGTCTGTGGGTGATTCAGGCAGGTCGATGCCAAAGGTGCCGGAACCTTCACTGCTGCTTAATCGCATAGGTGAAACCGCGGAGTTACGGTTGGCAAAGCTGCAAATCGAGCAGCGTGAAGCCTCGCTTGGCCTGGAGAAAGCTCAGCGCATTCCTGACCTCACCGTAAGTGTGGGTAGCCAATACGATGAACGGGAACGCGAGAGGGTGAATGTCGTGGGGTTGTCGATGCCCATCCCGCTGTTCAACCGTAACCAGGGCAATGTATTGGCAGCCGCCCGCCGAACTGATCAGGCCCGCGACCTTCGCAATGCCAGCGAGTTGCGCCTGCGCACAGAAATCCAGACCACTCTGGATCAGTGGATGACCGCGAACACTGAAGTCACGTCGTTCAATCAAACCATCCTGCCTGCTGCGCAAAGTGCCGTCGATACCGCTACCCGAGGTTTCGAAATGGGCAAATTCAACTTCCTGGACGTGCTCGATGCCCAGCGCACCTTAATCAGCGCACGCAGCCAATACATCCAGGCCATTGCAGAGGCTACCGACGCCTGGGTGCGCATCGAGCGAATTTTCGGTGATGTCGACCAGCTCACTCGTACCCCGTGAATTTCACGTAACACTTTTTTTCCGCTACTCAGCATCGCAGTGCCACGGTAATCCGTGACTGCCAACTGAGCTGCGCAGGGAGTCTCCATGGATAAAAAACAAATCCTTGTCACCGCACTGACCCTGACGGTGGGCATAGGCATCGGTTCGCTCTGGATGGGTAGCACGTCGACACCGTCCACTGATGCTCAGGCGCAAGAAGAACAGGGCCACGACGACCACGACGATCACGGCAACGAGGGTGCCGCAAAAGAGTCAGCTGAAGGCGAGCATGCAGAAGGCGAAGCGGAAGAAGGTCACCTGACACTGAGCGACGAGCAGATCAGCTCGTCCGGCATTCAGTTGGCCGAAGCTAAGGCACAGAGCATCAGCCTCTCATTGCCTTTTCCTGGAGAAATCCGTTTCGATGAAGACCGCACTGCGCATGTGGTGCCCCGAGTGCCCGGTGTCGTCGAGTCGGTACATGTCAACCTTGGCCAACCGGTGAAAAAAGGTCAGCTGCTAGCCGTGATTGCCAGCCAACAAATTTCTGATCAGCGCAGTGAGCAAGCCGCGGCGCAACGTCGTCTGGAGTTGGCGCGTACCACCTACGAGCGTGAGCGCCAGTTATGGCAGGACAAAATCTCTGCCGAACAGGATTTCCTTCAAGCCCGCCAGGCTCTGCAAGAAGCCGAAATCGCCCTGAGCAATGCCCGACAAAAAATCAGCGTACTCAGTGGCAGCTCGCTGACCAGCGGCGGCAACCGGTATGAGCTGCGTGCGCCGTTCGACGGCGTCGTGGTCGAGAAACACTTGGGCCTCGGTGAGGTTGTCAGCGAAACCACCAATGCCTTCACTCTCTCGGACTTGTCGCGGGTGTGGGTAACTTTCGGAGTTTCCCCTAAGGATTTGAACAAAGTGCTAGTGGGTAAGGCAGTCACGGTCAGTGCCACGGAGTTGAACGCCGAAGTCACCGGAACCGTGGCCTATGTCGGGAGTTTGTTGGGCGAACAGACCCGTACCGCCACGGTTCGCGTGACCTTGGCGAACCCTCAAGGCGCATGGCGTCCCGGGCTGTTCGTAACTGTGCTGGTTGATACCGATACCCGGATGACGAAAGTCGCAGTGCCGGAAGCAGCGATCCAGACGGTCGAGGATAAGCCAACGGTTTTCGTTCGAACTGATGACGGGTTTAAGGCGCAACCGGTGGAGATAGGCAGTCGTGCGGCGGGTCTGGTCGAGATTACAAAGGGCCTGGAGCCCGGTGTTCAAGTCGCTGCTACAGGCAGCTTCATTTTGAAATCAGAACTGGGTAAAGCCTCAGCTGAACACGCCCACTGATTTGCCACTTCCACGAGAAGGTTCTCATGTTCGAACGCCTGATCCAATTTGCCATCGAGCAGCGCATCATCGTGCTGCTCGCGGTTCTCCTCATGGCCGGTCTCGGCATAGCCAGCTATCAGAAACTACCAATCGACGCCGTACCCGACATCACCAACGTCCAGGTGCAAATCAACACGGGTGCCGCAGGTTTCTCGCCACTCGAGACCGAGCAGCGCATCACTTTCCCTATCGAAACCGCGATGGCTGGCCTGCCGGCTCTTGAGCAGACGCGTTCGCTCTCGCGCTCGGGCTTGTCGCAAGTCACGGTGATCTTCAAGGAAGGCACCGACCTTTTCTTCGCCCGGCAATTGGTCAATGAGCGATTGCAGGTGGCCAAGGAGCAACTGCCGGAGGGAGTGGAAGCCGTCATGGGGCCGATCTCTACCGGCTTGGGTGAGATTTTTCTGTGGACGGTCGAGGCCGAAGAAGGCGCTGTCAAGGAGGACGGAAGCTCCTATACGCCGACCGACCTGAGGGTGATCCAGGATTGGATTATCAAACCTCAGCTGCGCAACGTTCCCGGGGTCGCCGAAATCAACACCATTGGCGGGTTCGCCAAGGAGTACCAGATTGCGCCCGATCCGAAACGTTTGGCGGCCTACAAGCTGACTCTGACTGACCTCGTGACAGCGCTGGAACGCAACAACGCCAACGTCGGCGCCGGCTATATTGAGCGCAGTGGCGAACAACTACTGATTCGCGCCCCCGGCCAGGTGGCGACCACCGACGACATCGCCAATATCGTGATGGCCAACGTCGATGGCACTCCTATCCGCATAAAGAACGTGGCCACCGTGGATATCGGCCGTGAAATGCGCACTGGCGCGGCTACCGAAAACGGCCGTGAAGTCGTACTAGGCACAGTGTTCATGCTGATCGGTGAGAACAGCCGTACTGTGTCTCAGGCTGTTGCCATCAAGCTGGAGCAAATCAATCGTTCACTGCCCAAAGGAGTGGTGGCGGTCACCGTCTATGACCGTACCAATCTGGTGGACAAGGCGATTGCCACGGTCAAAAAGAACTTGATCGAAGGTGCGATCCTGGTGATCGCGATTCTGTTCCTGTTCCTGGGCAACATTCGCGCAGCACTGATCACTGCCATGGTCATTCCTCTGGCCATGCTCTTCACATTCACCGGCATGTTCACCAACAAAGTCAGCGCCAACTTGATGAGCCTTGGGGCTTTGGACTTCGGCATCATCGTCGACGGTGCGGTGGTGATTGTTGAGAACGCCATCAGGCGTTTGGCTCATGCGCAGCAACACCACGGGCGCATCCTCACCCGCTCCGAACGCTTTCACGAAGTGTTCGCGGCGGCCAAGGAAGCACGCCGACCACTAATTTTCGGCCAGTTGATCATCATGGTCGTGTACCTGCCGATTTTTGCCCTCACCGGCGTCGAAGGGAAAATGTTCCACCCCATGGCGTTTACCGTCGTGATCGCCTTGCTCGGCGCCATGCTGCTGTCCGTTACCTTTGTTCCTGCGGCAATTGCCATGTTCGTGACGGGCAAGGTCAAGGAAGAAGAGAACGTGATCATGCGTGGGGCGCGTCGGGTGTATGCACCCGCGCTGGATTGGGTCATGAGCCATCGATCGCTGGCATTCGCCATGGCACTCGGCGTCATCGCTGCGTGTGGTGTGGTCGCCAGTAGAATGGGCAGTGAGTTTGTGCCGAGTCTCAGTGAAGGCGATTTTGCCCTGCAAGCCTTGCGAGTACCCGGTACCAGCCTAACGCAATCAGTGGAAATGCAGCAGCGCCTGGAAAAACTTGTGCTGGAAAAAGTGCCTGAAGTCGAGCGGATGTTTGCTCGTACCGGTACCGCAGAGATCGCCTCCGATCCAATGCCACCGAACATCTCTGATAGTTATGTGATGCTCAAGCCGAAGGATCAATGGCCTGATCCGGATAAATCCCGGGAAGCGTTGATAGCCGAGATCCAGAAAGCTGCGGCCGCTATGCCCGGTAGCAACTATGAGCTTTCGCAGCCTATTCAACTACGGTTTAACGAGTTGATTTCAGGCGTGCGCAGTGATGTGGCGGTCAAGGTCTTTGGTGATGACATGGCGGTGCTTAACAGCACGGCTGCGAAAATTGCCGCGTCCATGCAGAAGGTCGATGGCGCCTCCGAGGTCAAAGTCGAGCAGACGACGGGGCTGCCGGTGCTGACCATCAACATCGACCGTGACAAAGTCGCACGTTACGGTCTGAATGTTGGCGACGTACAAGACACCATTGCGGTGGCGGTCGGTGGCCGCCAGGCCGGTACGATGTATGAAGGAGACCGCCGCTTCGACATGGTGGTGCGTTTATCCGACGCCATGCGCAAGGACGTCGAGGGATTGTCCACGCTGCTGATTCCGGTGCCGGCACTGCTTAACGGAAATGCCGATCAGATTGGTTTCATTGCCCTTTCAGAAGTGGCGACCCTTGATCTGGTGCTTGGGCCGAACCAAGTCAGTCGTGAGAACGGAAAGCGTCTGGTGATCGTCAGCGCCAACGTGCGTGGACGAGATATCGGCTCGTTTGTACAGGAAGCCAGCAGCGCCATTGATCAAGAGGTGCAGATACCGGCCGGTTATTGGATCAACTGGGGTGGGCAGTTCGAGCAACTCCAATCAGCGGCCAAACGCCTGCAGATCGTAGTCCCGGTGGCCCTGCTCCTAGTATTCGCCCTACTGTTCATGATGTTTAACAATCTAAAGGACGGCCTGTTGGTGTTCACCGGGATTCCATTCGCGTTGACGGGTGGAGTCATGGCTTTGTGGCTACGTGATATTCCGCTGTCGATTTCGGCGGGTGTTGGTTTCATTGCGTTGTCGGGAGTGGCGGTGTTGAACGGTCTGGTGATGATCGCTTTCATCCGCAATCTGCGAGAGGAGGGGCATTCGTTGAGCTCTGCGATCAATGAGGGGGCCCTCACACGTCTACGCCCAGTGTTGATGACAGCACTGGTGGCCTCTCTTGGCTTTATTCCTATGGCTTTGGCCACCGGAACCGGGGCTGAAGTCCAACGACCACTGGCTACGGTGGTGATCGGCGGCATCCTGTCTTCAACTGCGTTGACCTTGTTGATACTGCCTGCGTTATATCACTGGGCGCACCGTCGAGACGAGGATGAAGCAGACGAAGACAAAACAGCAACAGTATAGTCCCCTTTAAAAAGCCCGCTAATGTGTTCCAGTAGCGGGCTTTATTTGCCAGCAATAATTACGAATATGTAATCTTAGTGCCACCGTGATGATAGGTTCGGGTTGATACCCTAATAGGATATAAATATATGAGGTGTAACAATGAAAATTACTCAGATTTACGCTCTTGTAGGAGCTTTGGTACTCTCTTCCGCTGCCTTGGCTGAAGGTGGCGGAGATCGGACGTTTGCTAAAGCGATGCAAGCGAACGACCTGGCCATGGAGAAATATGCAGCCAGAGAAGGGAAGAATGCCCCGGTGGTGTCAAGTGATGCTAAAGATGAGGCGAATAAAGAAATATAGGAGTGCTACATGTAAAGAACCCGTCCTGGTTTCCGGTGGCGGGTTTTTTATTGATGGTTTTATTGCACATCCGTAACCCTAATGCCGCGCCGCTGCAATGTTCGAGTTGATATTCTTGTAATGATGATTATATGAGGTACAAGATATGAAGTTTATGAACATCATCGCTTTCGCTGGAGCTGTGGCGATCTCCTCAAATGTACTGGCTGAAGGTGGCGGTGACAAGGCTTTCGAAAAAATGATGGCTGCTAATGCTAAAGCCATGGAACAGTATGCGATTAGTCAGGGAAAGAGTGTCCCTGTTGCGAAGCAATACGAGTACGGAATGAAGGTGGATGTTGTAAAGGTAATTAGTGTGGTGCGACCAGCGAAAGTCTGCGCAGTGGTGCCCGCCGCAATGACGTATGAAGATTCAGAGGGGCAGCTAAATACAATTAGATATACCGTGGCCGGGGATTGTCGGAAACGAGGCGGCTAGAAGCTGCACTCCTGTCAGACGAATTCATAACGCTCGACTTACCCGCAACATTTAGAGGTGTCGGGCGTTTTTATGTGCTCTGTTTTTGATGGGCAATAAAAAAGACGTCCCGAGGGACGTCTTAAAAATTCACCTTTTTCCAAAGGAGCTTCTAAAGGTGAGCTTGGAGCTTTAACTGAACAGCAATGAGTTTCAGATTTTCACAGGCTAGCTACTAATCTTTAGGAATCCAACCAGATGCGCTAGTTGGACTCCTATCAACTCCCGTTAATTATAGAAAATTCAATCTAACGGGGAGATGATTGGAAGATGACAATTTTGTAACTTTTCGGAAAGAAACGGGATGATCGAAAGACGAATCATCCCGTTCGGTATCACAGAATAGCTAATGGATACTCGACAATCACTCGAACTTCATCCAAATCCGACTCAAAGGCGGTTGCACGGGTGTTCGCCTGTCGCAAGCGGAAGGACATATCTTTCAAGGAGCCTGTCTGAACGACGTACTTTACTTCGATGTCGCGCTCCCATCGTTTCTGATCGGTCAACGGGTTTCCATCCGCATCGCGCCGCATGTATGTGGCGTTAGCGTTGGAGTAGTCGGCGTCGGTGCCACGACCGTATCGAGTCATAAACGTCAAGCCAGGAACACCATAGGAGCTCATGTCGAGATCGTAACGAACCATCCAGGAACGTTCTTTCGGCGAGTTGAAGTCGCTGTACTGGATTGAGTTGTCAAGAAAGATAGAGTCAGACTGACGCAGATAGTCAAAGTCGTCGTTACCATTATTTCGCTGATGAGAAAGTGCAACCGAGTGCGCTCCATACTTCACGCCAACTTTGCCACTCCAGATATTGTTGTCGAACTCACCAAGCAGTTTTTTTCCTTCATCCACAGCTTTGTAGTAGTTCACGCCGCCGAATAGAGAAAGCTCATCCGTCAGTGCGTAATTCAACCCCGTGCCAGCATAGTATTGATTCCAGGCGTCTTTAAGTCGGCTGGAGTAAAGACTGATGATGACGTTTTTGTTCAGGTTGTAGTCGCCGCCAAAGTAGGCGACCCAAGGGGAGTTTACTGGCCCCGCATAGAATGTCGCGAAGTTGTCACGCATATTGCTGGATACTGGTTGACTCATGGCGTGCAATCGACCGCCCTGAACTGTCAGGCCTTCAATACTGGTGTTCGTTGCCGTCACACCGGTGAAACTTTCTGGTAGAAGTCTCGAGTCGCCGGCAGCAACAACTGGGTTGGATGGGAATACGTCACCGACTTTTACTACGGTGTCAAATGCGCGAATTTTTGCTGCGCCACCAACTTTGGTATATTCGTCACTTGCCTTTCCTTCACTATTGACAGGAAGTACATCGAACGAACTACGACCACCATTTCGACCGTCACCTGTATCAAGCTTCAGTCCAATCATCGCGAAAGCATCGACCCCCACGCCAACAGTACCTTGAGTAAAGCCGGACTCAAACTTACTGATAATCGCATGCGACCAGGCTTCGGAATAACCATTGCCTGTAGGGCTTGATTGTCCATTGCGATAATCACGGTTGAAGTAGAAATTTCGATTAAGCACGGTGAGGCTGCTGTCTTCGATAAAACCCCCGGTTTTCTCCTCTGCAAACACTATAGAAGGGCCGGAACTGACAACCAATGCCAAAGCGGCCATCGAGAATTTTGTATTGTTAACCATCAATCACTCCTTAGGTTCGGCAGAACTAGAAAGCTCTTCGGCTGGAATTATTGTTTACGGGAAGCAGTTTGTGCTCCCGTATCATCGCCGAGTCGTATCGTTGCAATCTGGAGATAACGGGGACATGATCAGATGATTACAATTTCGTAATGTTCAACCGCTTTTAATTGACTTGCGTAGCATGCACCCAGCCGATAGGTGGATGCCGTAGTGTCTTGTCTCGCAAATAAGTTGCCTTTTGAAGACCGCCTGCTGTCAGGCAAGGCGTCGCGTCGAGTCATAGCAGGGCTATGGCGAGGAGTCGCAACGCAGCATGGCGGCGACAGGCAGTCGTCTAAAGGAAACAGTTTATTTGCGAACAGGACACTGGTGCTGATAGCGCATCAGCGGCCAGGCAGCAACAAGACCTCGGCCTATGAACAAAAAAATTAGAAACCAGGAGGAGCAAAACATGTACAAATCCAATTTCGCGCTTGTCGTGGCCTCCGGGGTACTGGCCCAGCAAGCCGGCGCTGCCGGCTTTATTGAAGACAGTAAAGCCGTGCTCAGTTCCCGAACCATGTATTTTAACGCCGACAACCGTGAAGGCGGTGCTGACCAGCGCGAGTCAGCCCAGGGCTTTAAGCTCGATTACGTATCCGGCTTCACGCCAGGTACCATCGGTATCGGTTTCGACGCTCAAGCGTTGTGGGGTATTCACCTCGATGGCGGAAAGGGTCACCACCCGGACAGCAACACCTTCTTCCCAAGTGACACCGATGGTTCGGCGGTAGATGAGTGGAACCGTATCGGCGGCAACGTCAAGGCACGCATCTCCAACACTGAAGGTCACCTGGGCAGTGCCCTCGCACCAAACCTGCCGATCCTGGTCGCGAACGACGGCCGCCTGCTGCCGCAAACCTTTGATGGTGGCATTGTCACCTCCAAGGAAATCGACAACCTGACCATCACTGTCGGCCAGATGGAACACGCCTATGGTCGTGCTTCGAGCAACCGCACCGGCCTTGCCGTTTCCGGTGGTACCCAGGACAGCAACCAGTTTCGTTTTGGCGGTGTAGACTGGAAGGTCACCAAAGACCTGACCCTTCAGTACTACTATTCGAACCTGGAAAACTACTACACGCAAAATTTCCTGGGCCTGGTTCACGTCTTCCCTATCGGCACTGACCAATCGTTCAAGACCGACCTGCGCTACTTCGACAGCCGCTCCGATGGCAAGAACGGCCAAGCCGGTTATGCCTTCGACAACAATGGTGGTTTTTCCACGAACACTGGCGAGGTTGCCAACAAGACCTGGAGCGCCATGTTCACCTACACCCTGGGTGGTCATGCGTTCTTGCTGGGCCACCAGCAAGTCGGCGACGATGGAGGTTTTGTCTGGCTTAACCAGGGTAGCGTACGCGACATCAACAACCGTCCTGAAGGCGCTGGTGGTTCCAGCTTCTACCTTTTCACCGATAGCATGATTAACCAGTTCGCCCGCGCCGGTGAGAACACCACCTTCGGCCAGTACTCCTATGACTTCGCCCGCCTCGGCGTGCCAGGCTTGAAAGCGTCGATCTCCTATCTGAGCGGCGACGACATCAAGAACAAGAGTGGCAACGGCGATTACTCTGAGTGGGAACGCGACATGCGTGTCGACTACTTATTCCAAACAGGTGTGCTCAAAGGCTTCGGGGCCACTGTGCGTCACGGTACCTACCGTGGCAGCGGCGAAAGCATTGCCGACCAAGACCAGACTCGCCTAATTTTCAACTACACGTATAGTTTTCTTTAATCACGCTGAAAAAGGCTCGATTGATAGGGCCTTTTTATTGTGAGTTGGTTTTTATCCCGGGCGGCCGCGAAAACTGAGTGCAACACCTTACCCTCCGGTAAGGTGCCACCCTGTCCTATACAGGGGAGGATGCAGAAAACGAAGATTTTGTAAGCTAAGTCCCGTGTGATGGCTGTAAGCCGCAACGGGCACAGGCTGCATCTAGTTGAGGTACACCTTAATCAGGCGTCAGGACGATTACTCGCCCCCCGTCTGGGTAGGGTCAGACTGAAAGCTATCAAGGAGTTGTTCAAATTTGGTCGCACCGTCCCAATCCCAAGGGGGCATATGCGATCTCTCATGCCAACAGCAACGCAGGGGGAACCTATCGAAAAGGGAGGCCAATCGGCTGGTGGGTTAGGTTAACCAGGTGGAAAGGGGGGCCGACAAGGTGGTTTGTACGCGCTCTTCTCGGCCGAAGAGGGTACTCTTGGCTTTATCGGCGATGGCAGCTCAGGTTGGTTGTTGCTATCGCTCCTTCGAGTCAGTGAGGCCTAGTTCGGCGTAACGC
This sequence comes from Pseudomonas silesiensis, assembly GCF_001661075.1. NCBI lineage: Bacteria > Pseudomonadati > Pseudomonadota > Gammaproteobacteria > Pseudomonadales > Pseudomonadaceae > Pseudomonas > Pseudomonas silesiensis. Next base: position 1,434,333 of record NZ_CP014870.1, read on the forward strand.
TTTATTGAGCCGGACACTCCGTAAATACCCCAGTACGCTACACCAGTTACTTGCAGTTGCCTGGCCAGCCCGCCCAGGTGCGCATCAGCGACGAAGCGCAGCACCCTTAAAGGTTGCTCCCGAACAGTTGCGGGCTGATGTCCAGCGCTTGGATACACCACCAACCGGTCACCGTCGAAGATCACCCACTCGAAGCCCACCGACTCGCCGTTGAGCAGCACCAACTCGACCTCGGTGTGCGGTACCTCGAGCGCCTCTATCATGTGCTTGACCGTCGCTCCTCGCGCACTCGCAGGTGAAGGATTGCTGCCGCCGCTCGGCCGGCAGAAAATCGTTGAGCTCCTCGTAGAAGCGGAAGATTGCACTGGTCATGCTGAACAGTATGGCAGGGCAGCAGTATGTGCGAGTCTCGCCCGGACATCTTCTCCAGCAAACCCCAAACTACGGAACACCCGCTGAAAGATTGAGCCAATGCAGTTGCATCGACCGGTTGAATCCAAAGCCGTTAGCTGTCTGTCATGAAGTAGTCACTCCGGCGTCATCAGCACCGCAAGCATCATGTTGATGGACTGTTCATTCTTGCTGAAAGTCTGTAGTGCGCCGCGCACATTGCCGCCAACTTCACCCGAGCCACGCTGTTAGAGCCACAGCGTCAACTCCATGTTTGCGGCTTCGAGGGCCAATTGGTTCTGATTGATCTCGAATAGTAGGGAAGGGAGCAGTCTGCGTTCGACATGGTGATTCCTCCCTGGAAGAGGTCAGCGTAGCAGTGCATGAGTTTTAGAAAACACAATTCTCGAACCCTTAAACGACTTTAGCCAGCGCCAGTGGCCGGTCGTGCCCCTCATCGGAAACCAATGTTCCTTCCTTGCTATGATGGCTAACAGCCGCTAATGGTTAAGGGGAATTGGAGAGGGCATGAAGATGATTTGGAGATTTGTTGTTGTCCCCGCAATCCCAACAGAAACGGTATCAATGCGTAACGGAGCGCGTTTCTACTGCAAGACTGCACCCATAGGATTCAACATCTATGACAACGAAGAGAAACTACGTCTTACGACTACCTACCAGGCCCGAGAAGAAGCTGACGCTGAGTGCCAGCGACTGAATGTGGAGCGTCTTCAAAACGCACTTTCGGATCGAGAATCCATGACTGCGCTATAGGGCATTTTTCACTCTCAAGAAGGCATCAAGCGCTTGGCGTTCCGCACTTTGACGCGGTTGCTCGGCATTCAGGAGCGAGCAAACTGCCTCTGCCTCCGTCCTGACGTTGAACACACCATGCTTGCTGGCTGAGCCTCCCTGTACAAGGTCGACAACCCTGTATCGCTTGCTGCCATCGTCCAGCGTGGTGGTTTCAATCACTCTGAATCTTTCGTGCATGGTTGCTTTCCGTGCATGAGATTGGTGCCCTACAAGTACCGGCAAAAGGAGACGATTTCAAGAACGGGACAGGCTAAAGCTGAGACAATTTATGACGGTCGCGTCGTGCGAAAATTATAGACACGTAGGATCTTGCTGAAACGGAGTTTTCGAGATGGTCTTTACCTTCACCCTTAATTACCAACTTACGTCTGACGAGAGCGATATGGACTCGCTTGTGGAACGCTTGGCTGAAGAAGGCTGCGATTATGCGTTGGTCGGGGTCGGACAACCAGGTCGTCTGACGCTGGAGTTTGTCCGTGAAGCAGCCTCTGCACATGACGCAATTGAGGGCGCCATAGAAGACGTACGCCGAGCCTTACCTAACGCACGCTTGATCGAGGCAGCACTCGCTCCATGACTGACTGCGGTCGCCATACATTGCGCGGGTGGCACATGTGAGATTCGATAGGCGGCATGTTGGGCTGCGAAGCTAAGGATACTTTGGCTATCGCTCTTTCGGGCTTTAGCCCGGCTCCACTTTACCTCCTCACGTTTGGTCTCCGTTGCTATGAGCCGGCAAGCAGTACCCGCCAGTAGATTCTCCGTGGAACGTTTTACAGATCCGGATAATCATCAAGCTTAAGGCTGGGAGCGCCTCCGTCCTCCGGCTCGCGCTTAGGCGTATGTATCACTCCAGCTTCAGCATCTGCACGCATCTGCTCGAGCTCTTTGTGAAATGCCTTGTCCTGAACCGTGGGTTTGCTGGTGTACGGTTTTCGGTCAGGTACAGGTTGGGCCGCATAGGTCGTTACCGCGTCTGGGTCGTGCTGCAGCTTTTCTTGAACTTGCGATTCCAGCATTGCACGGAGCGCGTCTTTGTCTGGACGGTTCAGCAATTTGTTACTCCTATTCGGAAGCCAAGCTTAAGCTCTTCGATTGGTACATTGAGCAGTTGGTAAGGGCAGGGCCGTTTATTTCGTGGTTGCATCGCAGATTGGCAGTTACCCGGATTGCAGGTTAAAAATCCTGGTAAGCCTACCAAGCCTTGGCGGCAACCGTCTGTGATGAAAATGATGTCATAGCTACAGTCTTGGATGCAGCTTTCGAGATGACTGAAGTGGCCAAACATTCACCGGCCGTTTTGCATGCATACTCAGAGCCTAGCGAGCAATTGCTCAAGCTGTTCTCGCTCCCAGGCACTCAATAGCTCGACAGGATCAGCTCCGTCGCGCTGCCAGAGTTCAAGTGTTCCGACTCGGCCATCTGGCGACCTGCAGTACTCGCAGTAGTCCAAGGTACATCGACTCGTGCGTACAGCCACGTTCAGCCCATCACTGGTTGTGACGTTATGGATGACGCTCAATGGAATCTCCACCATTGAGCGTCCGATGACGAGCAGCGAGCTTCTGCTCACTCACTTAATGCGGCTGACGGCAACGACTAACCCTCAGGATGATTTGCTCGAGATAAGCGGTAAGTTTGCAATACCTTCAGGGGCAAGCTTTCAACGAATGTTGTCAGCCTTTCCAGATCGACAGAGATGCTCGAAGACTCTGCGTGAAGCTGGTTAGCAAGAGAAACTAGGATTGCGGCGCGAAGATCCTCCACTTCTGGAGCGGAAGCGTCATCAGGCCACCCATCGGCAGACCGCGTGACATCGTGGTAGTCCTTGTAACCAAAGCACCGAGCGAGGATTTCGCGCGCCGCTGACAGGTTGACAGGCTCAGGCCCTGGCCAATCGCGATGGATGACTTTGGCGATCCGTTTGAAGCCTTTCTGGGGGTTAAGGTCTGCAGGATATATCGGGATACGCATGAGTAAATCTCCAGTTGTCGGTACGGGGGCGGGAGCCCGCTTGACACCTGGCCATGCATGCTAAGAAAGGATTACATTTCGTTTTATTGACGGGGCAGGCCTGTCTGGCTTGATCTGCGCCTGTGATCATAGCCATTCTAGGTGCTGGAATTCAACCCTTGCACCGCGAAAGCAGATCGAGGACGCGCATTTCAGCTGTCTCATTTTTCGTTGGCGTTACCAAGCTGTCCGCCATCCCATGCTTTCGTGAGTTCATCTATTCGATCCGCGATTTGAGGCTTTACTGATAGGACAAGGCAGCGCGTGTTGCCGACAAATTCTTCTATCAGGTACACAGCGTCGCCGACATCCAGTTCGAGCTCCTGCAGCGCTTCGTCTGGAATTCGAATCGCACCGTCACCATCCCATTCTTCGATGATGATTTTCATAGGTGGCTTTTTCACGTTTGGTCTCCGTTGCTATGAGCCGGCAAGCAGTACCCGCCAGTAGATTCTCCGTGGCACGTTTTACAGATCTGGATAATCATCAAGCTTAAGGCTGGGAGCGCCTCCGTCCTCCGGCTCGCGCTTAGGCGTATGTATCACTCCAGCTTCAGCATCTGCACGCATCTGCTCGAGCTCTTTGTGAAATGCCTTGTCCTGAACCGTGGGTTTGCTGGTGTACGGTTTTCGGTCAGGTACAGGCTGGGCTGCATAAGTCGTTACCGCGTCAGGGTCGTGCTGCAATTTTTCTTGGACTTGAGTTTCCAGCAGTGCGCGGAGCGCATCTTTGTCGGGACGGTTAAGCAAATTGTTATTCCTATTCGGAAGCCAAGCACTAGCTATTCGATTGGTACATTGAGCAGTAGGTGAGGGCAGGGCCGTTTATATTTGTGGTCACATCGCAGATTGGCAGTTGCCCGGATTGCAGGTTAAAAATCCTGGTAAGCCTACCAAGCCTTAGCGGCCACCGCCTGTGATGAAAATGATGCCATAGCTACAGTCTAGGAAGCAGCTTTAGAGACGACTGAAGTGGCCGAACCCTCACCTGCCGTTTTGCATGGAGGCTCAGAGGGCAGCGAGCAATCGTTCGAGCTGTTCACGCTCCCAGGCACTCAGTAGTTCGACAGGATCGGCTCCATCGCTCTGCCAGAGTTCGAGTGTCCCGACTCTACCATCAGGCGACCTGCAGTACTCGCAGTAGTCCAGGGTGTCACAGTCGTTGAAGAGTGTGAGCTGCCAGCCATCAATCTCCACGGGCATAAGGCCGTGATAAATCTCGCTCCAGGACTGTGTGGAGCTTCGCGTCATGATGCGTTTGCCGAGCACGACGTCCGTCAGCACTTTGCTAACCTCGCTTGCGCGGAGAGAGGAGGTTGTGTTCAAAATGTTCTGAGCTCGAGTCATCGCTTGCCCATCGCTAGGCTGTGGTATGAAGTGACGTCAACGGGGAGGTCGATCCTTCGGCCCAATGGGCCCGGCTCATCAATTAGCTAAGCATTTCTTTCACGATGGAAGCCACATTTCTCGCATCGTCTATCCCTCGGTGGTAGGTGCCCTGCCAGGCCAAGCCCATGGCCTCTACAGTTTGCTTAAGTCCTTTCGGCTGATTGTCATACAAGTCTGTAGCTGGCAGTGAATCACTGGACTGATGCTAATCCTACCCCTTGTACCAAACGCCACTCGGTATGGCATGTTGCTATCAATAGTTCTAGAATCGGCCGACGATTTTCTAGAGCCAGGCCTTGGTCTGGTTTCAGCTACGGTGAAGTCCGCTAACCCATCACGAAGGGCGGCTCCCCCTGTTTGCTACACGGATGTTTAGATGAGCCTCGTCAGACTCAGCTGCTTGCAGTGTTTGATGGCAAGGGATCATCGCAAGCGTTCATTGCTGACCTAAATGAAACGGACTTCAACCTATGTGGCATGACAACGAAACAACGGTCGACTACCTGAATTTTGGCGTGGTAGCAGATGCCTGCGCCAGCCTTCTGAGGCAAAGTGGTGGTGAGCCCATTTCGATAGGTGTGTCAGGTGGGTGGGGGGCCGGTAAATCCTCCCTGGTCAAAATGATTGCCGCTCGCCTCGAAACCTCCGCAGCCTCCGCACTCCCGGCAGTCCCAGAACAGCCCGCGACCACAGCAGGGCAACCCGTGGCTCGGGCCGACCGGTACGTCGTCATTACCTTTAACCCCTGGTTGTATCAGGACTTCGAGAGCGCTCGTAGTGCCTTGCTCCAGATTGTTGGCGACGAAGTGCTGAAGCTGGCCAAGGGTGATGCGACGCTGCTGAAGAAAGCCCACGAGCTTTTGCAGCGCATCAACCTCTTGCGGTTGGTGCAGCTTGGCGGTGAGGCCGCGATCACAATCACCACTGGCGTCCCAGTCGGGGCGATCGGTAAAGCAATCGGCAAAGCAGTCAGTTATTGGAACTCTTTGGGCAACGACGCGGATGCATCCACAGATTCTGCGGATGGCTCTGATGCGGCAAAAGATGAGGATGATGAGTCGGTTGATTTCAAGGCTGAGGGTCTGCTGAACCCCGCAAAGCCTTTGTCACTGCCCAACGAAATTCATGCGTTTCGATCAGCACTTGAAAAAATGCTGGAAGAGTTGGGGATCACCTTGGTGGTGTTCGTCGACGACTTGGATCGATGCTTACCGCAGACGGCTATTTCTACGCTGGAATCTATCCGTCTGCTGTTGTTTCTCAAGCGCACGGCCTTCGTGATCGCGGCCGACAACGACTTCATCCGCGGTGCGGTTAGGAAGCATTTTGAAGGAACCGGCATCACCAGCGACATCGCCACGAACTACTTTGACAAGCTGATTCAAGTACCCCTGCATGTGCCACGCATTGGCGTGAACGAAGCCAAAGCCTATCTGGTGCTCCTGTTGCTTGAACACGAGGCTAGGGTTGGGGCATTCCCTCAGGAAAAATTTGATCAGGCGAAAGTCGAGATCCCCCTGCGTCTGGCTAGAAGTTGGCTTGGTGAGACGATCACATCTGGATTTCTCCACGAACTCGTGGGTGACGATACCAGGCTTCATGGGCTCATGGATCTGGCGCAGGGCCTGGCGACTCTGATGTTCAAGTCCACAGCGATCAGCGCAAACCCCCGGCTCATGAAGCGCTTCCTGAACACCGTGTTTTTACGTGAATCGTTAGCGCGGCCTCAGGGCATCACGCTGGATATTGCAGCACTGGCCAAATGGCATTTGCTGGAGCGATGCAATGAGGAGTTGGCGAACACTTTGTCGTCGATGGTCAGCTCTGAAAATGATGGTGAGGTCGCCGAGCTTTTACTCGCAGAGTCCGCTGCACAGGGGAGTGGGTCGCTCGACAGAACGTTTCCTGATGAGCCCTTTGTCAGAGAGTGGCTGCAACTGGCCCCCGCCCTTGGTGCCACGGATTTACGACCCTTGCTCCATTTGAGTCGAGACACCGCGACACGAGATTTTGGCGACGACAACCTGACCCAGGCGGGGCGTGAGCTGCGCGATGTACTGAAGGTCGCTACCAGTTCCAATGACGCTCTCACCAGAGCAATCGCGGCTGTTGACAGTGGCCAGGCTGAGTTGGCGATGGTGAAAGCGTGGCAGGGCATGGCCTCCTCGCGAACATGGAAGGCCAGTGTCGAAATGGTCATCTTGATAGAGCCCTGCAAGGTTCACCCGGCGCTAGGCAGGCGTGCGGCAGCGCTCTTGGGGCTTGCACCTCCTGGCGACATCGGGCCCGGGATCATGCCATCACTAGCGAGCCAGCCATGGGCGGTAGACATATTAAGATCCTGGCTGGAAGAGACGGGCATTCCTGGACACGCCAAGAGGGCCATCGAAGCTGCGTTGAGGAGTAGTGTCTGATGGGAACTTCGACTTCAAGTGGTGGCGGCAAGGGTGGCTCTCCATTTGACCCTGAATGGTTAGACCCAGGCGCAGGAGGGGTTGGTGACGCTGGGCCGGGAGACGGTGCACCTGACGGCGAAGAGGTCGGCTCTCATGACCCGGCTGCTGATGGCGACGCGGATGGTGATGCCGCTCAAGAGCAAGGCGTAGCACCCGATCGCAGATTCATGCCGGCCCGTGCCAAACTTGGGAAGTACCTTTCTGGCGGTGGGCGTGAGGCCTTGCGTGGTGCTGCCAGCAGCATGATCAATAAGGGTATGGGCGGAGCAGGCCGCGCCAGCAGTACGATGCGCGGAGTCGCTCAGGGCGCCGGACGATTGGGGGCGTTTCTCGAAGCGGTCAGAGCGGGTACGGATCCTCAAGTCATCGACTGGATTCAGAGGGTTCGCGGCCAGAATCTATCGGCCAGCGACCTTGCGCTGGAGCTGATCAAAGAGGTCATGCCGGATACCGGCAGTGTCGACGATGAGTCGCTGAGAAACGCTGCGGCCGACGCCTTGGCTCAGCTATATGAGCAAGACCCCAGTGTCGATATCTTCCATCTCAATGATCAGCAAATTACGTCAGTCATTGGCTTCACTATCGCCAATGAGGTCTGCAACCGCATGGATCTGCAGTTGGGCCAGACCTATGAAAAGCTTAGGTACTCCGCGGTTCAGATCCAGCAGTTTCGTAACGACATCAAGGAATGGGTTCACGCGGAGGTACAGCGAATCATGGATGGTCTTGTGGTGCAGAGAGTAGATCCTCTGACACTTGCACAATCGGTGCTACAAACGGCACTGGAGGTGTTTGCAGAATGATCAAAGTCATTTGTACCAGCGTTGCGCGCCTTCCTGCTCAACTGGCCGAGGATGAGCGCGCTTTCACCTATTTCAAGGGGGCCAGGCGCGAGGGTGTAGGCACCATCGCAAAAAGCTGGCACGGTTCTTTGAAGCGGAAAGGGTTTTGCCCGAGCCCTGCCACGTGGGATTTCGTTCAATTCTGCTTGGCGGTGTGTGCGACAGACCTCTGTGGATTGCGTAGCTCAAGTGCTGACGGCTGGACTCGGACAATCGAATTGAGCGTAGGGCTGCATGAGCCACTACGGTGGGAGCCGTGGAAGGTAAAGCTTGAGCAACTGCTGAAAGTCTTGACCGGAGACTACTGGACGCTGATTTTTACGGATGCCGGCCTGCCTCCACCGCGGGGACGTTTCGTCGCCAAGAATCAGGACTGCGTGTCACTTTTGTCGGGTGGGCTCGACAGCCTCATCGGTGGTCTGGATCTGGTAGCCCAAGGACGACGTCCCTTGTTTGTCTCCCAGTTGGCTCACGAAGATTCTGAGCGTCAACGGCACTATGCAACGCTGCTGGGTGGCGTGGATGCTCATTATCAGTGGAGCCACGGGATCAGCTTTAAGGGCCCCCGAGAACCTTCTACTCGCGGCCGATCACTGGCGTTTTATGCCTTTGCAGTACTGGCAGCCTCTAGATTGGGTGTTGCGCGTCCTACGATCTACATTCCAGAGAACGGGTTCATCTGCGTGAATCCACCGCTTGTTCCTGGACGTGTGTCTAGCCTGAGTACTCGTACCACACATCCACTTTTCATCAGCAAGCTCCAGCAGATATTGGATGGTCTCGGCGTATCGGTTCAGTTAGAGCTGCCTTACCGGTTCAAGACAAAAGGGGAGATGATGACCGAGTGCCTGGATCAGGCGCGCCTTCAGCAGCTTGCTTCGGACTCGACTAGCTGTGGTCGATTCCGTACATACAACCGAACTCATTGTGGGCGATGCGTCCCCTGCATGATCCGTAGGGCTGCCTTCAACGCATGGGCACCAGGAGCGGATACTACGCGGTACGCTTTCCCGAGCCTGGTTGGTAGTGACAAATCTAGTGGGCCTGATGATCCGATGGCGGTGGCATTGGCCGTACTGACGGCAAGAGAGAGGGGTATCGATAGATTCCTCGGCGCTTCACTGGCCTTTGCATCTATTCCTGAACGACCTCAGTATCGGTCGGTACTAACCAACGGCATTCACGAGTTGGAGGCCCTTTTGATTGGAGACGGATTGCTGTGATGGATTTTCACTGCCATCTCGACCTTTACCCCAACGCACGAGAGGTGTTCGCCCGGACGGTTGAGCGGAACACGTTCACCTGGTTGGTGACAACCAGCCCGCGTGCATTCACTGCCACCAGCAGGGTATTGGGCGGACATGTGAATGTTCTCATTACACCTGGGCTGCATCCGGAAATCGTGCACGAGCGTCATGGCGAGCTCGACAATCTGCTTGAACAGATCGAGCATGTTTCGGCTGTTGGAGAAATCGGCCTGGATGGCTCCAAGCGCTTCCAGCACAGCTATGAGATGCAACGCAAAGTGTTCGCCACTACCGTTGCGCAATGCGCAGCCGTCGGTGGGCGTGTACTTAGCATTCACTCGCGCCAGGCCGTGAAGGATGTCTTATCTGTCCTCGCGGATCATCCGGGTTTCGGGACGGCTGTCCTTCATTGGTTTACTGGGACGGCAGCAGAGTTGAAGGCGGCTTCGGATATGGGATGCTGGTTCAGCATTGGGCCCGCGGCGTTTAACTCCGCTTCCGGCAAGGCGCTGGCCAGAAAAATGCCTCGTGATCGGGTTGTCCCTGAGAGCGATGGGCCATTCGCCCAGGTCAATGGGACGACGGTCATGCCGTGGAGTTCGGACGACACTGCCCGGTTGCTCGCACACGCCTGGGATCTGGGAGTCGATGAGGTAAAGCTTTCGCTTGAATCTAACTCACGGAGGTTGATCGGCGTGATAAATGCTGCCGGTTGATCCCGCACTTTCCTCAGCGCTTACGCCCAGGCTTGAGTCGTTTCACCAGTAGGGCCAGCCCTATGCCCCGCACACAAGCCAATCTCGATGTCCTGCGTGAACGGTTCACCGAGATCATGCGCAATCAAAAGGTTGGTTTCAGAGGGGTCGAAATTTCGCCCTTGCTGGCAAAGCTGGGGTTAGACGACAGCCCCGACAAGGGTCTAAGAAGGAGCACCTACGGGGCGGTGTTCTTGCTTCAAGCGATCAACGAGTCGTAACGGCAACCAGCCAACTATGCTGCTGCGGTGCTGTTGATGGAGGCATCGCTTCTTCGGGCACTTGGGCCCGGCTAACGCAGTCAGGCAAAAATCTCTTTCACGATGGAAGCAACATTTCTGGCATCTCCTATCCCTAGATAGTAAGTACCCAGCCAAACTAGGCTCAAAGACGCTACCGTTTGCTTAAGTGATTTCGGTCGATTGTCATACAAGCCTGCATGCCATTTCTTAGCATCGACATGGGGCAAACCTTCGAGCAGGGAAGGGCACGCAGCAAACCCTGCGTCTCGTTCAAGCTGCCTTGCATCATAGCCACCCCAAGACGCCCAAGCAGCGTTTGAATATCGCGCAATAAACGCCGCTAGCTACTGCCCAACCGGCACATATGTTCCTGCAACGTCCACGTCCGCTTGTTGGATGGATGCGAGCTTTTTGCCGAAGCCGGTGAGGACAGGATTGATCTGCGGTCGAACGAAACGCTGGAACTCATCGACGACTTCAAGCGTTTCCAGATCGATCACCACCAGGCCAACCTCAATCGTTTCCATCTGTTCTGGGACTACTGCGAGCGGCCTTGGTGATTCCGCCTCAGCGATCTCATCACAGGTTGCTTCAAGGTCTACGCAATAGAGGTAGCGGTATGGCGCGAGCAAGTTTTGGATGGCTTGAAGGTGATGAAGCTTTGCTTGAATGCTCATGACATGGATGTCCTAGCTTTGATCTGTCCAAGGTACATCGACACGTCCGTACAGCTACGTTCTGAAGGGATTGCTGAAGGTCGTGCTTCTTCTATTCCGGCGTAGAGGCTATCTCAAAGATGTGCTGATGCGGTTGCCGACACAGCGGGCGGGCGAGATTGGGCAACTGTTGTCGCATCAGTGAATGCCGGCCTGACTTACGCAAGGTGAGTAGGCGGACGCTTACAGATACAAAGCAGGATCAAGGCCCCCAGCGAGCTAAAAGCGCTTCGAAAATGCGCGCTGTGCGCGTGGGCAGGAGGTGGAGCATGCAGGCCGCCCCGCCTTGACCTGGCCCCCGGTGCGCTCACTGTGCTGAGGTGATTAGTCCTGGAAGGAACCGATTTATAAGTCCGATATGAACCCCTACCCGCGTTGCGATTATTGCTCCGGGCCTGCGGTGGCGCTCTCGCCGCTGCTCGATAGTGATCCCTCTCAAAACTTGCTTTGGAGGAATGTTGCTAGGCACATAATCTGGCCCAATAACCATTGGAACTTCTGTTACTCTTATCATGGCTCCGCCACTTATGCCTTTTGGAGTGGGGCTAGTCTGCCAACGTTCCTCTTTGATTATTTGGTTCTCATAAGCTATAGCAATATGAGTTTCACGACTTAGATTTAAAGCTTGATATCCTGTTTCGTCTAATTCACGAGAAAGAAAGCATTCTCTTTTCGAGTTCGCTTGATTGCCAATTGTGTTTGATATTTTTGCGCGAAAGCCGGCAGCCATATGAATGCAACCAAGTTCATCTGTATGACTTAAGTCTAAATCAGCTAAAGTTAGTGCGACATCTTTGAAAGAGTCCGGTACAATTGATTGGATGTGGTATACGGACGCATCTACAGGATCATCTGCGTGTGTTCCTGATGGGCCTCTTCGGCTGCTGAATCTGTCGCCCAAAAATTGTGTGAGAAGCTCGCCTCTACCGGTACCAATGCATAAAGCATAATGGCCGATAGCGTCAAACACATGCGAAGCACTTAAGACAAAATACTCCCCATTAATTTGAAGGGCCACTCCAGATCCAATTTGCTCTAATTTAGGTGAGAGTTTTTTGGTGTGGTAGATAGGTAGCACCGCTGACTCAATCCTCTGGGGTGTGGAAAGTGCCTTCTCCGCTTGCATTTGTAGTATGGCGCGGGCGAATTTCATCCGTGGATCTTTTAAGTCGATTCCTACTTTCATGGTGGCTGCTTTGGGTAGGGTTGAGGTATATGGGAAGAGAGTATACTGAAAAATAGTATGCGAGAAAACGATCATTGAATGGGACTATGTTAATAGTGGCTTGCATTTTCTCTAACATAGGATCAGCTCATCTAATGCCCTGATGTCTATAACGCCCAAACCTGAGCTCTGGCTGCTAGGAAGCTAAGGCGTCGATGGCTACGCCCCTTTGGGCTTAAAGGTTACGTGCTTTCGCATACAGGCTCAGAGCGCGGCGAGCAAACGCTCGAGCTGTTCACGCTCCCAGGCACTCAATAGGTCGACAGGATCAGATTCTTCGCGCTGCCAGAGTTCAAGTGTCCCGACTTGGCCATCAGGCGACCTGCAGTACTCGCAGTAATCCAGGATGTCACAGTCATTGAAGGGGGTGGGTAAGGGCAGCAAAAAAATGGCAATCCGAACAGTATCGAAAATTGCCCGCTTGTTTTTTTGGGCATAAAAAAAACCTCGCCGAAGCGAGGCTTTCCGCATCATTTACGCCTGATCAGGCGCCTAGCAAGCTAATCGGCTTTCTCCACTCTGTAGGTGGCTCGTCTGCCAGCGAAACCAATGCCTCATATTTTACGATGCCGGCAATCCTGGCCGCTTTGTCGATGCTGTCACGAGCATCTTTAAGAGCAGATGCTTTAGTCCAGCCATTCGTGTAGCGCACTGTCCATAACGTGGTCAGTTTATGTTTGTTGAATTTTTCTTTTTTCAGTTCTTCGATGAACGTGTTACGGGCAGACGAGCTAACTCCGCCGTCGAGGTCAACGGTTGCGACAGCATAAAAGTCCATGATCATTCCCCCCGAGCTTTATTGGATTGGGAAACAACGGAAGCCGCCAAGGTTTTCGTGTCGTTGCTGTATTTTTCGCTCTGGAGAACCCGGCCTGCTTTTGCTTCCATTTCAGCACTGGTTTGTTTCCCAGTGTTGGCTTGCGCTAACGCAGAGGCAGCAAGGCTCTTTGCGATGGCGGATGCAGATGGATCACGGAGAGTGTCTGATGCCTGTTTGGCGACTTTTGCGGAGGACTGCTTGGTGTTCTTTGTCATGAGTAAATTCTCGATAACGGCTAATTAGGCGCACTTATCCAGAATGACCACCAATCGTCTCACTATTGACGAAACCGTCAGCAGTGGGCTAAATGGCGTCCTTCTCTAGATGTGTGCATTTTCAAATGCGTGCCTCAGAGGGTGCAGGTAGTCGCGCTACGTTTGGCGACAGAAACGTGACTACCTGCATGCATTCTTCAGCGAAACGACCTTTACTGGTCGTTTTTGCATTTGTGCGCCAAGACTACTTGAGCGTCCTTTCCAATAGCAACTCCATTCTGTGCATATACCTAAGTTTTTCTGGGGATAACCCTGTGGATAACTTGTGCTCACTCTCTCCGAGCCCCATATAAAATATGGCCTCCAACAAGTTTTACCGTTCGTCGGGTAAAGCTAATAATTTATAAATTTGGCTTTCTGTACGCGCACTCCAGTCGAGATCTATCTGGTGGCACCCTATGCCAGCACTATAGTCGCTTTTCGTTCTGAGGGCCTTTTGAGGGCCTCCTGAGGCCATTGTGGCTATACATCCAGTATGATTTTTCTTAATTGTGGAGTAGCCGTATGGGCTTTTTCTGAGCGCCATTAAATTGGCGATGCGAGAAGCATCTCCGAGTCGAGTTCATCGTTCTGACGAAACAGTCGTCGAAAAAGCCTCAAGCGACGGGTGAAATAAGCTCGTGTCGTGACCCCGTTGCTTCAATCTCCAATCAGGGCCCTGGGCATCATTTCATTGGGATTTGTATAGGTTGCGGCGTGCGTTTGGGCAAACTCGATCGCGGTTGAGATATCCAATGAAATCGAAGCAAATGATTTCATCAGTAATGATTCGGGCAATGCCCAATCCCATTTTTCGCGCAGCATGTTTTCCACGTCTGCGAGTATCGAATCCAGATCGTTTGCATCCAGTTCACCAACGTCCTTGAGTGCCGCCAATGTCCGTTGGATATCTGCCTCAATCTCAATCGCTAAGCCCGCGTTATCACACGAGAACCCCACATGATTGAGTAATAGGCGAAGCGCATCGTTGGCGTAATCACCCAGCCAACTGATCAGATAGCATCTGCCACCAGACTCAATGAGGTAGCGTTCACCGAGGCCTAACGCGTTGAATGTCTTTTTGGCTTCGTCGAGTAACGCTTGGGCATCGCGGTCTATGAATGGGCAGGGATTAGGGTCTGCGAGGACAGCTCGCATTTCCTTGCGCACATTGTCATGCACCATGGCGCCTAGGCCGTCGAACAGAGGAGGGGCGCCCCCGCGTGCCGGGGCTACGATTATGACCTTTGCCTGAAGATCAACATCACGAACTTGCCACCGTCGGCCACCGAAGATGATGCGCTGATCCTTTGTCAAAGGCCTGCTGATGGGTACAGAGCCTAGGGCTTTACCGTCGCACACCAGGCGGAACTCCTCATCGCTGATAAAGGCGCTATAGAACTCATAGTGGTTGATCAGGCGCTCCCCGACTGTCCCGGGCAGCAACAAGCCCGAGCTGTCCTGGACGATGAGTTCATGTTCTCCCAGCGACTTGAGCAGCTTGAGAAAGTCGGGCTTTTCTACGTTCTGGAATGCCGCTTCAGCCACCAAGTGTTTCCAAAGATCAGCCGCAGTTGCACCACCACACTGAGCAATTACAGAGAGGCATTGCTGAACGAGTGTGGACGCATGAAGACCCTGAGTCCGGGGAGGTTCGAACCATCCACCGAGTAACAAACGAACCATGGCAATGGTCTGAACCAAACTTTGGCGTAGCTGATCCGAAAGGCTGGAGCTATCCTTGAGTGGCGACTCCTTGCAGTAAACGCGCAAGATCGCGTTTTCCCCCGGTCGTCTACCCGAGCGACCCAGTCTCTGTCGCAAGCTGGCCACTGAGGGTGGGGCGCCAATCTGCACCACTGTCTTGATGCTACCGATATCTATGCCGAGCTCCAGCGTCGTAGTACAGATGGCTGATGCTGCTTGGCCGCCTGCCTTGAGGGCGTGCTCAGCTTGCTCGCGCAAGTCTTTCGAAAGGCTGCCATGGTGGGGCCAGAACTCATTGGGTACACCATCTTTCTCACAACGCCGGCGCAACTGATCTGCGTACCATTCAACTTGCTGCCGGCTGTTTGGGAAAATCAGATTGTTGCTACCACGCAATACCTTGTAGAGATGGTCAGCGATCGCAAAGTCGGGACTTGCCTTGTTTTCCGTTTCGTCTTCTTCGCTTTGTTCGTCAGCAGATTGGATGAGAAGCTTTTTAAGCTCGCTCATGGGGGGCTGGATGTAACCGCGAACCTGTACCTGAAGTGTCTGGCCTGAGTTTTCGGACTTGATGACGGTTACTCCTCCTGCGTCTGCAGAACGAAGAAACTCCTTAGCTAAACTCATATTGCCGAGCGTGGCTGAAAGCCCGATCCTGGGGAGGCGGCGCCCGGCAACGAGCTCTACTCGGTGCATCAGGGATTGAAGCTGTTTGCCTCGCTCACTTCCAATGAATGCATGCAACTCGTCCACGACGATATAGCGCAGATTTTGGAACACTCCGGCAAGACTGGAGCCTCGGTTGACGAACAGAGCCTCCAGGGATTCAGGCGTGATCAGCAGTACCCCTTCAGGCGACTTCAGGAAGCGATGCTTTTTACTTGATGAAATGTCGCCATGCCAAGCCACCACGGGAATTTCGAGCTGCTCACAGAGGCGGCCTAGTCTGTCCCATTGGTCGTTGATCAAGGCTTTGAGGGGACTGATGTACAACACTGACCCGGGTGGGTCGTAGTCGTTCAGCAAATTGGTGAGTATGGGGAGGAACGCAGCCTCAGTTTTCCCTGCCGCTGTTGCGGCGGCAATGATGACATCCTGATCGGCATCCACCAGTACCGGCACAGCCCTTTCCTGGGCGTCACGCAAGGACGTCCAGCCTTCAGCCCAAATCCATCGCTGAATACGGGGTTCCAGCTGGTCGAATCCCGATGACTCAGAGTGTGAAGGTGGCAAGTTCATCGTCCGCGTCGACTTTCGTGTCTTCTTCTCCGCCCAGGTCTTTGGCTACCTCGACACCTCCCAGCAGCGTTTTCCAGTCAGCTCCCGGGTTTTGCTCCAGGATGGCTAGCAGATTGATAAATGCAGTGATCGTGGTGCGCGGCGAGCGGAAGTAGGCTTCACCCAAACGCTGATTACAGTGCGCCATAAACAGGGGGAGCGCTTCGTCAGGCAGTAGATATTTTTCGACATCGCCGCCCGCGTAAACATGGCGAAGCTTCTGCAGCAGCACATAGAAGTCTTCGGGGGTGAGGCTGGTCAGGCGAATCACAGGGCCCGACAGATCCACCAGCCCTGATTTGGCAAACGAATTCTCTGCCAGACGCGATTGCAGGGCAGGGTAACTAAACAGGCCTCGGCGAGTGTCCATCAAGAACTCTGGGGTACCGCCCAAGAGGAATCCGAGACCTTCAGAGGATCCCTGTAACGAATCATTGAGGATGCGCAGGATCTGCTCGTAGTTGGCATTGCGTGCCTGCGTGTTGGCCAGCTTGTAGAGGTTGACCAGCTCGTCGAGGCAGATCATCAGACCGCCAAAACCTGCGAGTCTGACGAATCTCGACAGCAGCTTGAGCTGATCGTAGACAGAGGCATCATCAATGATGGTTCGCACACCCAAGGCTGTGCGGGCATCGGTCTTGGTGGTGAACTCGCCACGCAACCAGCGAATGGCATCAGCCTTGAGTTGTTCGTTGCCTTCCTCGAAACCTCGGCAATACGCGGCGATTACTTCAGCGAAATCGTAGCCGTTGACCATCTCGGTCAACTCAGCCAGCTGTGCTCGAATGACAGTCTCACTGTCTGTGCCTGCCGCCTTGGCTTCCGTTTTGGCCTGCGAGATAAATTTCTCAACAATGCCTTGCATCGCACCACCGTCGGGCTTGGTGCGCGTCGACATGTTCTTGGCCAGCTCGGAATAAAGCGAGCGTGCTTGGCCGCCCGTAGCGTGTAACCTACGATCCGGGTTTAAGTCAGCGTGCATGGTGACGAGTTTGCGCTCCATGGCGATTGCTCGAACCAGATTCAAAAAGAATGTTTTGCCTGCACCGTACTCACCAATCACCACTCGAAATGCCGATCCGTTCTCGACCAGGCGATTGACGTCCTTGATCAGCGCATCCAGCTCTCCCACCCGGCCAACCTGAATCAAGTGTTGACCGACGCGAGGAACAACGCCCGCACGCAACGATTGGATGACCGCGTCGCGATCCTTGGCTCTGATAGTGCTCATAGGGCTAGTTCTTCCAGAATGTCTGTATTGATCTCGATGGGATCATCACCTTCGGTGACGGGCATGTCGAAACGCTCAAAAGCCATGTCATTGATTTGCTCCAGGGCGCCATCGAGCATCAGCTCCATATCGCTGGCAGCGGCTTCAAGTTCGGATCGGCTCCATTCGGCACGGGAAATCAACAAGCGCAAGAATGCAGAATGTTCCAGATCGAGGCCGGCAACGTCAGCAGTGGTTTCGGTCGCCGACTCCACAGTCTCAACGGCCTGTTCCGGCTCCTCAACCTGGTCATCAGTGAACACCTGGGCGAGGAGGGCAGAGACTTCAGCCGTTTCACGTTGCAGCTCAGCAATGCGCTCGTGATCAAGCACGAAGCCCTGTTTTGCAACGGCGGCTGATTGTGTGCCGGGTTCGGTTGGAGTGGAGCTTGTTGCAGGTTTGACGGGAGTAATACTCCCCCCGGCTGCGGCGCCGTGAAGATCGCTGTAGAGCAGTTGACTATCCAGTTGCAGCGCCTTGTAAACACGCTCAAGAAGTTTCACTTCAGCAGGGCTGACGATCCCATCGGCTTGCGCCAAGTGAGCCAGGAAGCTGGCAATCGTGCGCTTGGCTTCGACAGTTAATGGATTGAGCTTTTTCTTCAAGCTTGCCAGCGTTGGCGGTTGCTGGATTTGAATCTGCAGGTGCGCCTTGAGACGTTTGCGATGGGCAACGCTCAGGTGACTCCAGGAATCGATGTGCTGAGCAAGTAGTGAAACTTCTTCATTGGATGTATCGCCGTCGGCAGAGGCGACTGAACTGGCCAGATCGAGTGTGACTGAGGCCGCGTTGTAGGCCGCTGACGCTCGCAGTGATCCGTCCTCAGGTTGGGTCACGAACAGCGCGATACGGTCTTCAGCTTTTGGAGTCCTGCTCCCAGCGAGTACATCAGGCTCCATACCGATATGAAGTGATTCCAATGCACGGGCAAGAGCGAGAACCTTGTCACGCGAAAGTGCACCAGCGCTCTTGAGTCGGCCGGCGAGTTCTCCAAAGCTCATGACAATCAGATCGTCACCGATCTTGCTTTGAAGCTCCTCCAACTCCGTACGAGCTGTTGCTGGCCAAAGGGTGACTGGAAGTTGCAACAGGCCTTCCAGGGCTTCTGCGCTTTCAGGGTTTCGGCCTAGATAACGGCTGTAAGGTTCAAGCTCGCTGGTGCATAGCTCCATCAGCAATTGCAGACTTTTTCGCGTTCCCGACGTGGCCATGACATCAGGAAGATCGCCCACGTTAAGCAAGGGGGCCATCAATACTGCCGAGGCAGGTCGATAGCTTGCTTTGAGCTTGGTTTTGTTTTGGGCGAGCATTAGACCCGTAGGATGTGCACTGGCGTACTTGAGCTTGAACAGCGCGGCGAAGACTTCCTTGCACCGTGTTACCGGGGTGCGCTTGCTGATATTGGGGTCAGCTAACGCCCATGCCAATGCCCAGTTGGCATCAAGTGGCCGTTTGTTTGCGGCGTGTTGCCCCAAACCAATGCGCAGTGGGAGAGGCATTTCATAGCCGTAAGCAACGGCACCAGGAGGTGGGCCAAGGTAAAGGTTAGGATCGAGCGTTTGATTGCCCAGGTAATCCAGAAAGCCCTCCGCATACCCCCTGAACGATCGATTGTCCCCATAGATATCCAGTAGCCGTTGGACTTCTTTGACGATCAGGGGAATCTCGGCCTTCACCTGCGGGTCACTCACCGCATCAACGAGAGCACGTCGCTCAAGGCCATAGAAAAACAGAAAGACGTAGCCAGTGTCTGCCAGCGGATCTCGGCGTCCGCCTTCTAGCCACTGCAGGTACGCGCGCCGAGCCTCAGGCGATATGGAATGGAAACTCGGCCAGTAGGACATCAGCCGCTCTTCGATATCAACGTACGACTTGGCTATCCGCAGTTTGGGATTGAGCAGTGATGGCTCTTGCGCATCGTATCGACCCAGCGCGCTTCCTACGTAGAGCATACCTCCTGGAAGTGAAAAACCAGCCACTGAAACTGACTCGTCTGCCGGCACCCACCGGGTATCTGATTTCTGTTTGCTTGCGTCTGGAATTTTAAAGGACGCGGAAGGCGGGGAGCCTAGTTGGACGGTATAAAAATCGGTGGTTTCTTCAGGCATATTGTTGGACGAAACCTCTTGCATGGAGAAGGTCACGTTTTTGCTGCGCGGATCCCGCAGGGGTGCTGTCTCTGAAGCAGATTTTTGCAACTGCTCAAGCTGCCGTTTAGTGCGCGTGGCCAACAGCCACATAAATCCACCGATGCAAGCGACGACACAAATAGCGATCCAGGCGTTCTTCGGGATCGAGGCGAATGCACCAAAAGCCAACGCAAAAATAATCAGGATGCCGGTGCCACTGGAGTTTGTTGCCTTCTTCCTTGCCATGGTTCGTTTTCATCCTTGAAAGATGGGTGCTGGCGCATTGGCAGTATCTGATATTTCAATAGCTAGAGCCATGGGGCGCGCAGAGCTATCGATCGGAAAAACCTTCAAACAGCTAGTCTGTACCATTCTAGGCGTCCGGCCAGCTCTATCGGCCCCAAGATTTTCAAAGGTGGTTTGAACCGCCTTTGGCAGATATGCAGAAACCCTACCAATCACTTTTAGGGGAAACTCGTCATCGAGAGGGCGCCTGGGGGGCGAGGTGGTTGGCACTAGACGATGGCCGAGGCATGGATGCCCATGACGCATCGTTTTGGGTCGTTACTTCGGGCCAGCGACGCCCGGCTCACCTAGTCAGCCGAGAATCTCTTTAACGATGAAAGCAATATCGTGCGGACGGCTACGTTCTGAAACCTTGCTAAAGGACGTGCTTCTTTCATTTCCGGCGTGGCGGCTACTGAACACATCATCGCTAGCATCGGGCATCACCATTCATTTGATTCAGTTGCCGCTGCCTTCAAGTCGGGATAATCATCAAGTGCAAGATTAGGCCCGCCTTCGTCCGTCTGCAGACGCTCCGGGTTACGTATTCTCCTGCCTCAGCATCCGCCCTCTCCCCTCACCGCCCGAGAGGTCTGCCAGGTACTGTCGGACGTCGCGCTGGGCGAACGCATCATGACGCGAGGTTCCATCCAGTCTTGGAGCGAGATCTACCACGGCCTCACGCCAGCTATGGAAGGTTGTCGTATAAGCCAGCATGCCATTTCCTGGCGTTGAAATGCGACAGGCCTTCGAGCATGGAGGGGCACCCTGCGAAAACAGTATCGGGTTCAAGCTGTCTTGCATCGTAGTCACCTTATGACGCCCATGCTGCGTTGGTATAATGCGAAGCAAAAGTTCGTAGCTCTTCGCTACTATCCCCAACATAGTGCTGGATCGGCTCTGAATGCTTCGCGGTCGAAGCGCTCCCAAAGTCCCGTCAGCGCATCCCGGAATGTTGGGATGCCGCTCTCGGCTGACGCCCAGCACCTGTGACGACAACAACATGCTTAGCATCCCGCAATTGTAGAGCAAGGGTGCAGGTGGTCATGAACATTCCTAGGTGCGGATTTCAGTTGGATGCCGAGATTATGGGCGTTGGATTGGCGGCCAATTGCTTAAAAGCTAAGGTATTCTGATTGTCGGCAGTCCGGCAACGTATGCCAAGGACATGTCTGCTGGGTAGTGGCCCGTCCTCTCCCTCATTTGGCGCATCAAGTCCGTGTAATTATCCGTAATTCTGCGGACGCCGTGGGGCGTGAGTAGACTCACATGAATACTTGCTTTGCGAGCCCACGAGGCACAGATCCTTCTCAGCGCATCAGACGATAGTGGGCGCCCAGGGGCATTAGCCGCACGAAAAAGATACTCTCCGTCCGACAGCTTTGAAGCCTTCACGTACTGATTAAAGATCGCCCTGTGCCGTTCTGGAATTGCATCGAGTACCCTCTTGGTGTCAAAGGTCTTCACCCCATACACCGCAGCACCATGATGCATTCTCGCCGATAGGATCTCGCTTGAACGCAGCGCACCCAGCATGCATGCAAACAGAGCCCGATCCCTCAAGTCGCCAGATTCGGAAAGGATCTTTTCCAAGAGCTGAATGTGTTCTTTGGACAGTCCTGGCTGAGCCCCGCTAACTAGTTTTAATAACGGGTTATGACCAGCATCGGGAGCAAGCAGCAGACGTTTGAAGGCTACGAGTTTTTTCAGGGAGAGATCGGTTACGAGCTGTTCCAGCTCCCGTTGATCTACAGACAGCCATGCTTCCGGCTGCAGGGTAGCTTTAATGGTTGAACCAATTGCATGCCTGACAGTGGCTTCTGACGGCACAGGCTCATCAGGTTGGCAGACCTTTGAGGCTTCGTTGAGATCGTAAAAGTTCTGATAGCCCAGTCCTTGCGCGAGCGTTTTTTGAGCCTCTGCAAGCGAAATTGGAGTTGGGCCACGCCAGTGCTGTTGCAACTGCTTGGCAAGGCTTTTGAAGCCACGATTACGGATCAGGTCTTGTGGATAGACTGGGACGCGCATAGCAATTCTCCGGTCGCCAGGGTGTCGGCTGCCCGCTGACTATCGTCGAAATGCGTGCGATAAAGAGGTGTTGCAACCTGTGGCATTGAGCCTTCACGAGCCGACCGTTTGATCCAGGGAGATCAGAGGCGGAGAAATTAGCATGGCAATCCGGGGATCGTCTACGATGGTGCCGAAAGATTGGGCTAGTTCAGAGATTCAGGGCACTGCGTGACCACCGTTTTGGGGGCATATGCGCGCGGAAAGGAGCATAAGCTTGTTGGTGTTGATACGATTTTGACCATTGGGTCATAATTTCATCAACCAACATGATTGTTCTTACTAATCTGACCGGCACGCAAAAGTATGTCCTACTGTGACGAATTGATGAGTTAGCATCTCTGACACACCTACGTCCCCTGGCTTGGTCAGGAGCAACGGTTTCAGTGTGCTTTTCAGTCAAACTTTTTTGAGAATATCTTGCTCCAGTCGCGTTTCGCTAGTACAGCGCTGTAGTCTTCCTGGGATTGTACCAGCCAGTGAGAGGGAGGCCTGCCTGGCACTCCAGTGCAATGGATCGCCGGCGCCAAAGGGCACCTCCGGATAAGCCAATCGCAGCTTCGGGCTTGAATAGACCGGCTGAATGCGCTCTTGTAAGGAGGAAAGGGGGGGAAGGGGCAAAGTCAGGGCAACAGATTAAGCGGGAGAGCCGAAGCTCTCCAGAAGCGTGGCCTCGTCACCCAAACTTTTCGAGAGCCTCATGAATGTTCAGAGCATCTTCATGGATAGTCTCATGGGTGATTCCTCTGTTTGCCATGACCAGGTACCGCGCCAAAACCAAGTAATGTTGGTAGGTGGTACTAGGGTCTTCATGCCCCATCTGGTTGATGATCACCTGGGTAAGCGCGACATGCATGACCTCAGCATCCTTCTTTAGGATGTCTTCACCGTTATGGTGCTGCACCATCATCATGGTCGGCCACCACTTACGAGCATGGTAGAAAATATTCGTAGTGGCAAAGCTAGGATCCTTGGCGACGGCTAGCCGCTTGGCATAGTTGGTAGCATTAGCAATCATGCTTGGGGTTACCGGTACACCTTCTGCAGTCAAGAAAAGTATCGATAGAGGGCATTTTTTGCCAAACTTTTTACGGTACAGTCTGGCCCTGGCAGGGTACTCATTCTTGATGTACTCATCTTCGAGCATCTTAAGAGCATAGTCGGGAATTTTAATATCCCTAAATTTGTTACCTTTGCCGAAGACGTTATAGTCATGCGATTTAATCTCGCTGTCCATCTGGCTATAAGGCAAGATGTGGCGATTTTTCCCGTTTCCCATATAGGGGAATTTCACCAGTTCCATCGGGCGCATGGCAGTAGCTAAAGCAAAGTTGAAAAGTACTGCGTAAACCTTGTCGGGATAAGCCGAGAGAAGAGTTTTAACCTCGCTGTGCTTGATCAGATGCACAGCC
This sequence comes from Pseudomonas silesiensis, assembly GCF_001661075.1. NCBI lineage: Bacteria > Pseudomonadati > Pseudomonadota > Gammaproteobacteria > Pseudomonadales > Pseudomonadaceae > Pseudomonas > Pseudomonas silesiensis. The sequence goes on from NZ_CP014870.1 coordinate 1,457,645, forward strand.
TTTTTTTGCCTAGCTTGCTTGTCCAGTACGCGAATCGGATCTGTATCAAGGGAGAGTTTCGTCTTTTTAGCAAGATAGTTAAGAAGGCGGCGATCCTTGAAGTTGGCGATCCAGGTCTTGAGTCGAATTTTAACGCCGGTAGGAATGCCTTCATCCGACAGCCATTTGAAAAAATAGTAGACTGTTGTTGCATCGCTATAGATTGTTTCAGAGGTCGGGTGAGGGGTGCCTCGGCTTATTCTCTTTTGCTGTCTAAATATTTGCCAGTGGCGGATCTCCACGTTGGAGACATGAATGTGATAGTCGCCTGGCTCTACTAGCTTGAATTTTTCAAAATTAGAAAGAAATCGATAAAACTGTGCGATAAGGGTTGCATATCGCTTCGACGTCTGCATTGAAGATCTACTTTTTCTGTACAGGTAGATGTTGGGGATGCTGACCAAAATACGTTTTTTATCTTTCTCAGCTATAAGGACATAGTGCTCAACGTTGGCAAGCAGTGTCGAGCTGTAGTACTTGATTGGCTTGATTTCAAACTTGATCATTAGTCACCCTGCTTGATTCGCTTTACTTGGATGGAATCGAAACCCCAATCCATCAGCGGCACTCTGGCCTCATCGGCATCTTTTAGTTCTTCTTCTGGCACACCTCTGTAAATGAACTTGCGTTTGGATGCTATTACTGCCTCAGACGAACTGTAGGGGACGTAGATTGAGAGAGATGCTACCGGCGTTAGCTCTTTTACGATGAGCTGGATTTCGGCTCGGCTGTATAGGGGGAGCTGAAGCGCGACAAGTACATGATCAGGTCTGGGGTTGATGGTCTTGCAGAATGAGCCGAAGTCTGAAATATACCGTTCCTGAAAAACTACAATGTCCACCTTTTCGAGGCTAGGCAAGGCCTTAATGATTTTTATGTTCTTTTGGATCTCCGCGTCTTTGGCGTCTTCGTACTCGTCAAAGTCATTTGATACGGCGTAGCTCTTGCAAAGGGCCTTGACGTCAATCTCGAGCGGAATAAAGTTTTTAGAAGACTTGATTGAGTTGATTTCATTGTTAAAATTGTAAGTGGACGTGGCGTCCGCTATAAGCTGGGTGTTGCTTACCTCAAGCTCAGTTACGCGCTTGATAAGCTGAGCATTGTGGTTGTTTTGGCTTGTGAGTGTTGCACTTATTTGACCTGACTCATAAATCATCACATCGTTATTCATTAGTGATGTAATATGCTTGTTCAAGGCTTCGGTCAGTTCGGCCTTATGGGTTGCCTGGATTTCGATCAGCTGAAACTCTAACTGAGCAAGCCTTTTCTCCTTGCTCTCCAGCAGTTGGCTGAGAGAGGTGCAATCACTGACTAGCAGCTTAGAGATGGATTGACTGCCTTTCGCATAGTCCTTTAGATCACCATAATAACGATTGAACGCTTGCCGGGTAATCCCGGCAAGGTTGGATAGCTTGCCAATAGGTAGCTTGGTCATGCCGTTATCCAGCTGATGCTGTTTGATAATCCCAATCAGCTTATTGCGAGTGTCCACGCCGCTCATGCTTGTGCTTCCACCGTTGGAATCAGCTGGTAAGACTTGTTGTTCTTCAACGTATCAAGGTGCCGAGAGTTCTCCAGAATCTTCTGCTGGAGCATCGTCTTCGAATTTTCAGACAGAGTGTCGCTGGCATTGTCCAGCATGTGCTGATAGAAAATAACGTTGTCCTCGAGAGCTTTCGCGGCTTTGTCCACAATTACTGCATGCTGGCAAGCCGTATCGCAGAAGAGGGGATCCGGAAGCTCTTTCGTCACGACTTCTTTACGGCGAGCTAAGCAGGGCGGAAGATTAGGCGAGGAGTACAACTCGCTGCTAACACAGTAGCTTCCGACTGCCGTCCTGTGAATGAACAACGGTTCACCAGAAGACAACAGATGGCTCACATAGGTGAAAATCGTGACCTTAAGCTGTTTACCACTGAAGGCATCAGGTCGCGCAGCGATTTTTTCCACCAGGCGCCGAGCGCTCTCACCCGACGAGCTGGAAGTCTTCACAGACGTAATGATATCAGTGAAATCTTCGATGTAATTCTGCTCAATAGCGTGAGCCACACTCTGAACAATGTAAGGGTTACGACCAATGTAGCGGAGCGTCATGGCATAGCTGGCGTGTCCGAACAGAAGGCGAATGATGTCGATGTTTCGCTCGCTTCGATTGATCAATATTTCGGCGATCGTCTTGCGGAAGCGGTGCGTATGGATCCGTTCGATGCCAAGTACTTCTTCCAGTTCGTCGGTAATGCGCTCAACACGAACAGAGTCTTGTTTCTTGATCTGTTTCGTGCTCCGGTTGGACTGGAAAAGATAACCTTCGCGTTCCAATCCGCAGATAGCTCTCAGCTGCTTGTATTCTTCAATTTTCTTGCCAATGAAAACTGGGAGCGGCAGGAAAGAGGTATCTCCTTTGTGGTTTGGATCCCGACTTGTTTTAAAGCGGGTCACTTGGAGTTGGTATCGTCCATCTTTGCCTTTGATAATGTGCTCAAATTTGAGCGGCTCGAGCTCACTCGCACGCAGCCCACTGATGAGCGCAACCAAAATGTAAATCCCATTTCGGACGCAGTCGAGAGCATTCTTGTAGCTGCGAAGCCATGAGTAGTTCCAAAACTGAGTAGAGTCGTATTTACGGGGGATCTTGGTGAGTGTGAGAATCTGTTCTCCATCAACCTCAAGATTCAGTGCTTTCTCCAGCTCAAGATCTTCTTGATAGCGCGTCAAGGTCTTGCTGTTGAACTGGTCTAAGCCATTAGACTGAATGTACTCTTTAGCTTTAAGGAGCAACGGAATCCCTTTGTCAGTCCAAAGAAAAGCGTACTCAGCCAACTTTTTGAGCTCCGGCTCGGTAAATGGAATCCAAGTAGAAAGCGAACCAGTGAAGTGACGAATCACATCCTTTCTGCGCTCAGGGGTGTCCACGGTGTTTGCAGAAACGAAAATGCGATGCTCCACTGGCAACAGCTGCTGAGCGCTAAGCGACAGCCAGAAGCGGATGTGGTGGAATAGGTATGTATAGTGGGTGAAAGCTGACGCCTCTTTAGCCTTGTCCAGAGCTCGAATCAAAAGCTGTGACGAGATAAATGAAAACGACTCTGCGTCTCCCGACAAGTGATTATCCTGGAAAACATACCTATCTAGGATTCGAAACGCAGAGCTATGGCTCTTGGTTGTGGAGTACGCGCGGATACCACCAAATGGAGCATACTCAGGGATTAGATGGTAAATAAACGACTTTTTAAACTCTGCAACATCTGGCAGAAGCCCTTCAAAAGAGACTCGTGTGACAGAGCCATATTTGTCTTTGAATAAAATCCAGCTGGAGTCGCTATACAACGAATAGCATGAGACAGGGAAGCTCCCATCGGGATACAGCTCAAGTTTTTTCAGCAGTGAGCTGTGAGTTTGCTGTGCTGTTCCGCCAGTTTCCAGAAGAAGGCGCTCTAGCTCCTGCTCCGCAGCGTCTTGCATGTCATCAAAGAAGTCAGCCTCAAGCTCGTCCGCAAAGCTTTTTGATTCGGTATCGTTCATTGCAAATGGCTTACGGCTCATTCTCTGTCTTCCTCTTCGAGAATTACCTGGAGGAAATTCAAGTCTCGGGGTAAAAGTGGCGTATTTCGGCGCTGATAACGAGCGGCCTCTTTGATTGCGCGATCGTCTTCCCAGTTGTCCAATATGTCGTCAATCAAGGCGATTTCAATTTCCAACTCACTGCTGTAGTCAGAAGCTGACGGTGGTTGGTCATCCATGATCTCGACGACATGAATACGTCGCTCCATCAGGTACGGCAGCGAATCTTCAAACATGTATGCCCGGGAGCAGAAAACGCATTTGCTGACCACATAGCACTTTTCTCCCGGCCTAACACGTGACTTGGCGCCGTGCCAAGTTGGATTCTTTTGGTTCGTACACGCCCATAGGGGCCTCTCCATGCCTGGAATATGGAAGACCTTGAAAGGAAGGTTTACAGGCTCTTGAATTGGCGTTCCGACAATGCCATCGAACTTTCCGGTGTAAAGCAAGCCAAGAATTGCTTCCAGTTCAGACTCGAGACGAGCATAACGTTCAGCTTGAGCATACGGAGAATTGTCATAATGGATGTCAGTTGTAGTCGGGCAGTTATGACCAAGAAACATCGCGAGCAATCCGTGGGATGTGTCTCCCGCCTGCTTCCTCCGTTTAACCCAAGTCGGACGCAACTTGGGCGTTAAGTCTTTAGCTCCAGTGAGACGTTCACCATTTTCGTAAATCTCGTGAGTCTTGAGGAACTGCTTAATGCCTTGAAGGAAGGCTTTATCATTTGAGACTGAAGTATGTCGGCCTCCCTTCTTAACCCAATCACCGAAATAGCGGATGCAAAGGAAAGCTTTGTTGAAATCCGCTGTGGTCTTTCCGTGATTGATGTAGTCGAAGTCATACGGGGTTAAGGGCGTCGAGAGAGCATTAGCTAACGAAAACAGGCTCCACGCTGAATACTTGTCAGAACGTGTGCTGGTAGCAATTATTTCTTTAGGCGCGTAATAAGGTTTGCCTATGCCCTGGCTTCTATTCTTCTCTGATTGCATAACCACATACTGCTCGTCCATTGCACCTGTCAGAGCGTGCTCGCAGTTGTCGGGATCCAGCGCTAACACCGTTTCCTTATTCCAGTTCGTTTGAAGCATGATGAACTGGACGAGACATGCCATATCCTCCATGGAAGGATAATACATGGTTAGGAAGTCGTCCCAAGTAGGCAGCGGCTTAGTTTTAGGGCTTCTGGGGGGTTGACGCCATCTCAGCATCAAAAGTTGAACCAGATCGACGCAGTAGCTTACGCTATTGATTCCCACTGTCCCATATTTCTTCCCGATGGTATCCAAGTCGAATTCAAATGGATATCCAACTCCCAGTAGCGTCTTGTGAACCCTTGCTGGATCGGGAGTAAAACCTATGAGATTCACATTGCTGAACGGGTTTTTTGGGTTTGCGAACCTATGTTCTTCACCACGCTCAGCATAAGTTTCGTAAAATTCTTGTCGCCAGTTTTCCATCTCTGAAATTTTTTTCAGTTCTAGATCGGGCGATGCAGCGAGTCGTTCCTTAAGAGATTTGTCGCTAGGGAATTTTTTTCCGTTACGGCAAAACTGCACCCATTGGAATATGTTTGATCTGGAAAGGTTGGGTACTATTAGGCTGTGAACTTCCTCAAAGGTATAGGGAAGGGCAGCCTCAACTTCAAGTCGAAATTGAATTTTCCCATATAGAGAATCAATATGCTTCTTGAAGGCTGCTTCAAGAGCTTCGTCGGCGTCATCATTCAGCGGCGCTCGTGGCTTTAGTGTCGTTGCCTTATCAACGTATGGCAGAAGCAAGTCGGGAATGACTTCTGACAAAAGGGCAGCGTTATTCAGCGCAGATTTGAGGATTGCCGCGTTGCTGATAGGCTCTTCATTTAGCTTCAGGTAATCTTGAAAACAGTTGTAGACCTCTGCGCTAATGTCCGAGAGGGCCTTGACTTGCAGTGGTTTGGGTTGGCGAAGGTTGAAGCCTTGCACAAAGTCAAAGAAAATCCAAATTGCTCGCCGAAGTGAACTTGTAGCGACGCGAGTCCGAGTGGGAGCATATTTGCGAAACACTAGGTCAAGTGCAATGCAAAGTGGCTTAAGCTTGCTGTAGAAAAGGTGACCTTGGAAAGTGCATTCGACCTCGATATTGTCCGAGGTGAAGACAGTTTCATGCTCAAAAGATTTAGCTTTCCAGAGGTGCTCCATTTTTAACCTCGATCTTGCCTAGTCTTGAGCAGGGTTTTCCAAGCCGTTTCCAACGCTTCTTGATACTCGATCAGGGTGCCATTGTTTTTGATGACAATATCTCCTGCCCGCACTTCAATGCCAAACTCGGATGGGTGGGATTTAACTGCTTTCGCGTTATCTCTCATGATGTGCAAGATGGAACCATTCAAGTCTCTGATGTATGCAGCTTCATTTTCAAAGCGGATGTCTTTAATGATGACTGTGCTTTTGCCTTCAGTATCAAGAGTCGGCTTGTTGATATAGGCCGTTTCATTGAAGTTTTGAGTGGGCGTAGAAGCTCTTCGCTCAAAGAAGTCAGGGAAGTCTTTAAGAGCTCTGGCTTTGATCAGGTCGATCATTTCGGAAGGCGTCATGTTCCAGAAGCTGTCCGGTTCTTTATCCGCACCTGCACTCCAGCACTGTTCATCGCTGAGGTTGAAAAAGGCCTTGGCGCCAAGGATGAAGGGCAGCTCTGGGTGAGAGAGTTGAGCAGGGGAAAGGGGGGAGATTGCCTCAGGGGCATAGATCTCACGATCCGCTCGCATGAGCCAGTGCAGTGGGTTCTGAGATCTCATCCACTCGGTGCCTACCCGTTGGAAGAATTCCCTCGGGGAAAGCCCCCAGGCATCCACCTTCAGCTCCTTTACGTTATCATCCCAAGTCTGAGCATCGGTCAGATTGAAAAGAGCTTGGCAACCGCGCTTAAGTGGGTCGGCGAGGGCATAGGCAGTCACCTCAGGGTGCTGGAGCAGCATTGCAGCCGCTGTGTCCTTTCCGGATCTCGCTTTCGCAGCCAGTCCAACCACTTTCTTCATCGCGCCTATCTCCCTAATTTTGTGCAGGTTTTCATCTTGTTTACATTTTTCTTTTTGGCGAGTATAGCATTTTGTTTCCATTTGAGATGATTCCAAAACAAGATTCGACCTATGCCTATCAGGGGGGCGGCCGCGGATTGTCGCTGGAGCGCATCGCGACCCTGGAAGCCTTTGTCCAGGGCGACCTGCGCCCGGACCTGACGCTGATTTTCGATCTGCCGGTCGAGGTGGGCCTGGCCCGCGCCAGCGCGCGCGGGCGCCTGGACCGCTTTGAACTCGAAGGCCGGACTTTTTTCGATGCGGTGCGCACTGCCTTTCTCAAGCGTGCTGAAGCGGACCCGGCGCGTTACGTGCTGGTCGATGCCGCCCAGCCACTGGCCCAGGTTCAGCTGGCACTGGATGCCTTGCTCCCGCGCCTGCTGGAGTTGACCCGTGGCTGAAGCCTACCCGTGGCAGGACAGCCTCTGGCAGCAGTTGGCCGGGCGCAAGCAGCATGCACACGCCTATCTGCTGCATGGTCCGGCCGGCATCGGCAAGCGCGCGCTGGCCGAGCGCTTGATGGCCAGTTTGCTGTGCCAGCGTCCGACCGCGCAGGACGCGTGCGGCGAATGCAAATCCTGCCTGTTGCTCAAGGCCGGCAGCCACCCCGACAACTACATCCTGGAACCGGAAGAGGCGGACAAGGCGATCAAGGTCGATCAGGTTCGCGAACTGGTCGGCTTCGTGGTCCAGACCGCGCAGATGGGCGGACGCAAGGTGGTGTTGATCGAGCCGGCCGAGTCGATGAACGTCAACGCCGCCAACGCCTTGCTCAAAAGTCTTGAAGAACCGTCCGGCGATACCGTGTTGCTGCTGGTCAGCCACCAGACCAGTCGTTTGTTGCCGACCATCAAGAGCCGCTGCCAGCAGCAGGCGTGTCCGCTGCCCAGCGAGGCGATGAGCCTGGCGTGGCTGGCGCAGGCCCTGCCGGACTGTTCGCCAGAGGAGCGGGTCGAATTGCTGACACTCGCCGCCGGGTCGCCATTGGCCGCGGTCAAGTTGCAGGCCCGGGGTGTGCGCGAACAGCGGGCGCTGGTGGTCGACGGCGTGAAGAAATTGCTCAAGCAGCAACAGTCGCCGACCCAACTGGCCGAAGAATGGAAAACCATACCGCAGTTGCTGTTGTTCGACTGGTTTTGCGACTGGTCGAGCCTGATCCTGCGCTATCAGTTGACCCGGGACGAAGAAGGTCTGGGCCTGACGGACATGCGCAAGGTCATTCAATACCTGGCGCAGAAAACCGCGCAGGATAAAGTGCTCGCCATTCAGGACTGGATTCTCGCCCAGCGTCAGAAAGTGATGAACAAAGCCAACCTGAATCCGGCGCTGTTGCTGGAAGCGCTGTTGGTGCAATGGGCGTCCTTGCCTGGCCAGAAGTAACCGTTCGCGCTTAGACTCTGAACATCAGCCGTGGAGATCAGCATGAATGAAGCCGTCAATCCGGGGCCGCGCAACGGCATTTTGTCCCTGACGATCAAGGACAAGTCCGTGCTGTATGCGGCTTACATGCCGTTCATCAAGAACGGCGGCCTGTTTATCCCGACCAATAAAAGCTACAAGCTGGGCGATGAGGTATTCATGCTGCTGAACCTGATGGACGAGCCGGAAAAAATCCCGGTCGCCGGCAAGGTCACCTGGATCACCCCCAAAGGCGCCCAGGGCAACCGGGCCGCGGGGGTCGGCGTGCAATTCAATGAAGGCGACGATACCGCGCGCAGTCGAATCGAAACCCATCTGGCCGGAGCCCTGAAGTCCGACCGTCCTACCCATACGATGTAAGTTGCAGCCCTTTTATGCTCGTAGATTCCCATTGTCACCTTGATCGCCTCGACCTCGCCGCCCACGACGGTTCTCTGGATGCTGCGCTCGATGCCGCCCGCCAGCGCGGGGTCGGCCACTTTCTGTGTATCGGCGTCAGCGTCGACAACGCCGCCGAGGTCAAAGCCCTGGCCGAACGCTACGACGACGTCGACTGCTCGGTAGGTGTACATCCGCTGGATGTGCAACCCGGTGCGGCGCCAGCGCTGGAGTGGTTGCTGCAGGAACTGAATCACCCACGCGTGGTGGCGATCGGTGAAACCGGCCTGGACTATCACTACGAACCGGAAGCGGCCGAGTTGCAGCAGGACTCGTTTCGCCTGCACCTGCAGGCGGCGCAGCAGACGGGCAAGCCGGTGATCATTCACACCCGAGGCGCCCGTGCCGACACCTTGAGTCTGTTGCGTGAAGCGGCGCTGCCACAGGCGGGCGTCCTGCATTGCTTCACTGAAGACTGGGACATGGCGAAAGCGGCGCTGGACATGGGTTATTACATCTCCCTGTCGGGGATTGTCACGTTCCGCAATGCCGACGCCTTGCGCGAAGTGGCGAGCAAGGTTCCGGCTGATCGCTTGCTGGTGGAAACCGACTCGCCGTACCTGGCGCCGATCCCTTATCGCGGCAAGCCGAACCTGCCGCAGTATGTGCGGGAAGTGGCAGAGTTTCTGGCGATGTTGCGCGGTGAGCCTTATGAGCGGTTTGCCGAGCAGACCACGGAGAATTTCAAGCGGTTATTCCCGTTGGCGCATGTGAAATCAATGTAAGGTCCAACGCCGCCTTCGCTGCCGCAGCGGTAAATCGCAGGCAAAAAAAACCCGGGTTCTGGGGGGTGAATCCGGGTTAAGACCATTAGGAGTAAAACAAAGGCACGCGGTCCGTTGGTACCTATATCGGCGCGACACTTGGGGGAGATGCCCCGCCGACAGTTGAAGTATTGATCAGTATTGCGATGAGTCCAGTCTGCCAGGGCGGGTTTTTAAACAATTTTGGAATACGCCCGCTTCGGAAGCGTTCTCATCAACCGGCAATCTGCGTGAAATCATCAGGAAACACAGATATGGTCGGATGATCCGTGCATTTTGGCGCAAGTTAGGCATAATACGCGGCTTCGAATTTTGACCCCTACAGACCTTTTCTTATGCATAAAGAACCTCGTAAGGTCCGTGAGTTTCGTCGCCGCGAGCAAGAAATTCTCGATACCGCGCTCAAGCTGTTCCTCGACCAGGGTGAAGACAGTGTCACCGTCGAGATGATCGCTGATGCCGTCGGTATCGGCAAAGGTACGATCTACAAGCACTTCAAGTCCAAGGCGGAGATCTATCTGCGCCTGATGCTCGATTACGAGCGCGACCTGAACGAGCTGTTGCACTCGTCCGATGTCGACAAGGACAAGGAGGCGCTGTCTCGGGCTTATTTCGAATTCCGCATGCGAGACCCGCAACGCTATCGGTTGTTCGACCGCCTGGAAGAAAAGGTGGTCAAGGGCAACCAGGTGCCGGAAATGGTCGAGGAACTGCACAAGATCCGCGCCTCGAACTTCGAACGCCTGACCTTGCTGATCAAGGGCCGGATCAGCGAAGGCAAACTCGAAGATGTGCCGCCTTACTTCCATTACTGCGCGTCCTGGGCGCTGGTGCACGGCGCCGTTGCGCTGTATCACTCGCCGTTCTGGAGCAATGTGCTGGAAGATCAGGAAGGCTTCTTCCAGTTCCTGATGGACATCGGCGTGCGCATGGGCAACAAACGCAAGCGCGATAGCGACACCCAGGGTAACTGAACCCGTCCAGTTGGCCTTTTTGCCCCATGATTTAGCTACATGGCGCAGTACCTCAGGAATATACTCAGGCATAGGACTTGCTAAAACTTGATTTGTGAGTCAAGTTTTACCGGTCCGAATTTCCTTTTGCCGGAGTGATCCATGATCGTTGACCGTCAGGGCAGGCGTTTTCGCAATTTGCGTATCAGCCTGACTTCAGCCTGCAATTACGCTTGTACTTACTGCGTGCCCAACGGCAAGCGGCTGGTGGCTGCGCAGGACGAGTTGTCGGCCGAAGCGATGGCACGGGGCGTGGCTTATCTGATTGAAGCCGCAGGTATCGAGCGCTTGCGCATTACTGGCGGTGAACCGCTGGTCAGCCCGAAACTCGAAGCCTTCATGACGGCTGTCGGGCAGATGGGTCTCGAAGACATCAGCCTGACCACCAATGGCCAGTTGCTTGCCAAGAAGCTGCCGCTGCTGGTGGACGCGGGCATTCGCCGCATCAACGTTTCCCTCGACACCCTGGATGCCAGCGCATTTCGCAGTATTGCCCGCGGCGGCGACCTGGCGACTGTGCTCGACGGCATGGACCAGGCCAGCGCCGCCGGGATGAAAATCAAGGTCAACATGGTGCCGCTACGCGGGCAGAATCTCGATCAAGTGATGCCGCTGCTCGATTATTGCCTGGAGCGTGGCTATGAGTTGCGTTTCATCGAGCTGATGCGCATGGGCCACCTGGCCAGCGACTCCAATGCTTTCCTGCAGCAGTTCGTCAGTCTTCAGCAGCTGCTGAGCCTGATCGGCGAGCGCTACGAATACCTGCAGGCCGATGCGCCCGTCGATGCAACGGCCGTGCGCTACGAGGTGCCGGGGCGGGGCTATTTTGGGGTGATCGCCAACGAAAGCGTGCCGTTCTGCCGGACCTGTTCGCGGTTGCGTCTGTCCTCTACGGGGTGGTTGCATGGCTGTTTGTCGTCGAGTAACCGGCACTATGTCGGTGATCTGTTGGACAAGCCGCGGCATCAGGCATTGCCGGCGTTGCAGCGACTGCTGGTCAAAGCCTTGGGCGACAAGCAGGAAGTGGCGTTCTCCGGCGGTGCGACCATCATGAAGATTATCGGCGGCTGACAGGCCCTCATCGTCGGAACGCCGCCCGGACCAAGCCCGCTCCCACAGGATTTGCACAAACCCTGTGGGAGCGGGCTTGGTCCGGGCGGCGTTCCGACGATGAGGCCGGATCAGGCGACGATGTCCCTGCGCTGGCGCGGAAGCTGCATCCAACCCCCATTCGCCGGTTTTCCGTCACCGGCCTCTGGAGGGAAGGATGCGTAGCCTGGTTTTGCTGCTGGCCGTTTTGGTGCTCGGTGGCTGCATGAATGTCAGCGACATGGCCGAAGGCACTCGCTACCACATGAGCGACGCGGGCCTGCTCGACCATAGCGACAGCCGCCGCGCCAATAATCTGCGCATTCAGCCCGACTCCTTCGTCTACATCGCCCAAGGCGCCTTCGCACCCCCGGGCAGTGCCTATCCACGACCCAATGTGATAGCCGAAGTCGCCTTCGATGGCTTTATCGAATACTTTCCGATGGTACGCCGTGCCCGGGTGCCGGAAGGTCTCGACCAGGCGATGCGGGACGCCCGTGCCGCCGGTGCGCATTACCTGCTCTACACCCGCTTCGCCAAGGCTGACGACCGGATTGGCAACTCGGACGAATGGCTCGACCAGGAAGCCGTGGATCGACTCGGTATCGACAGTGGCGTCATTCAGATCATGTTGATCGAGACCAGCACCCAGTATTTGATTGATACTGCACGTATCAAGAGTCGTGGCGGTTTGCTGACCTTCCACGACACCAAGCCGGAAGACCTGATGGGCCCGCCGCTCGAGCAATATGCGCGCAGCTTGCTGGGGCTCAGCGACCACTAATTCAAAAGGAGAACGCCATGAGTGGCCCGCAAAAAGCCAACGACCTGTTGGGGCAAATCCCCAAGACCAAAGGCTTGCCACCGGTTCACCTGTGGAATCCCGACTTCTGTGGCGACATCGACATGCGCATCGCCCGCGACGGTACCTGGTACTACCTGGGCACGCCGATCGGGCGCAAGCCGATGGTTAAGCTGTTCTCCACCATCATGCGCCGCGACGGCGATGACTACTTCCTCATCACCCCGGTCGAGAAAGTCGGCATCAAGGTCGACGATGCACCGTTCGTGGCGATTGCCGTGGAGGTGGAAGGCGAGGGTGAGGCGCAGGTCTTGCGCTTCACCACCAATGTCGAGGAAACCGCCGAGGCGGGCGCCGAACACCCGATTCGGGTGGTGATCGACCCGGTGACGCAAGAGCCGGCGCCCTATGTGCATGTGCGCACCAACCTGGAAGCCTTGATCCACCGCAATGTGTTCTACCAACTGGTGGAGCTGGCGGTGACCCGCGAAATCGACGGGCAGCGCTGGCTAGGCGTCTGGAGTGGAGGCGAGTTCTTCCCCATAGGCCTCGAGCCTGACGCATAACACTGTGGGAGCGAGCTTGCTCGCGATTGGCCGTAGCATTCAACATCAGTGTTGTCTGTCATGCCGCCATCGCGAGCAGCTCGCTCCCACAGTTGATCTTTGCTTGCCTCAAAAAATCAATTTGACAGCCAATCATATGATGATTAGCGTTGGCCTCTATCGCGAACGGCCGTGTGCCGTCCCTGCATCGAGGTGTCCATGTCCAGCAGTTTTCACGCGTCGACCGTCGATTGGCTAGGGTGCTGGATCGCCACGGGCCAAGTGAAGCCCGGTGAAGCCCTCAAGGTCGAAGCTGACCTCGGCGAGCAGTTGGGTGTCAGCCGTACTGTCATCCGCGAAGCGATCAAGACCCTGGTCGCCAAAGGCATGCTCGAAGTCGGGCCCAAGGTGGGCACGCGGGTGTTGCCGGTGCGGCGCTGGAACCTCTTCGATCCGCAAGTCGTCGGCTGGCTGTCGCGCAGCGGGCTGCCGGAAAACTTCGTCGACGACCTGCTCGACCTGCGCCGCACCATCGAACCGATGGCCGTGCGTTGGGCTTGCGAACGCGCCAGCGTCGAGCAGGTGCACGCCATCCTTCAGGCCTACAACGCACTGGAGAGGGCGGTGGACAGTGGCATTGACTACAACCGCGCCGACCAGTTCTTCCATGAATGCATTCTCGCCGCCAGCCACAACCAGTTCATCGAACAAATGGTTCCGGCCCTCGGCGCGCTGCTGGCGGTGTCGTTCGAAGTCTCCGCCGCCGATCCGGCCGAGCTGCGCCGCACGCTGCCCATTCACAAAGACATGGCCGACGCCATCGCCGCGCGGGATAGCGCGCGGGGCGTCTGGGCCTGCATGACCCTGATCGACAACGCCGACCTGGCCATCAAACGCTACTACCCCCAGGTCATGGCGGACAGGGCAGGCGCGAGCTTGCTCGCGAAGGCGTGTCCGTCGACCTCGATTTAGCTGATGCGCCATCGCGAGCAAGCTTGCGCCTACAAAAAACAAGAATAATGCAGGAGGTTTCATGGAATGGACCGCAGTGACCGAACACCGGGCCCAACTCGGCGAAAGCCCCTTCTGGGACGCGCCGACCCAGGCACTGTACTGGGTCGACATCACCGGCAGGCAAGCGCTGCGATTGATCGGCGCCAACGTACAGATCTGGCAGATGCCGGAGCACGTGTCCGCCTTCATCCCCTGCGAAAGCGGCGACGCACTGGTGACGTTGAGCAGCGGGGTCTATCGGCTGGACCTGGACTCCCCCGGCCTTGAGCCACGCCTCACCTTGTTCTGCATCGCCGATCCGCAACCCGGCAACCGCGCCAACGAAGCCCGCTGCGATGCCCAGGGCCGGCTCTGGCTGGGCACCATGCAAAACAACATCGGCCAGGGCGAAGACTTGCCCATCGTGCATCGCAGCGGTGGCCTGTTTCGTATCGATCGCGATGCCCGGGTCATGCCGTTGCTCCGGGGCTTGGGCATTCCCAACACCCTGCTATGGAGCGATGACGCCACCAGCCTGTATTTCGCCGACAGTCTCGACCGCACGATCTACCGGCATTTCATCCGTCCCGATGGCAGCCTGGAGCCGGGCAGACCCTGGTTTGGCCCCCATGAGCGCGGCGGCCCGGATGGCTCGGCGATGGATGCCATGGGGTATCTCTGGAACGCTCGATGGGACGGCAGCTGTCTGCTCAGGTTGACGCTGCAGGGGCAGGTCGATCGGGTGATCGAACTGCCAGTGAGCCGTCCCACCAGTTGCGTGTTCGGTGGCGAAGACCTCAAGACCCTGTACGTCACCAGCGCTGCGAGCCCGCTCAATCATCCTTTGGATGGCGCGTTGCTGTCGATTCGGGTCGATGTGCCCGGAAATGTCTGTCAGAGATTTGCCGGCTAAATCCCTAAATATGGGATGTAAAATTATATATTGAGATTTGAATAGGGGCGGGTTTATAGTCGGCCCCATCAGCTACACGCACTCACACTTAAAAAAACAAAACAGGTGAAGTGATGCAGGGAATTTCCTCAAAGCCTTTTGACCGGACATCGATCGATGCCCGGTTTTTGTCGTGCCTGCAAAAGGGAGTCTTGATCCATGGCTGAACCTCTTTCCTTGCCACCCGTGCCCGAACCGCCCAAGGGTGAGCGCCTGAAAAACAAGGTGGTGTTGCTGACCGGCGCCGCCCAGGGCATTGGTGAAGCGATTGTGGCGACCTTCGCATCCCAGCAGGCCCGGCTGATCATCAGCGACATCCAGGGTGAGAAAGTCGAAAAGGTCGCCGCCAGTTGGCGCGACAAAGGTTTCGATGTCCAGGCGATCAAGGCTGATGTGTCCAGGCAGCAGGATCTGCATGCCATGGCCCGGCTGGCGATCGAGCGTCACGGGCGGATTGACGTGCTGGTCAACTGCGCCGGGGTCAATGTGTTCCGCGATCCGCTGGAAATGACCGAGGAAGACTGGCACCGCTGCTTCGCCATCGACCTGGATGGCGCCTGGTACGGCTGCAAGGCGGTGCTGCCGCAGATGATCGAGCAGGGCATCGGCAGCATCATCAACATCGCCTCGACCCATTCCACTCACATCATTCCGGGCTGCTTCCCGTACCCGGTGGCCAAGCACGGCTTGCTCGGCCTGACCCGCGCGCTGGGCATCGAATACGCGCCGAAGGGCATTCGCGTCAACGCCATTGCGCCGGGCTACATCGAAACCCAACTCAACGTCGATTACTGGAACGGTTTCGCCGATCCCCATGCGGAGCGTCAGCGGGCTTTCGACCTGCATCCACCACGGCGCATCGGCCAGCCGATGGAAGTGGCCATGACCGCGGTGTTCCTGGCCAGTGATGAAGCGCCGTTCATCAACGCTTCCTGCATCACCATCGACGGTGGCCGCTCGGTGATGTACCACGACTGAAGATTCGCGGTTTCAGGCGCAAGGCTACGCCTGAAATTCAATCATCATACGATATGACTATTGACTACAGGCGTGACTGCTGCACCGGCTTTGAACAAATAACGCTCAACAAAAATAACAAGGAGTCAGCTTATGAATCGTCGTCGTGGGATCCGTTCCCTGTGCCGTGCCGCTTTGGCGGTCACTGCGGTCAGCCTGAGCAGTTCGTTGCTTGCGGCCGAGGAAGTGAAGATCGGGTTTCTGGTCAAGCAGGCGGAAGAGCCCTGGTTCCAGACTGAATGGGCATTCGCCGAAAAGGCTGGCAAGGAAAAGGGCTTCACGGTGATCAAGATCGCCGTGCCCGATGGCGAGAAAACCCTCTCGGCCATCGACAGCCTGGCGGCCAATGGCGCCAAGGGTTTCGTGATCTGTCCGCCGGATGTGTCCCTGGGCCCTGCGATCATGGCCAAGGCCAGGCTCAATGGATTGAAAGTGATTGCGGTCGATGACCGTTTCGTCGATGCCGGCGGCAAGTTCATGGAAGACGTGCCGTACCTGGGCATGGCCGCCTTCGAAGTTGGCCAGAAGCAGGGCGACGCCATGGCCGCCGAAGCTAAAAAACGCGGCTGGGACTGGAAAGACACCTACGCGGTGATCAACACCTACAACGAACTCGACACCGGCAAGAAGCGCACCGACGGCTCGGCCAAGGCCCTGGAAGACGCCGGGATGCCCAAAGACCACATTCTGTTCTCGGCGCTGAAAACCCTCGACGTGCCGGGCAGCATGGACGCCACCAACTCGGCGCTGGTGAAACTGCCGAGCGCGGCGAAGAACCTGATCATCGGCGGCATGAACGACAACACCGTGCTGGGCGGCGTGCGCGCCACCGAGAGCGCCGGTTTTGCCGCGGCCAACGTCATCGGTATCGGCATCAACGGCACCGACGCCATCGGCGAACTGAAAAAAGCCAACAGTGGTTTCTTCGGCTCGATGCTGCCGAGCCCGCACATCGAGGGCTACAACACCGCGAGCATGATGTACGAGTGGATCACTACCGGCAAAGAACCACCCAAGTACACCGCGATGGACGACGTGACGCTGATCACGCGCGAGAACTTCAAGCAGGAACTGGAAAAGATCGGCCTGTGGAACTGAGGCGCGGTTGATTTCATCGGCGGCCCCGGGGACGGGGTCGCCAGGTCTGTGTGAAGAGGTGGGTTATGCACGCGCAAACAAATACACAGCAACATAACACCGGTGGCAGCTTGCGCTTCAACGGGATTGGCAAGACCTTTCCCGGGGTCAAGGCGCTGGACGGTATCAGCTTCATTGCCCATCCGGGACAAGTGCACGCCTTGATGGGCGAGAACGGCGCCGGCAAGTCGACGCTGCTGAAAATCCTCGGCGGTGCCTACATCCCGAGCAGCGGCGATCTGCAGATCGGCGAGCGGACCATGGTCTTCAAATCCACCGCCGACAGCATTGGCAGTGGCGTCGCGGTGATCCATCAAGAGTTGCATCTGGTGCCGGAAATGACCGTGGCCGAAAACCTCTTCCTGGGGCATCTTCCCGCCAGTTTCGGCCTTATAAATCGTGGCGCGTTACGGCAACAGGCACTGGCCTGCCTCAAGGGCCTGGCCGATGAAATCGAACCGCAAGAGAAAGTCGGGCGACTGTCCCTCGGTCAGCGGCAGTTGGTGGAAATCGCCAAGGCGTTGTCCCGTGGCGCGCACGTGATTGCGTTCGACGAACCGACCAGCAGCCTGTCGGCGCGGGAAATCGATCGCTTGATGGCGATCATCGGGCGCCTGCGGGACGAGGGCAAAGTGGTGCTTTACGTCTCCCACCGCATGGAAGAGGTGTTCCGCATCTGCAACGCGGTAACGGTGTTCAAGGACGGTCGCTTCGTACGTACGTTCGAAGACATGAGCGAACTGACCCACGACCAGTTGGTGACCTGCATGGTCGGTCGCGACATTCAGGACATCTACGATTACCGCCCCCGTCAGCGTGGCGCGGTGGCGCTCAAGGTCGACGGGTTGCTCGGGCCTGGCCTGCGTGAGCCGGTGAGTTTCGAAGTGCACAAAGGCGAGATATTGGGGCTGTTCGGCCTGGTCGGTGCCGGGCGCACGGAACTGTTTCGCATGCTCAGCGGCCTGGTACGCAATACCGCCGGACACCTGGAGTTGCGCGGACATGAACTGAAGTTGCGTTCACCGCGCGATGCGATTGCCGCCGGGATCCTGCTGTGCCCCGAGGACCGCAAGAAGGAGGGCATCATGCCGCTCGCGAGCGTCGCCGAGAACATCAACATCAGTGCCCGCGGCGCCCATTCCACGTTCGGCTGCCTGTTGCGCGGCCTGTGGGAAAAGGACAACGCCGATAAACAGATCAAGGCGCTGAAAGTGAAGACGCCGAACGCTGCGCAAAAAATCATGTACCTGTCCGGCGGCAATCAGCAGAAGGCGATTCTCGGTCGCTGGCTGTCGATGCCGATGAAAGTCCTGCTGCTCGACGAACCGACCCGGGGCATCGACATCGGCGCCAAGGCCGAGATCTACCAGATCATCCATGACCTGGCCGCCAGCGGCATCGCGGTGATCGTGGTCTCCAGCGACCTGATGGAAGTCATGGGCATTTCCGACCGCATCCTGGTGCTCTGCGAAGGCGCGATGCGCGGCGAACTGTCCCGCGAACAGGCCAATGAATCCAACCTGCTGCAACTGGCTTTGCCGCGCCAACGCGCCAATGGCGGGGCGAACTGAGAGGTGACTATGACTATTCAAAACAACGCTTTGCCAACCCGGCGCCAACCGCTGGACCTGCGGCGTTTTCTCGATGACTGGGTGATGCTGCTGGCGGCGGCCGCGATCTTCGTGCTCTGCACGCTGCTGATCGACAACTTCCTGTCGCCGCTGAACATGCGGGGGCTGGGCCTGGCGATTTCCACCACCGGGATTGCCGCGTGCACCATGTTGTATTGCCTGGCGTCGGGGCACTTCGACTTGTCGGTGGGTTCGGTGATTGCCTGCGCCGGGGTGGTGGCAGCAGTGGTGATGCGCGACACCGATAGCGTGTTCCTCGGCGTCGGCGCGGCGCTGGTGATGGGGCTGATCGTCGGGCTGATCAACGGCATAGTGATTGCCAAGCTGCGGGTCAACGCGTTGATCACCACGCTGGCGACCATGCAGATCGTTCGCGGCCTGGCTTACATTTTTGCCAACGGCAAGGCGGTGGGGGTTTCCCAGGAGTCGTTCTTCGTCTTCGGCAATGGCCAGCTGTTCGGCGTGCCAGTGCCGATCCTCATCACGATCGTTTGCTTTGTGTTTTTCGGCTGGCTGCTGAACTACACCACCTACGGGCGCAACACCATGGCCATCGGCGGCAACCAGGAAGCGGCATTGCTGGCCGGGGTGAACGTTGATCGGACCAAGATCATCATCTTTGCCGTGCACGGGGTCGTCGGGGCGTTGGCCGGGGTGATCCTCGCCTCGCGCATGACCTCCGGGCAACCGATGATCGGCCAGGGGTTTGAACTGACGGTGATCTCGGCTTGCGTATTGGGCGGCGTGTCCCTGAGCGGGGGGATTGGCATGATTCGGCATGTGATTGCCGGGGTGCTGATTTTGGCGATCATCGAGAATGCGATGAACCTGAAGAACATCGATACGTTTTACCAGTATGTGATTCGGGGTTCGATTTTGTTGCTGGCCGTTGTCATCGACCGTTTGAAACAACGCTAACCGCGCAGGAGATCTAATGTGTGTCGTGCACAAAATATGTGTCCGCCGCAAAACCCCTGTGGGAGCGAGCTTGCTCGCGATTGACCGCGCAGCGGTGGCTTTTCGAAGTAAGCCCTCCCGTCACCTCCCTGAAATATTCCTTGCTCGCCTAAGGATATTTCGGTTATTACGCTGTACATGATTAGACAGGTACGATTTGACAAGAAACAACGGGTGGTCGATGAACTCATTCGGCGCATTGAAAGCGGCCTCCTTGAGGACGGCCTTCTATTGCCGGGCGAGCATCAGTTGGCTCAGGAATTCAAGGTCAGCCGAGGCACGCTGCGCGAAGCCCTGGCCGAATTGAAACGGCGCCATTACATCGCGACGCAAAGCGGGGTCGGCTCCATCGTCACGTTCGACGGTGTGATGCTCGATCAACGCAACGGCTGGGCCCAGGCCCTGGCCGACAGCGGGGCGCTGATCAATACCGAAGTGCTGCGGCTGGAGGCGGTGACCCGTCCTGACCTGCTGCCGCGTTTCGGCACCGACCAATTCATCACCCTCGACCGCCGCCGCCGTTCCACCGACGGCAAGCTGGTCTCCCTCGAACGCTCATTGATGCCCGCCACTGGAGGCCTGGAAAGCCTGCCGCGGGTCGGCCTGATCGATAACTCACTGACCATCACCCTGGCCGCCTATGGCTACATTGGTGAGCGCGGCGATCAATGGATCGGCGCCGAACCCCTGAGCACCGAAGACGCCGAACTGCTGGGCCGTGAGCCCGGTACAGTATTTCTCAAAGCCTTGCGCACTACCTACGACCGGCAAAACCGCTTCATGGAACAGGTCGAAAGCCTGCTCGATCCCGTGCACTTTCGGCTGCATCTGCAATTTGGAAATACACAATGACCCTGCTTGACCGTGCCCTGGGCGCCTTTTATGGACTGGCCCTGGGCGATGCGTTGGGCATGCCGACACAATCGCTGAGCCGCGCCGAAATCAAGACGCGCTTCGGTGAAATCCGTGATTTGCAAGACGCCGGCCCGGATCAGCCGATCGCCGCGAACATGCCCAAAGGCTCGATCACCGACGACACCGAACAGGCCATTCTGGTCGGTCAGTTGTTGATCGATGGCGCGGGTCGGATCGAAGCGTCGATGCTCGCGCAACGCCTGATCGAATGGGAAGCTGCGATGCAGGCCAAGGGCTCCCAGGATTTGCTCGGGCCGTCGACCAAGCGCGCGATCGAGATGATTCTCGCTGGTCGATCAGCGGAAGAGGCGGGGCGCTACGGCACCACCAATGGTGCGGCCATGCGCATCACGCCCGTCGGGATCGCGGCGGATGTCGCCGATCCTGAATGTTTCATCAATGCCGTGGTGCAGGCCTGCCAGGTCACCCACAACACCACGCTGGGCATTTCCAGTGCGGCGGCGGTGGCGGCGGTGGTCTCGGCCGGGATCAACGGCATGGACCTGGGCGAGGCCTTGAACCTCGGCCAGCAAATGGCATTGCAGGCGGAAGGGCGTGGCCAT
Source organism: Pseudomonas silesiensis (assembly GCF_001661075.1). Taxonomy (NCBI): domain Bacteria; kingdom Pseudomonadati; phylum Pseudomonadota; class Gammaproteobacteria; order Pseudomonadales; family Pseudomonadaceae; genus Pseudomonas; species Pseudomonas silesiensis. Next base: position 1,478,538 of record NZ_CP014870.1, read on the forward strand.
TGGGTCGCGGGCGGGCGCATCGCTTCGCGCATCAGTTGGGCTCGGACCCTCAGTGTCGACAACGACCGGGCGATGCTGGCCGATTTGCTGTATGACGTGATCGGCACCTCGGTGGCGTCACAGGAATCGGTGGTGGTGTCGTTTGCCCTGGCCCAGCAAGTGGCCGTTGGCGAAATGAATGCCTTCGAAGCGCTGTGCATGGCGGCGAGTCTCGGGGGTGACACTGATACCATTGCCGCGATCCTCGGGGCGATGCTCGGGGCCTGTCTGGGCTTGGAGATCTGGCCGGTGGCGATGATCGAGCAGGTCAAGGCCGTCAATCATCTGGAGCTGGAGCCTCTGGTAAAAGGACTTCTAGCTTTGCGTTGACCGGACTGACGCCATCGCGAGCAAGCTCGCTCCCACAGGGATAGTGCAAATTCTAAGGTACACACTGTACCTGTGGGAGCGAGCTTGCTCGCGATAGGCGCGCTGCCTATTTCAATTGATGCCCCCGCAATGGAAAGCACGAATACGGCCAGGACCGCCGGGATGTTGTTTCGTCTTCCGAAATTGCCCACAACCACAACAAAGGCAACAGGAGTATTTTTTTCATGAGTTCATCGACCGCCGGGCCAAGCGCCGGGCAACTGGAAACCCGGGGCATCGAACCGGTGCCGGAGGCGGAGTGCAACGGTCATCCGCTGCAACTGTTCTGGGTCTGGTTCGCCGCCAACATTTCCATCCTCGGCCTGCCGCTGGGTGCGACCCTCGTGGCGTTTCGCGGCCTGGCGATCTGGCAGGCGGTCATCGTCGCGATCCTCGGCGCCGCCGGTTCGTTTGCGGTGGTCGGCATCATCTCCATCGCCGGTCGTCGGGGCCGGGCACCGAGCCTGACCCTGTCGCGAGCGATCTTCGGCGTACGCGGCAATATCGGCCCGACCCTGGTCTCGCTGATGTCGCGCCTGGGCTGGGAAACCGTCAACACCACCACAGCCGCCTTCGTGCTGCTGTCGCTGTGCTCGATCCTGTTCGGTTCACCGGTGGAAGCCAAAAGCGCACCGCTGCTGACGCTGGTGTTCATCGCGATTTTCGTGCTGCTGACGTTGTCGGTCTCCGGCCTCGGCCATGCCACTTTGCTGGTGATCCAGAAGTGGGCGACCTATGTATTCGGTGCGCTGAACATTCTGGTGGGCGGTTTCCTCTGCGCCACCATCGACTGGAGCGCGGTATTCAACGCCACGCCGGCACCGCTGAGCGCCATGATCATCGGCATCGGCACCATGGCCGCCGGCACCGGCATCGGTTGGGCCAACGCCGGTGCCGATATGTCGCGCTACCAGCACCGCAGCGTCAAGGCCGTGCGCCTGGTGGCGTCGGCGGCGTTTGGTGCGGGGATCCCGCTGGTACTGCTGATCACCCTCGGCGGGCTGCTGTCGGTGGGCAACAACGACCTGGCCTCGGCCACCGACCCGATCGTCGCGATCCGCGACATGCTACCGACCTGGATGGCCGTGCCGTACCTGATCACTGCATTCGGCGGGCTGCTGCTGTCGAACAACCTGTCGGTTTATTCCGCCGGCCTGACCACCTTGACCCTCGGCCTGAAGGTCAAGCGAGTCTATGCCGTGGTGGTCGACATCGTCGCGATCTTCGCCGGTTCGATCTACTTCATGCTGATTGCGGACAGCTTCTACGGTCCGTTTATTACCTTCATTTCGCTGCTGGCGGTGCCGATCACGGCGTGGGTCGGGATTTTCGTGGTCGACCTGCTGCACCGTCACTACTACAGCCCCAAGGATCTGCTGGACGTCAGCCCGAGCAGTGCCTACTGGTACCAAGGTGGCGTCGAGTGGCGTGCGTTTGGCGCGTGGGCGTTGGCGATCGTGCTGGGTTTCAGCTTCACCACCATCGGCACGACGGCAGAAAACGTCTGGTTCAAGGGCTTCCTGTCCGACTCGTGGCTGGGACATAACGGCCTCGGCTGGATCGTGACCTTTGTAGTCGCCGGTGGCATTTACGGGGTTCTCGGTGGGGCGAAAGATCGTCGCGCCGCGCGGGTCGAGAATGCTCATGCCTAGATTGCTGCACACCGGCCAGGTCATCATCGACCTGGTCATGGCCGTGGATAAACTGCCCCAGCCGGGCGGGGACGTGCTGGCGCAATCGGCCCGTTTCGAAGCCGGTGGCGGCTTCAATGTGATGGCTGCCGCCCAGCGTAACGGGTTGTCGGTGGTTTACCTGGGCCGCCACGGTACCGGACGCTTTGGCGATCTGGCCCGTGAGGCCATGAATGCGCAAGGCATCCGCATCGGCATCGCCGACCGCGCCGGGCGCGATACCGGGCTGTGCGTCGCGGTGACGGACGCGTCGGCCGAGCGCAGTTTCATTTCCTACATCGGCGCCGAGGGCGAGTTGACCGTCCAGGACCTGGCGAGTGTGCCGGCCGAGGCGGGTGACTATGTCTACGTCAGTGGCTACAGCCTGCTGCATGTCGGCAAGGCGCAGGCGCTGGTGGATTGGGTGCTGGCGTTGCCGGGCGGGATCAAGGTGGTGTTCGATCCGGGTCCGCTGGTGGAGGCGCCGGATGCGCCGTTGATGCAGGCTTTGCTGCCGCGCATTGATGTATGGACCAGCAACCGTGTCGAAGCGCTACGGTTTACCGGGGCACTGGACATCGGCGAGGCATTGGACCGGTTGGCTGTACATCTGCCGACCGAGGTTCTGACGGTGGTCCGCGATGGGCCGCAAGGGTGCTGGTTCAGTCAGCGCGGCGAGCATCGGCATGTGCCGGGGTTCAAGGTCGAGGCGGTGGACAGCAATGGTGCCGGGGATGCGCATGCCGGGGTGTTTGTGGCCGGGTTGGCGCAGGGGTTGTCCGCGGGGGAGGCGGGGCGGCGGGCGAATGCGGCGGCGGCGCTGGCGGTGACCCGGTGGGGGCCTGCTACTTCGCCGGGGGCGGCTGAGGTGGATGCATTCATCAGCAAGACCTACGGCGCCTGATCTACCGCTTTCGCGAGCAGGCTCGCTCCCACAGGGTTCTGTGTCGACCATCCAAATCTGGTCAGACGCAGATCCACTGTGGGAGCGAGCCTGCTCGCGATGGGGCCCTTGAATCCAACACAAAACCCGGGCGTCAACCCGCCTTGCGCAACGCCTGCTTACGCATGCCCGACCTCCCCGGAATCTTCTTCGCCGAGCACGGCTGCAACCTGATCCGTCGTGTCAGGCGTCCAGCTTGCGCGCTGCTTCAACCCCGGCAGCACTGAGTTTTATCGGCAGATTCAACGAATGCTCACCGTCCTCGTTGCAGACCACATGACCATGCTGAATCAATCCGCGCTCCTGCAGCGTGGCGAGGGCGCTGGCCACGACTTTCTCTCCCCGGTAATTATCCAGGACCTCCTTGCCCAGCCCACTCGGATGGGCGTGCAACAGGCGGGTCAGGACTTCTTTTTCAAGGTTTTTGTCGACGTTCATGCTTACCTCTTTATCAAGTGGATAAGTTATGCAAGTGGATAAGTCGTTCGCGTGGGCGAACTATTGGCTGGCACCGCCTTCGGAACCACCGGTGGTGGTTTTCGAGCCGATGCCGGTGTCGGCGTTATCGGGTGTCCGGGTGTCCGGCTGGTTCATCCCACCTTGACGGCCCGCGTCGTTACCCTGAATCCGAGGGTCGGTGCCCGTGGAGGGCGGCAGGCTGCTGTCGAGGCCCGTACCGTTGGTGTTCATGGCGGGTGCGCTTTGGATGGCGGGGGCTTTAGGGCTTTCGACCGGGTTGGTCGGGCCGGTGCCGGAGGCAGTGTTGGCTGCAAAGGCGGCAGAGGACATCAGGAGGGCAAGAGCGAGGGCGGACAACCGGGACGTGAGCATACTGGTGTCTCCATTTTCTATTCAGAGTCCTTACTTGATATTGGGCCGCCGCCGATCCGGATTGGTGCCTGAGGAACGACGAACGGTTCAGGTCTGCTGTCGCGCCGGTCAAGTCTCCTGGCCAAAGGGATTTTCTAATGTGACGAGCGTCGCTTGTGGACTTAGTATGGCGTTTTCAACTTTGACGAAGGCACGTCCATGACCATCGAGATCCGCCCGGCGACCCCCAGCGATGCACCGCAAATCCTCGCGTTCATCACTGAACTGGCCGACTACGAACGTGCCCGTCACGAGGTCATCGCCAGCGTCGCCGACATCGAGCGCAGCCTGTTCAGCGAAGGCGCCACGGCCCATGGTCTGATCTGCCTGCGCGACGGCTCGCCGATCGGCTTCGCGGTGTTCTTTTTCAGTTATTCCACCTGGCTTGGCAGCAATTGCCTGTACCTCGAAGACCTCTACATCACCCCGCAACAGCGCGGTGGTGGCGCGGGCAAGACCTTGCTGCGCCATTTGGCAAAAATCGCCTGCGCCAATGATTGCGGGCGGTTCGAGTGGAGCGTGCTGGACTGGAATAAACAGGCGATCGAATTCTACAAATCCCTGGGCGCGCAGCCGCAGGAGGAGTGGGTGCGGTATCGGATGGATGGGGCGGTGTTGCGGGATTTTGCCGAGGGTAACTGAACACACGCGCCACGCTTAAAGGGTCGCAGCCTTCGGCAGCTCCTACAGATCCGGTGTGTGCCGCACACTCCCTGTAGAAGCTGGCGAAGGCTGCGATCTTTTTTTGTCTTCTCCCAATATATGGGATGTGTATTTATATATTGAGATTTTGTGCCGTCCGGGTTTATAGTCCAGCTCACTCACTGCCAAAAAACAAAACAGGTGAATCGATGCTGGCGCAATTGATCGCGCTCGATTGGGGGACAACCTCATTACGTGCTTACAAACTGGGCCAGGATGGCCAAGTGCTCGAACAGCGCTCGCTGTCGTCGGGCATCATGCAGCTGCCCAAAGCGCCACGAGTCGTCGCCGGCCGGGAATGCACCAATGGTTTTGAACTGGCCTTCGATGAGGCCTGCGGTGACTGGCTCGACGCGCAGCCCGATGTGCCGGTGATTGCCTGCGGCATGGTCGGCAGCGCCCAGGGCTGGCATGAAGCGGCCTATCGCGATACCCCGGCAAACGTCGCCAGTCTCGGCACCTCCCTGCACACCCTGCGCAGTACTCGCGGAGTCGATGTGCACATCGTGCCGGGCGTTATCCAGCGCTCGCCGTTACCGAATGTGATGCGCGGCGAAGAAACACAAGTGCTGGGCGTGCTGCAAAACCTGCCATCGGATGGCGGCGACGATCTGTTGATCGGCCTGCCGGGCAGTCATTCGAAATGGGTGCAAGTCGCCGATGGCTGCATCGTGCATTTCGATACTTTCATGACGGGTGAAATCTTCGCCGTACTCAGCGAGCACAGCATTCTCGGACGCACCCAGCAACGTGGTGCGCCTTTCGATGACGCCGCCTTCGATCGCGGGGTGCAAGTGGCCTTGTCGGCGGACGGCGAGATCGGTCCGCTGTCGACCTTGTTCAGCGCCCGCAGCCTGGGGTTGACCGGCGAACTGAGGGCCAGTGCGCAGCCGGACTACCTCTCCGGCCTGCTGATCGGCCATGAGCTGTCGGCCTTGGCCAGCGTGCAGCGCCGGCGCCGCAACAGTGTGCATCTGCCCTCGATCATCCTCATCGGCAACACCCAACTGTGTACCCGCTACAGCAGGGCCCTCGACGCCTGCGGTTTCGCCCGGGTAACCCTGGCCGAGCAGGCCACCGAACGCGGGTTGTGGCAGTTGGCGCTTGCCGCCGGACTGATCACCGCAAACCCATCCCGTTAAACCTGACTGGAGGTCTGACATGCTCAAGCAAGCACTGGCGCAAAACGGTCTGATCGCGATCCTGCGCGGCCTGCATCCACAAGAAGCGGCCGCCATCGGCGAAGTCCTGTACGCCGCCGGATTTCGTGTCATCGAAGTGCCGCTCAATTCCCCCGAGCCGTACGACAGTATCCGCATCCTGCGCAGCACCTTGCCTGCCGATTGCCTGATTGGCGCGGGCACGGTGCTGACGCCGGAGCAGGTCGAGCAAGTGAAAGCCGCAGGCGGCCAGGTGATCGTCATGCCCCACAGCGATCCCAAGGTGTTGCGTGCAGCGAAGGCGGCGGGGTTGTTCCTGTCGCCCGGTGTGGCAACGCCGACCGAAGCCTTCGCCGCATTGGCCGAAGGGGCGGACGTGCTGAAGATGTTCCCGGCCGAGCAGATGGGGCCCGCCGTCGTCAAAGCCTGGCTTGCCGTATTACCTGCCGGAACGATTCTGGCGCCGGTCGGTGGAATCACGCCGGACAACATGCAGGTGTTTATCGACGCGGGCGTCAAAGGCTTCGGCCTCGGTTCCGGGTTGTTCAAACCGGGCATGACGCCTGAAGACGTGGCGCTTAACGCCAAGGCTTATGTGGCTGCCTGGAAAGCCCTTCGCTAAGACAGTCTGGCGCTGCGAGCGCTGTATCTAATAAGAGAGACAACATGAAAATTACCAAACTCACCACCTTCATCGTTCCGCCGCGCTGGTGCTTTCTCAAGATCGAAACCGACGAAGGCGTCACCGGTTGGGGCGAACCCGTGGTCGAAGGCCGCGCCCACACGGTGGCTGCCGCCGTCGACGAATTGTCCGACTACCTGATCGGCAAAGATCCACGCAACATCGAAGACATCTGGACCGTGCTCTACCGCGGCGGCTTCTACCGTGGCGGCGCGATCCACATGAGCGCGCTGGCCGGTATCGACCAGGCGCTGTGGGACATCAAGGGCAAGGCCCTTGGGGTGTCGGTCAGTGATTTGCTGGGCGGCCAGGTGCGGGACAAGATCCGCGTCTACTCCTGGATCGGCGGCGACCGGCCGGCGGACACCGCTCGCGCAGCGAAAGAAGCGGTCGCGCGGGGGTTCACGGCGGTGAAAATGAACGGCACCGAAGAGCTGCAGTTCCTCGATTCCTTCGAGAAAGTCGACCTGGCCCTGGCCAACGTCGCCGCCGTGCGCGACGCGGTGGGCCCGAACGTCGGCATCGGCGTCGACTTTCATGGCCGGGTGCACAAGCCCATGGCCAAGGTGCTGATGAAGGAACTCGACCCGTACAAACTGATGTTCATCGAAGAGCCGGTGCTCAGCGAAAACTACGAAGCGCTGAAAGAATTGGCGCCGCTGACCAGCACCCCGATTGCCCTTGGCGAGCGCTTGTTCTCGCGCTGGGATTTCAAGCGCGTGCTCAGCGAAGGCTACGTCGACATCATCCAGCCCGATGCCTCCCACGCCGGCGGCATCACCGAAACCCGCAAGATCGCCAACATGGCCGAGGCCTACGACGTGGCACTGGCGCTGCATTGCCCGCTGGGCCCGATTGCGCTGGCGGCGTGCCTGCAACTGGACGCGGTCTGCTACAACGCGTTCATCCAGGAGCAGAGCCTGGGCATTCATTACAACGAGAGCAACGACCTGCTGGATTATGTCAAGGATCCACGGGTGTTCGACTACGACAAAGGCTTCGTCAAGATCCCCAACGGCCCGGGCCTGGGGATCGAGATCAACGAGGAATACGTGATCGAACGCGCGGCCGTCGGCCACCGCTGGCGCAACCCGATCTGGCGCCATGCCGATGGCAGTTTTGCCGAGTGGTGATCACGGCGTGATCCCCGTAGGAGCGAGGCTTGCCCGCGAAGGCCACGCCTCGGTCTATCTGACTGTCGGCGGCGCCATCACTGACGCCTTCGCGGGCAAGCCTCGCTCCTACAGGGGGCAGCGCAAATCTTCAGCACGATCTCAATAAATATAAAAAGAGGCACCCCCCATGCAACCGCAAACCCTCACCGGGCAGGCGTCGTTGGTGACGCCCAGCCGCAAGCGTTTTTTCATCATGGTCCTGCTGTTCATCACCGTGGTGATCAACTACCTGGACCGCAGCAACCTGTCGATTGCCGCCCCGGCGCTGACCAGCGACCTGGGCATCGATCCCATCCATGTCGGGCTGATCTTCTCCGCATTCGGCTGGACCTACGCCGCCATGCAGATCCCCGGCGGCTGGCTGGTGGATCGGGTCCCGCCACGGATTCTCTATAGTGTCGCGCTGTTGTTATGGTCGATCGCCACGGTGATGCTCGGCTTCGCCGCCAGCTTCATCGCACTGTTCGTCTTGCGCATGGCGGTCGGTGCGCTGGAAGCGCCTGCCTATCCGATCAACAGCCGTGTGGTCACTACCTGGTTTCCCGAACGCGAGCGCGCCACCGCCATCGGTTTCTATACCTCCGGGCAGTTTGTCGGCCTGGCCTTCCTCACCCCGGTACTGGCCTGGTTGCAGCACCGATACGGCTGGCACATGGTGTTTGTCAGCACCGGTGCGGTGGGCATTCTCTGGGCGGTGATCTGGTACGCGGTGTATCGCGAGCCACGGGATTTCAAGGGCGCCAACGAGGCTGAAATCGAGCTGATCCGCGAGGGCGGCGGGCTGGTGGATATCCAGGCCGAAACCGCGAAAGCCAAGGCGAAATTCAGCTGGGTCGACCTCGGCATTGTCCTGAGCAAGCGCAAGCTCTGGGGTATCTACCTCGGCCAGTTCTGCCTCAACTCGACACTGTGGTTTTTCCTGACGTGGTTCCCGACCTACCTGGTGAAATATCGCGGCATGGACTTCATCAAGTCCGGCCTGTTGGCGTCGCTGCCGTTTCTCGCCGCCTTTGTCGGCGTGCTGTGTTCGGGGTTTTTCTCTGACTGGTTGATCCGGCGCGGCTACACGGTGGGTTTTGCCCGCAAGTTGCCGATCATTGGCGGCCTGCTGATTTCCACCTCGATCATCGGCGCCAACTTCGTCGAGTCGACACCCCTGGTGATCGCCTTCCTCGCGCTGGCGTTTTTCGGTAACGGGCTGGCCTCGATCACCTGGTCGCTGGTGTCGACCCTGGCCCCGGCGCGTTTGTTGGGGCTGACCGGCGGGGTGTTCAACTTCATCGGCAACCTGTCGGCCATCACCACGCCTATCGTCATCGGCTTCCTCGCCACCGGCAATTCGTTCGCCCCGGCCATCACCTATATCTCGGTGCTGGCGTTGATTGGCGCACTTTCCTACATCTTGCTGGTGGGCAAGGTCGAGCGTATCAAGTTGTAGTTGCAGCCGTCGGGCGACCATAATGCCGCCCGTTCACTCGCTCAACGGTAAAGGCTGGATATGCAGGAAGACGCCCCGAAAATCGCCAAGGACGCCGCACCGACCGGCACCCAGACACTGCTTCGCGGCCTGGGTGTGGTTCAGGCCGTGGCCAGTGGCGCCCGTGATCTCAAGGAAATCGCCCGGCTGATCGGCACCACGCGCAGCACCACCCATCGTCTGGCCAGCTGTCTGGTGGATGAACGTTACCTGCGAGTGGTGCCGCAAATCGGCTATCTGTTGGGGCCGAAGCTGATCGAACTGGGGTTCCAGGCGCGCGAAGAACTGCCGTTGGTAACCCTGGCCGGGCCGTACCTGGATCAGCTGTCGGCATTGACCGGCGACACCATTCACCTGGCGATTCGCGAAGGCGACGAGGTGCTCTATCTGCACAAGAATCCGGGACGCAATGGCCCGGAAATGCGTTCGCGGGTCGGCCACCGCATGCCGTTGGCGCGTACCGGGATCGGCAAGGCGCTGATGCTGGATGACACGCAGGAAGAATGGCAGCGGCTGTACGAAGTCAGCCTGCCGGCAGGTGGGAAAAATCAGTTCTGGCCGCAGCACCCGGAGCAATCCTGGGAGCAGTTTCAGCAGCGCATGCTCGAGTATGTCGCGGGCGGTTACGCCTTCGATCTGGAAGACAACGAACCGTCGATCCGCTGTGTGGCGGCACCGATCCGCGATGCCAGCAAGCGCATCGTCGCTGGCGTCAGTATCGCCAGCACCGTGCCCTACATGCCGCTGGACAAAATGGCCGAGCTGATCCCCCTGATCAAAGGAGTCACAGCCCGGCTGTCGGCGGAGTTGGGCCTGAAGGTTTAGACCTTCAACGTCGCCATGTCGATCACGAAGCGGTACTTCACATCACCGGCGATCATGCGGCTGTAAGCCTCGTTGATCTGGCGGATGTCGAGCATTTCGATGTCACAGGTGATGGCGTGCTCGGCGCAGAAATCCAGCACTTCCTGGGTTTCGGCAATGCCACCGATCAGCGAGCCGGCCAGTACGCGACGGCTCATTACCAATTTGCCGGCATGCACCGGCGGCTCCACCGGTTCGATCAGGCCCACCAGAATGTGCACCCCGTCGAACCGCAGGGTGTCGAGGTAGGGATTGAGGTCGTGCTGCACCGGAATAGTGTCCAGCAGGAAGTCGAAATGACCGGCCGCCGCTTTCATCTGTTCGGCATCGGTGGACACGATCACATGGTCCGCACCCTGACGGCGAGCTTCTTCGGCCTTGCTTGCCGAGCGGGTGAACAGCGTCACTTCGGCGCCCATGGCCTTGGCGAACTTGATGCCCATGTGGCCGAGGCCGCCCATGCCGAGAATGCCGACCTTGTCGCCAGCCTTCACCCCGTAGTGCTTGAGTGGCGAGTAGGTGGTGATGCCGGCGCAAAGGATCGGCGCGGCGCTGGCCAGGTCGAGTTTTTCAGGGATGCGCACGACGAAGTGTTCGCTGACCACGATGCTGTCGGAATAGCCGCCCATGGTGTTGCTGCCATCGATCCGGTCCGGGGTGGCGTAGGTCATGGTCGGGCCTTCGAGGCAGTATTGCTCGAGATTCGACTGGCAGGCTTCGCAGTTGCGGCAGGAATCGACCATACAGCCGACGCCGACCAGATCGCCGACCTTGTGTCGGGTGACGTTCGCACCGATGGCGGTCACTTTGCCGACGATCTCGTGGCCGGGCATCAGCGGGTACACGGCAATACCCCACTCGTTGCGTGCCTGGTGGATGTCGGAATGGCACACGCCGCAGTAGAGAATATCGATGGCAACGTCGTCGGCCCGTGGGCTGCGGCGCTCGAATTTTACGGGGGCGAGGGGAGTGGTGGCCGATTGGGCGGCATATCCGATGGCGGTGTACATGAGGAACCTCGCATTAGCAGTGACAGGTGAGGTGGCGCATTTTGGGCGCCGGGCCTGCCACCGGCCATGGCGATTCCTCCGGGTGTCATGCCTAATCCTCCGGCTTGCGCCGCGGCGGACTCGCATTGGCCATCAGACCTGCGATGATGCTTTCATCCCGATTCCATGACTTTTTCTGCGACTTTTTTGTGAAGAGCGGCCCATGCTGTTGACCCGTCATCTCGATGCCAATGCCACCCTGGTTTCATTGATCCAGCCGCTGACCACTCGCGATGGTTTCGCGCCCACCCCATTGCCGGGTGTTCAGGTTTTGCGCGCCAGTTGCGATGTGGCCCGAGGCCCGCAGATCTACGAACCGAGCCTGGTCATCATCGCCCAGGGCAGCAAACTGGCGTATCTGGGGCCGCGTACGCTGGAGTACGGCGCCGGGCATTATTTGATTCAGGCCTTGCCGGTGCCGTTCGAGTGCGAGACGTTTTCGGCGCCAGATGGCCCGATGCTGGGCGTTTCCATCGCGATCGACCGTGTGTTGCTGGGCGAATTGGTATTGGCCATGGGGCTGGTGGCGGGACGCACGATTGCTGCGCAGACGCCGGAGTCCATGACCTCGGCAGTGCTCGATGATGCGATGCGCGGGTGTGTCGAGCGGCTGTTGCGTTGCCTGCACGATCCGCTGGAATGCCAGGTGATGGGACAGGCCCGATTGCGCGAATTGTTGTTTGTCGCCTTGCGCGGACCGCAAGCCGATGTGCTGCGGGCGCTGGTAGAGCAGCAGGGCCAGTTCGCCCGGATCGCGGCATCGCTCAGTCACCTGCATGCGCATTACACCGAGCCGTTGAACGTCGAAACCCTGGCCGGCTGCGCGAACATGAGTGCGTCGACCTTTCACGAGCATTTCAAGCGCAGCACCTTGTTGTCGCCGGTGCAGTACCTGAAGCGTTTGCGTTTGCTCAGGGCCCAGCAGTTGTTGCTGGGCGAAGGGTTGGGCGTAGCGCAGGTGGCGCATCGGGTGGGGTATCAGAGCACGTCGCAGTTCAGTCGTGAGTACAAGCGCTATTTCGAGCGCAGTCCCGGCGATGAACGCGCCGCCTGATACACCGATAATCCCCATGTGGGAGCGGGCTTGCTCGCGAAAGCGATGTGTCAGTCGACATCAATGTTGGATGATAAACCGCTTTCGCGAGCAAGCCCGCTCCCACATTGGTTTGGTGGTGATGCCTGGATTTCGGGCAACAAAAAGGCCCCCGTTTCGGGAGCCTTGATGTTCAGACGTTTGACTTACATGTTCGGATAAGTCGGTCCGCCGGAGCCTTCCGGCGCCACCCAGGTGATGTTCTGTGCAGGGTCCTTGATGTCGCAGGTCTTGCAGTGAACGCAGTTCTGGGCGTTGATCTGGAAGCGCTTCTCGCCGTCTTCTTTGGTCACCACTTCATACACACCGGCCGGGCAGTAACGCTGGGCAGGCTCATCGTACAGCGGCAGGTTCTTGGCGATCGGGATGCTCGGATCGGTCAGCTTCAGGTGGCAGGGCTGTTCTTCTTCATGGTTGGTACCGGAGATGAACACCGAGCTCAATTTGTCGAAGCTGAGCTTGCCGTCCGGTTTCGGGTAGTCGATCTTCTTGCAGTCCGCCGCGAGCTTCAGGCACGCGTAGTCCGGCTTGGTGTCGTGCAGGGTGAACGGCAGTTTGCCGCCGAAGATGTTCTGGTCGAGCCAGTTGAAGCCACCGCCGACGATCGCGCCGAATTTGTGGATCGCCGGGCCGAAGTTGCGGCTGGCGAACAGTTCCTCGTGCAGCCAGCTGTTCTTGAAGGCGTCAACGTAGGTGGTCAGCTCTTCGGTGCCGTCTTTTTCAGCAAACAGTGCGTCAGCCACGGATTCAGCGGCGAGCATGCCGGACTTCATGGCTGTGTGGCTGCCTTTGATCTTGGCGAAGTTCAGGGTGCCGAGATCGCAACCGATCAGCGCGCCGCCCTTGAACACCATTTTCGGCAGCGAGTTCAGGCCACCCTTGCAGATGGCGCGGGCGCCATAGCTGATGCGCTTGCCGCCTTCCAGGTACTGCTTGAGCACCGGGTGATGCTTGAGGCGCTGGAATTCGTCGAAGGGCGACAGGAAGGTGTTGCTATAGGACAGGTCGACGATCAGGCCGACCACCACCTGGTTGTTTTCCAGGTGATAGAGGAAGGAGCCACCGGTGTTCTCGGTGCCCATGATGTCCAGCGGCCAACCGGCGGTGTGCACCACCAGGCCAGGTTGATGCTTGGCCGGATCCACTTCCCAGATTTCTTTGAGGCCAATGCCGTAGTGCTGGGCGTCGGCCTCGCTGTCGAGGTTGAAACGCTTGATCAGTTGCTTGCCGATGTGGCCACGGCAACCTTCGGCGAACAGCGTGTACTTGCCGCGCAGTTCCATGCCCGGGGTGTACAGGCCTTCTTTCGGCTGACCTTCGCGGTCGACGCCCAGGTCGCCGGTGATGATCCCGCGCACCACGCCGTTCTCGTCGAACAGCGCTTCCTGGGCGGCGAAGCCCGGGTAGATTTCCACACCGAGGTTCTCGGCCTGCTGGGCCAGCCAGCGGCACAGGTTGCCCAGGGAGATGATGTAGTTGCCTTCGTTGTGCATGGTCTTGGGCACAAAGAAGTCAGGGATTTTCTGCGCGTTGTCGGCGTTCTTGAGTACGAAGATGTCATCGCGGGACACCGGCGTGTTCAGCGGCGCGCCCAGTTCCTTCCAGTCCGGGAACAGTTCGTTCAGGGCGCGGGGTTCGAAGATCGCGCCGGAGAGAATGTGTGCGCCGACTTCGGAGCCTTTTTCGACCACGCAGACGCTGATTTCCTTACCGGCTTCGGCGGCCTTCTGTTTCAAGCGGCAAGCGGCGGAAAGACCCGCGGGGCCGGCACCGACGATGACCACGTCGAATTCCATGTATTCGCGTTCCACAGGTTATCTCCTACTCAAGGCTCAACAGTTTTTTTTCTAATTGGAGGTTGGGTGTCGCATCCATGAATGCCTGCACGAGGCAGGAAAAGGACAATCGAATAAACCACCTTTCTCTCTAAGGTGGCGCATTATATCTACACCACTCCCAGCGTCCAATACAAACGTTTGTTTGAATCGGCGCAAAGCCAGAGAAATCAAAGTCACGCGGCTAATGACTGGCCATTTTGCCGTATTGACCGGAATAGGTGTTCCGGTCAAGATACGGGCGGTTTTGCGCTCGCCGTAGGCTGACTGTTGGTTTCAAGAGCACCTCTAAAGACAGGGCGGTGGCAAGTTCAAGGTGATGCGTTTGCGACCCCTGGGGCGCAGTTTACACGCCGCGATAACGAATGACTTGTCGGTCACCACTGACGAACGGTCTTCAACCTCGTGAGCAAGGTTCACCTGATTCACCTGCCAGCGTTTTTAGAGGTGCCCTTGCGCCGATGAGTAACAAACCGCCAGGTTCGCCTAGGCGACTTCTTTTCACCGGAGAGTAACGAGGAATCCATGAAGGTTCTTGTAGCTGTCAAACGCGTTGTGGATTACAACGTCAAGGTTCGCGTCAAGGCGGACAATTCCGGCGTCGACCTCGCCAACGTCAAGATGTCGATGAACCCGTTCTGCGAAATCGCAGTGGAAGAAGCCGTACGCCTGAAAGAGAAAGGTGTTGCGACTGAAATCGTCGTCGTCTCCATCGGCCCGACCACCGCTCAAGAGCAACTGCGCACCGCGCTGGCTCTGGGTGCCGATCGCGCCATCCTCGTCGAATCCGCTGAAGATCTGACTTCCCTGGCCGTTGCCAAGCTGCTCAAGGCGGTTGTCGATAAGGAACAGCCACAGCTGGTGATCCTTGGCAAACAAGCCATCGACAGCGACAACAACCAGACTGGCCAGATGCTCGCTGCACTGAGCGGCTACGGTCAGGGCACCTTCGCGTCGAAAGTCGAAATCAGCGGCGACTCCGTTGCTGTGACTCGCGAAGTCGACGGCGGCGCGCAGACGGTTTCCCTGAAACTGCCGGCCATCGTCACCACCGACCTGCGTTTGAACGAGCCGCGTTATGCGTCCCTGCCAAACATCATGAAAGCCAAGAAGAAGCCGCTCGAAGTGCTGACTCCGGACGCTTTGGGTGTTTCCACCGCCTCCACCAACAAGACCGTGAAAGTCGAAGCGCCGGCTGCACGCAGCGCGGGTATCAAGGTCAAGTCGGTGGCTGAACTGGTCGAGAAACTGAAAAACGAAGCGAAGGTAATCTAATCATGACTATCTTGGTAATCGCTGAACACGACAACAAGGTTGTGGCTCCTGCCACCCTGAATACCGTTGCTGCTGCCGCCAAAATTGGTGGCGACATTCACGTTCTGGTCGCTGGCCAGAATGTGGGTGCTGTTGCTGAAGCCGCTGCAAAAATCGCTGGCGTGGCTAAAGTGCTGGTGGCCGACAACGCTGCCTACGCTCATCAACTGCCGGAAAACGTTGCTCCTCTGGTTGCCGAGTTGGGCAAGGGCTACAGCCACATCCTGGCTGCCGCCACTTCCAACGGTAAAAACATCCTGCCGCGCGTTGCCGCTCAGCTGGACGTTGACCAGATCTCCGAGATTATCTCGGTAGAAAGCGCCGACACCTTCAAGCGCCCGATCTATGCCGGTAACGCCATTGCTACCGTTCAGTCCAACGCTGCGGTGAAAGTGATCACCGTGCGTGCTACCGGTTTCGACCCGGTTGCCGCTGAAGGTGGTTCGGCTGCCGTTGAAGCCGTTGCCGCTGCCCACGACGCTGCGATCTCCAGCTTCGTCGGCGAAGAACTGGCCAAGTCCGATCGTCCGGAACTGACCGCTGCCAAAATCGTCGTTTCCGGCGGCCGCGGCATGCAGAACGGCGACAACTTCAAACACCTGTACGCCCTGGCCGACAAGCTGGGCGCTGCCGTCGGTGCTTCCCGCGCCGCGGTCGACGCAGGTTTTGTACCCAACGACATGCAGGTCGGTCAGACCGGCAAGATCGTTGCTCCACAGCTGTACATCGCGGTCGGTATCTCCGGCGCGATCCAGCACCTGGCCGGCATGAAAGACTCCAAAGTGATCGTTGCGATCAACAAGGACGAAGAAGCGCCGATCTTCCAGGTGGCCGATTA
Source organism: Pseudomonas silesiensis (assembly GCF_001661075.1). Taxonomy (NCBI): domain Bacteria; kingdom Pseudomonadati; phylum Pseudomonadota; class Gammaproteobacteria; order Pseudomonadales; family Pseudomonadaceae; genus Pseudomonas; species Pseudomonas silesiensis. The sequence continues at coordinate 1,494,618 of NZ_CP014870.1, forward strand.
TGGCCTGGTGGCGGATCTGTTCGAAGCGATCCCTGAGCTGGAGAAGCTGGTCTAATCCAGCGGCTTCACTTATAAAGAGCCCGACCTTTTGGTCGGGCTTTTTTTTTCGCTTTTTTCCTGTGTAAGAGCAAGCTTGCTCGCGATGGACGTTAACGATAATGCGTTCTGTCTGAATAAACGCGTTGCCATTGAGACCATCGTCGGAACGCCGCCCGGAGCAAGCTCGCTCCTACAGGAGATATAACCGGGTTAGGGGAGTGTACCGCCATGGAATTGCGCCGCATGTTCAGTTGGTCAATGCTGTTGGGCCTGACGGTGTTGCCGATGCTGTCTGTTGCCGCAGGCAAGTGCGAACGCCTGGTCGTCACCGGCAGTCCGGACGCACCCCCTTACCTGTGGCAAGACCCGCAGCACCCCAAACGGCTGATCGGCGCTGGTGCCGATCTGTTGCAGCAGGTGGCGGGGGAGTTGGGGATCAAGGTCGAACTGCTGTACGCCGGCAAACGCTCCCAGGCTTGGGACGAAGTACGCAGTGGGCGCATGGACATGCTGGCCGATGCGCCGTTGACGGTCAGTGGGCTGGAATCCCTGGATTACATTCATCCGCCATTGCTGGAAAACGATTACCTGGTCTGGACCCGAAAAGACTCGGCACTGGTCTACAACCAGGTGCAGGACCTCCACGGTCATCCTGGCGCTTTATCGGAAAAGGCCCGTTTGACCCCGGCATTCGGCACCTTCGCCGAGCAGCAATTGACCCTCGCGCGCACGGCCAATCTGACCCAGGCTTTTCAGAAGTTGCTGTTGGGCGAGGTGGAATTCGTCCTGGCGGGACGCTATTCGGGCATGGCGGCCGCGCAGTCACTGAGCATGGCCAATGACCTGGTCGCGCGTCCTCAACCGGCCGACAAACCCGGTCTGTTCCTTGCGGTCTCCCACAACTCCGCCTGCAACGATCCGTGGTTACGCGGACAGCTGGCTAAAAAGATGACAGAATTGGCCGCGTCCGGACTGACGGAAGCTGCATTGCAACGCAATGTCGAGCGCTGGAAGCTGCAGCAGCAACGACCCGCCAGTACCCCAAAACAGTAGGGATTTTTAGTGAGTATCCGACCTCTTTTCGCTGCCCTGGCCGTTCTGGCTCTGGCGGGTTGTGCAGCCGATCCGGCGCCGAATGAACAAATACGCCTGACCGAACAGGCGCTTGTACAAGCAAAAGCCGTGGGTGCCACCGCCGACGATGTGCCGGAGTTGAAACTGGCTGAAGAAAAATTCAGCCGTGCCCAGGGCGACATGGTCGATCAATCCTACAAACATGCGCGCATGCGGGCCGAACAGGCCGAGCTGGATGCGCGCCTGGCCGAAGCCCGGGTCCTGACCCGCAAGAGTGAAGAACAGTTGAACGTGCTCAATACCCGCATCACCCGTTTGCGCAAGCAACTGGGAGATGCCCAATGAGCTTCGATTGCAAAGTACTCGGGGGTTTGCTCCTGGTAGCCTGTGCAGGCCTTCAGGGCTGTGCCGGTCAGCACAGCGAGGCCGCGTTGCAGCAGGCGGGCGTTGATTTCCAGAAGGTCAAGGAAGACTCCAACGTCCTGCGAATTGCGCCCAAGGACGTGATTCGCGCCGGTGAGTCCCTGGCCCGCGCCGATCGCCTGTCCAGTTACTGGGGCAGCGGATCCGACGTGCAGCATTACGCTTACCTGAGCCAGCGCTACAGCGAAATCGCCCGTGAACACACCAACCAGGTGCTCAACGAAGAGCGCGCGGCGAAGCTTGAGCTGGAGCGTCAGCGCCTGCAACTGGCCTTGCGCGAATCCAAATTGCTCAGCGTGCAACAACAGGGCAAGTGGCTCGAAGAACAGATTCTCGCACTGGCCACCACCCAGACCGACCGTGGCCTGGTGATGACCTTGGGCGATGTGCTGTTCGATACCGGCGAAGCGGAATTGAAAAGTTCGGCCAACCGCGTGGTGTTGAAGATCGTGCAGTTCCTGCAGCTCAACCCCAAGCGCGTCGTGCGCATCGAAGGCTACGCCGACAGTACTGGCGGCAAGCAGGAAAACCTCAAGCTGTCCCGCGACCGTGCGCAATCGGTGGCGAACGTGCTGATGGACCTGGGCATCGACGACAAACGCATCCAGGTCGAAGGCTACGGCGATGAATACCCGGTGGACGTGAATGCCTCGGAACGGGGGCGCGCGCAGAACCGTCGGGTGGAAATTGTGTTCTCCGATGAAAACGGCCAGCTGGGCGCTACCCGCTAAGGGTTGCGTTACTGGAAAGCCCGGCCTGCCCAGCAGCGCCGGGTTTTTTTGCGCCTGACAATCGTTAGCGCCATGCCAATAAAGCAGTACAGATTTTGCTGACACTGGACTGTACTGTCGACTATTGTGGCAACTGTCCCCGTACACTTCTAAACTGTTCCGGTATTGTTTCACACAAGAATAAAATGCCCGTGAAATCGAGTGCTGCGTCATGACCAATCTTTTGCTTTACCAACGTATTGCTCAACAACTGGCTGAAGACATCCGCCGGGGTGTCTATCAACCGGGGGAACGCGTGCCTTCGGTACGCAAGATGAGCTCGCAGCTCAACGTCAGCCATGCGACGGTGTTGCAGGCCTACGCCAATCTCGAGGATCAGGGGCTGATACGTGCCCGGCCGCAGTCGGGCTACTACGTGCACCAGACCCCCGCGCTGACCGCGCCGACGCCGGACATCGCCAGGGTCGAGCGGCCCGGCCTGGTCACCCGCAGCAGCATCATTCAGCAAGTGTTGGTCGAATCCCGCCGCGAGGGCGTGTTCCCCTTGGGCGCAGCGGTACCGAGCGTCGATTATCTACCGGTCAGGGCGCTGCACCAGCAGTTGGCCAAAGTCACCCGTTTCCATAGTCCGCGGGCATTCAGCTACATGTTCAGCCCCGGGTTCGAACCCTTGCGGCGCCAGGTGGCGATTCGCATGCGTGATGCCGGCGTGGTGGTCGATCCCTCGGAAGTGGTCATCACCCACGGCTGCGTCGACGCCCTGCAGATGTCTCTGCGCGTGCTGACCCGGCCGGGCGACTTGATCGCCGCCGAGTCGCCGACCTACTACGGCTTGTTGCAGCTGGCTGACTTGCTGGGCCTGAAGGTCATCGAGATTCCCAGCGATCCAGCAACCGGCATGAGTCTCGAAGCCCTGCAACTGGCAGCCAACCAGTGGTCGATCAAGGCGCTGGTGCTGACCACTCGTCTGAGCAATCCCTTGGGCGGCACCATGCCCGAAGAGCGCCAGAAGCAACTGCTGCGACTGGCCTCGGATTTCGATATCCAGGTGGTCGAAGACGATATCTACGGCGAACTGATGTTCGAGCAGGGTCGCACCAAGGCGCTCAAGGCCTACGATCGGCTGGATCGGGTGATCTATTGCTCGAGCTTCTCCAAAACCCTGTCGCCGGGCGTGCGAATCGGCTGGATGATTGCCGGCAAGTACCAACAGGAAATCCAGCGCTTGCAGACCTTCAGCACCCACTCGGCCTGCAGCGTCACCCAGATGGGCATTGCAGCGTATCTGGAGAACGGTGGTTACGACCGGCACTTGCGCTACATCCGGCAGGAGTACCGCAAGAACCTCAGCGCCTTCCAGTTGGCGGTGCAACAGCATTTTCCCGAAGGCACGCAGATGACCCGGCCGACCGGCGGCTTCATTCTGTGGGTCAGTTTGCCGGGAAGGGTCAACACTCAGGAACTGCATGTGCGCGCATTGCAACAGGGCATCAGCATCGCGCCAGGGCTGATTTTCAGTAACACCGAACAGTTCAATCACTGCATTCGCCTGAACTGCGGCATCCCCTGGAACCGTGAAGCCGAGCGTGCATTGATGACCCTGGGCATGCTCGCCACCCAACTCTGTCAGGAGATGGCCGGCGGTTTTTGACGGGTGGACAGGCTGTGCTTGTCTTGTTGCGTGCAACAGGCCAGCATATGACTCCTGCCGTTTGTGCCGTTGGGTCCATGAAAGCGATTTTCCCCGCCGTGTGGCTGTCGATATGCCTGCTGATGACGTTTCCGGTGGCAGGCATCATGGCAGCTCCCGTCCCGGAAAAACCGGCAGCCAGCGCCACCTCGAAACAACCGGCACCGACCAGGAAGGCCGCAGCGACCAAGGTCAAAAAGAAAGCGGCCAAAGTGAAGAAACGCGCGCCGATTGCCTCCAAGTCCAAATCCGCCAGTGAAGTGGCGAAGATCAGGCTGCCTTCGGCCGATCTGGATTTGAGCCTGCCCGAGGAGATGGCCGAGGAATTCAAACCCATCGGGTCGGTACCCTTGCCGCGGCGCGATCCCGTACTGCCGCAAATGTTCGGCGACAAGGCCGACAGCACACCGTTCCAACTCAACGGCAGGCTGATCAGTAACGAAATGCAGTTACAACTGCGTAATGAGGAGCGCCGGGACGTGGAAGGCGCTGCGCTGGAGTTCGAGTTCAAGAGGTAATTGCCGCCATCTGTGACCCGTTGGCCAGACACTTTGTCGGAGACTGGTCAGTCACGTTCGTTTGAGCGAAAAAACCGGATCCAGGTAATTTAAAACGACCGTTTTAGCGGTTACCCTGTGCCTCGTCTTTAACCCATCGCCCGTCGCGAGGAGCTCGTCGTCATGAAATGCCGTGAAGGCTGTGGCGCCTGTTGCATTGCCCCGTCCATCAGTTCAGCGATTCCCGGCATGCCCAATGGCAAGGCCGCGGGAGAACGCTGCGTTCAACTCTCTTCAGAAAACCTGTGCAGTATTTTCGGCAAGGCGGAACGTCCCGCCGTGTGTTCGGCATTTGCAGCCGATGCCGAAGTGTGCGGAAACAGCAGTGAGGAAGCGATCAAATTGCTGGGATGGTGGGAGCGAATGACGGCGGCGTGATGGGGTCAACGAACGGAACTTCAACAATAAGGAATAAGATTATGGGTTCGCTGCATCGTATGGCTGTGCTCTGTGGGTTGACGGTTGTGCTGGCCACATCGGTCGCCCAGGCCGAAGACTGGAAAGTCGCCAAGAACGAAGACGGGATCAAGATCTCTCTCAGTGAAGTGGCTGGCTCCGATTACAAGGCTTACCAGGGCGTCACCCTGATGAAGACCACCATTGCCAAACTGCGTGCCTTGCAGGAAGACCTGCCAGGCACTTGCGCCTGGATTCACGAATGCAAGAGCCTGAAGTTGCTCAAGCGCGAAGGCAATCAGAGCTGGACCTACACCCAGTTCAATACGCCCTGGCCGGTTACCCCGCGTGACTCGGTGATGCATGTCACCACAGTCGAGGGCGCCGATGGCAGCCTGACCCGTAAACTCGAAGGCGTTCCGAAGTACCTTCCTGAGGAAAAAGGCTTCGTGCGGGTCACCAAGGTCGACGGT